>CBDUOT010000113.1:0-10616 GCA_965368915.1 uncultured Rhodobacterales bacterium | reverse complement strand
GAACAGGCAGGCAAGCTGAGTGCCCAGACCCTGCGCGCGGCCCATATCCGCCAGGAAAGCGGACGCGTGATCGGCAAGCAGGTTCTGAGCGGGTTCTGAGGTGTTCGGGGCCATTCGAGGCCAAGAGGAGATCAAAGATGCTGGATGATACGGAAACAAAGACCTTCCCACGCCTCAACCGCGCCTACAACACGGTCTTTCAACCCGGTCAGTTGAGCGTGGGGCTCGTGGTGCCGCTGGAGAGTTACGCAGACAGCGCGGTGCCCGACATGGCGCGCCATGTCCAGCGCGCCCAGATGGCAGATGAGCTGGGGTTCTCGGCGCTCTGGTTGCGCGATGTGCCGTTCAACGTGCCGTCTTTTGGCGATGCTGGGCAGGTCTTCGATCCTTTCGTCTACCTTGGTGCGCTTGCGGTCTCGACACGCGATATCGCGCTTGGCGTGGCCAGCATCGTGCTGCCGCTGCGCCACCCGGCGCATGTGGCCAAGGCGGCGGCCTCGGCCGACGTGCTCTCGGGTGGGCGGTTGCTGCTGGGTATTGCCTCGGGCGACCGGCCCGACGAATACCCGGCGCTAAACATGGGTTTTGAAGACCGGGGGGCGCGGTTCCGCGACAGTGTCGACTACATCCGTGCCATGGCAGATCCCTACCCGCAGCGCGACACCGCGCAGGGCACACTTTCCGGCGGGATCGACATGCTGCCTAAGCCCTCTGGCGGGGAATTGCCGCTGCTGATCACCGGCGGCAGCCAGCAATCGCCCGACTGGGTCGCACGCAATGGCAACGGCTGGATGACCTATCCGCGCAACGCGGCTGCGCAGGGACGTGTGGTGGCCGACTATCGCCGGCGGATCAGCGAAGCGGGTCTGCCCGACAAGCCGGTGATGCAATCGCTCTACGTGGACCTCGTCGCACAGGCGGATGCGCCACCCAGACCAATCCACCTCGGCTTCCGGTCGGGCACGGATTATTTGCGGCGCTATCTTTCCGAGGTCCGCGACCTTGGCATCAATCACGTCGCGCTGAACCTGCGGTTCAACGGGGCAGAGATCGAACCAACCATGCAACAGCTGGCGGACGAGATCCTGCCTGAATTCACCATTTAGGAAAAACACCATGAGCAAGACCATCCTCATCACCGGCGCAACAGACGGTATCGGCCTGCTGACGGCGAAGACGCTCGCAAAGGAAGGCCACAAAGTGCTGCTCCATGGTCGCAGCAAAGACAAGCTGGCAGCCGCCGCGACGCAGGTTGGCGGCGCGCCGGACATCTATTGTGCCGACCTGTCCCGGATGGAAGAGGTTGAGGCGCTGGCAAAAGAGATCATGGCCCGCCATGATCGGCTTGACGTGTTGATCAACAACGCCGGTGTCCTCAAGACGCCGCAGACCCGCACGGCCGAGGGGCTGGATGTGCGCTTTGCCGTCAACACCATCGCGCCGTATCTGCTGACCCAGCGGCTGCTGCCGATCATCCCGGCGACCGGCCGCGTGGTGAACCTTTCGTCGGCGGCGCAGGCGCCGGTGGACGTCACGGCGCTGCGCGGCAAACGCGGTCTCGATGACATGGCGGCCTATGCGCAAAGCAAGCTGGCGATCACGATCTGGACACAGGAGATGGCCAAGGCGCATCCGGACGGGCCTGCTTTCATCGCCGTGAATCCCGGCTCGCTGCTGGCCTCAAAGATGGTCAAGGAAGGCTTTGGCGTGGCGGGCAATGACCTTGCGATCGGGGCTGACATCCTGCGCCGCGCCGCCCTGTCGGATGAGTTCGCGCAAGCCTCGGGCCGCTATTTCGACAATGACCGCGGAGGCTTTGCCCAGCCCAACCCTTCTGCGGGCGACAAGGCGCATGCGAAGGACCTCATGGCGGCAATCCACGACCTGGCCGGAGTAGACCGGCGGGCCTGAAAAGGTTTGAACCCGGCTCAGGGATTGCCCTACGATACGCGAAGGAGGAGACATGATCGGAGGCACCCCGGACACAGGGGCGAAGGACGCCATTGCCGCATCCTGGGAACGCTGCAAGCGCCAGCACAAGCTGGTGCGAGATTCCGCGCGGCCGATCATGCGCCTGCAAACCTCCGAGATCGCGCCGCGCCTGGAACAGATCGTTGAGCGCACCGGCGGGCGGCAGGGGTTCTTTCGCCAGATCGCCAGAGTTGTCGGTGACGGCACACGATGCCTCGTCATCACCGATGCCGACGGCGTCCTCGTGCGGCTTGAAGCCGTCGATGCTGGGGGCATGACCCAGAACTGGAATGGCATTGCGCTGGGTTCCTGCTGGGATGAACGGATCGCCGGGACCAACGGCGTTGCAATGGCGCTGCGGACCAAGCGCGCGTTTACCGTTCGCGGCGCGCAACATTTCTATTCCAGACTGACGTCGTTCGCCTGCACCGGCGCGCCCATTCTGGATGCCGAAGGAACACTTGTCGGATCGGTCAACCTTGTCACTTTTGACCATGGCAAGCGAACAGATCATCTCTTTGCGCAGCAATTCCTCGAAACTGCGGCGCACCGGATTCAACGGCGTCTGTTCGAGCAGCGCTTCGCGGATGAGATGATGGTGACGGTGTCTTCCGCCGCGCTGGGTCATATGCTGTCCGAGGACGGGCTGATTGCCGTCGACGAGGCGGGGATCATCCTTGGAGCAACACAGGCGGTGGAAAGGCTTTGGGGCGAAGGCGCGCCGGGCGGTCTAAAAGGTCAGCCTTTCGAAGCCGTATTTGCCATGGAAAGTCAGTCTCTTGCAAATGTGCCTGGCCGCGTTCTGTCGATGCCAATGGCGAAAGGCCCGGTAGTTAATCTGTCGGCGCGAACGCCGAGAGAGGTCAGGCCCGCGCGCCCGGCACCGTCGGCCCCTGCAAAGCAGATGCGCCAGCGGCGATTGCCACCGTCGCTGCGCCAATTGGCGACGGGTAGCAAGACCATGGCCGCCGTCTGCGCTCAGGCCGAGACGATGTTTCACGCCGGAATGCCGCTTCTGATCGAAGGCGAGACAGGCACTGGCAAGTCGGCGCTGGTCGCGGCGCTGGCGGGTGCGGCCCCGATCCTCAAGGTCGACTGCGCCTCCATTGTCGGCTCTGAAGACGATACACGCAACCTGCGCGCGGTGCTGGCGCGGGCGCGCGTCGTCGCCACAATACCGGGGACCGCGCAGACCCGCGCGACTGTGGTGTTTGACAACATCGCCGAGTTGCCAGCCAACGTTCAGGCAGAGCTTCGCAGGCAGATGGACGACCTAGAGGCTGATCTGGATTGCGGCGCGGCAGAGCCGGGCCATCCGCGCATCGTATCCCTCAGCAGGCAGCCATTGGCACAGGCGGTTGCCGAGAGGCGGTTTCGCGACGACCTCTATTACATGCTTGGCGCCTCGCGGTTGTGCCTGCCGCCGCTCAGGGACCGCGAGCAGCCAGAGGTTCTGGCGCAAGTGCTGGCCACCCAGATTGCCGGACGGACGGTCGATCTCAGCGATGAGGCCGCCGACCTGATCCGGGCGCATCCCTTTCCCGGAAATGTGCGCGAGTTGCGGAGCGCGCTGGAACGGGCGCTGATGACGGCGGCGGGCGGTCGCATCACCCCGGTCGATCTGCTGGCGACCTCGATCGCGACTGGCGGCACGGCATGTTCTACACCGGTCGCTGCCACACCGAGGCTCGCTTACGACGAGCGCACGCTGGTCCTAGATGCTTTGACGTCCAGCGGCTGGAATGTCAGCGAGGCCGCCCGCCGGCTGGGCATGGGCCGCGCGACGATCAATCGAAAGATCAAGCGTCACGGGCTGGTGCGGCCCGGCTGAAGCGCGGATCAGAACCGGTTGAACCCGCCTTGCTGAGCGATGTAGAGCGGCGCGAGCCCTTCCAGCACGCCGCGGATGTACGGGGTGGCATTGGCGGAGACGATTGCCTCGCAACTCTCGGTCAGCTCAAAGAAGCGACCGGCGTAATTCTCGGCAAAGCCCTTCACGTGCAGATCGCCGGTTTCAGCATCGGCATAGCGTTCGAGGATGTGCCATGTGCCGTCGTCGGTCTGATACCACTCGTAGACCAGCGTGCCGGGCTCCTTGCTGCTGCGCTCGATCAACTCTGTCATCAGCGCCTCGAAGTCGGTCGCATTTGCCTTCGGCACGCCGACGGTCAGGTGAATGTGGATGGTGTCGTTTGACATGAGGTTCTCCCTTTGGTGAGTTCCGTCCTCCTCGGAACGGCGTTTGTATTACGCGGCGATGTACAGGACTGGCGTTGCGAAGGCCGCCTTGGCGCTGGCCTCAAGCCGCCCGGCGAAAGTGGCCGGGTCCGCCATGTTCGGGCCGAATGCCTTGGCCAGGGTCGTATGCGCTTCGGTTGCGACCGGGGGCAGGTCGAGATCATCGTGGAGGGCGTTGACCGCTCCTGTTCCGGAGGCAATCTCGCCATCGGTGAGGATCAGTGCATGGGCCAGTATTCGCCGCTGTCCGCTGCCTTGAGGCCGGATGCGTTGCGCGGTGCCGACGACCTTCTGCCCGCGTATCGACAGGTTCCAGGCCCCGTCGCAAAAGCTGTTGGGGATCGCCCCGCTAGTCAGGTCGGTATGGTGCGGCGCGAGGGCGTCGCGGATCACGTCTGTGAGCAGTCGGTAGCCCGCTTCGATGCTGAACTCTCGCCCGGCGGTGAAGGCCAGCTCCAGGTTCAAAACTCCGCGGCCTTGCGGCACCACGCCACCCCCGGTCGGGCGCAGGTGCACCGGCCAGCCACGCTCTGCGGAGCGCAGCGCCGCTTCGTCGAACCCCGGCCTGTGCCGAAATGCAGCAGGACAGACAAGCGCAGGCGCTCGGGCCGTCCAGAGGCAGACCAAAGGATCCTTGGCCGCCAATGCCTCTGCCTCCAAAGCCAGCCCTGCGGCCACGTCGGCCATCCATAGCAAAGGTCCGCTCACACATGCATCTCCTCGATCTCTTGGCAGATTGTGGTCAGCAGATCGCCCGCTGGCGCACCGTCCAGCGCGCGGTGGTCAAAGGTCAGGGACAGGCCGACATGCGGGCGCAGATCGATCCCGCCGTCCGGGCCGCGCACCGCCCGGTCGGTCATGCGCCCGATTCCAAGGATGCAAATCTGCGGGGTGTTGATGATCGGGGTGAAATGTTCGACCCGCGTCAGGCCGAGGTTGCTGACGGTGAACGTGCCGCCGGTCATCTCGGTCACGCTCAGCTTGTTTGTCCGGGCCCGCGCCGCAAGATCCTGCCGCGCCGCGCGCAATTGGGTCACATCCATTGCGTCCGCGCCAAAAATGGCCGGGGCGACCAGCAGGTTGCCGGGCAAGGCGATGGCGACCGAAAGGTCGATCGCTTCTGACAGTTTCACCTCGCGCCCCTCGACGCGGCCATTGGCGTCGGGCGTCTTCATCAAGGCGCGCACCACCGCCAGCATCAGAAGGTCCTCGATCGAGACCTTGGTGCCTGCGTCGCCCAGCCGTGCCTTTTCGGCCATCAGCGCGGTCGCATCCGCACTGCCGTGGTGGGTGAGCTGCGCGGCGGTCTGAAGGCTTTCGACCATGCGGTCGGCGATCATGCCGCGAACCCCCTTCAGCGGCACTATCCTTGCAGAGTTGGTCATGCGACCTGTCCGATCACGGCGCCCTTCGCGACTACGGCATCGGCTTCTTCCTTGATGCTTAGCGTGCCCGAGGCGGGCGCATGGATTTCGTATTGCACCTTGGCGGTCATGATCTCGGCGACCAGCGCGCCTTCCTCGACGCTTGCGCCGTCATCGACCAGCCAAGAGGTGATGACGCATTCCTCGTCCTCTTCCCAAAGGTCTGACGGGATAACGATATCTGTAGCCATGGAAATTCCTCCTCTGACCGGGGACGCGAAATTGCGTCCCCGGTGACTTGCGGGTTTCGTGAGTGGTAGTGGGTGTCAGGCCGCCTTCATCTGGTCCCAGGCGGCGACGATCTTGTCGGGGTTGGGCAGGCAGAACTGCTCCATCACCCGGGCGTAGGGGATCGGCACATCGGGGAAGGCTACGCGCTTGGGCGCAGACTTCAGCACCGAGATGTCATGCTCTGTGACCGATGCGATGATCTCTCCCGAGACGCCGTAGCTCATATAATCCTCGTCCACGACGATCAGCCGCCCGGTCTTGGCAACGCTGGCGCGGATCGTCTCTCGGTCGAGCGGCACGAGGCTGACCAGATCGACGACCTCGGCGCTGACGCCTTGCTCTTCGAGCTTTTTCGCCGCCTTGAGCGCGTTGTGCACTCCCATGCCGAGGCTAACGATGGTGACATCGCGGCCCTCGCGCACGACCTTGGCCTTGCCGATCTCCAGCGTGTAGCTTTCCTCGGGCACGTGCACAGTCGCGCCGGCCTCGGTGCCGAGCCAGCCCATGCCCTGCAAGCCCTTGTGGTACATGTACACGACAGGACTGTCGTCGCGCATCGCCGCCGTCATCAGTCCCTTCGCGTCATAGGCGTTGGAGGGGGCCACCACCTTCATGCCGGGAAGATGGGCAAAGGTGCCATAAAGGCATTGAGAATGCTGCCCGCCATCGGAATAGCCTCCGCCGGTCGAGGTCATCAGCACCATCGGCACCTTGAAGTTGCCGCCCGAGAAATAGATGTTCTTGGCCATCAGGTTGTAGATCGCGTCAAAGCAGACGCCGAAGAAATCCACGAACATCAGTTCGACCACCGGACGCATCCCATCCTGCGCCGCGCCAACCGCAGCACCGATGAAGGCAGTCTCGGAAATCGGCGTGTCGCGGATGCGTTCATTGCCGAATTCCTCCAGCAGACCGCGGGTGTTGCCATAGACCCCGCCAAGGGCCGCGATGTCTTCGCCCATGACAAAGACGCCCGGGTCCACACGCATCTCCTGCGCCACGGCCTCGGCCATGGCGCGGGCGATGGTCAGTTTTCTCTCATTCGATTTAGTCATTTTTCTTCCTCCCGTTCAGGCCGCGAAGACGCGGGTCAGCGCGTCTTCCGGCGCCGGGTCCGCGCTCTCGCGGGCAAATTTGATCGCGGCCTCAACGCGGGCCTCGGCCTCGGCCTCGATTTGCTCCAGCTCCTGCTCGCTGGCAGCGCCATCCTTGAGCAGACGGGCGCGCATTGCGGGGATCGGGTCTTTCGCGACAAGCCCGTCCTTTTCACCCTCGGGGCGGTAGCCCTCGGCATCGCCCATGAAGTGCCCGGCGAGGCGATAGGTCTCGACCTCGATCAGAGAGGGGCCTTCACCGGCACGCGCCCGGGCGATGGCTTCGCCCGCTGCGTCGTAGATCGCATAGGGGTCATTGCCCTCGATGCGTTTGCCGGGGATGCCATAGGCGGCGGCGCGGTCGGCGTTGTTGGCGATGGCGGTCGCCGCGCTCTTGGCGACCGAGATTCCCCAGGCGTTGTCCTCGATCACGCAGACGAAGGGCAATTTCCACACGGCGGCAAGGTTCATCGCCTCGTGCCAAGCTCCCTGGTTCACCGCGCCTTCGCCAAGAAAGGCGACGGCCACACCCGGTTTACCCTGCATTTTGCGGCTTAGTGCAGCACCGACCGCCGGGCCCATGCCTTGGGCGATGATGCCCGAGCAGGCAAAATTCACATCCGCATCGAAAAGATGCATGTGACCGCCGCGTCCCCCGGACAAGCCGGTCTTCTTGCCGAAAATTTCGGCCGCCATCTTGTTCAGGTCGACCCCCTTGGCGATAGCTTGATGGTGGGGGCGGTGGGTGGCCGTGACCACGTCTTCGGGAGCAAGATGCGCACAGACCCCCACCGCCACCGGCTCCTGCCCGTCGGACAGGTGCATCTCGCCGGGGATCGGCCCATTGGCCATGTTGAACGCCGGCGTCTTACCTTCGAAATAGATCTTCGCGATGGTCTCCTCGAACCTGCGGCTCGTGACCATGTTGCGATACATCCAATGCTGCTTCTCGCGTGTTGGTGACATGACTTCCTCCCATTCGTGCGGCGTTAAGGACGCCCGAAACACTGGGAGAAGATCAGCCCGATCTCGCGTTCGGGCAACGCTGCCGCATGCCTGAGGGCCGCCAAAGGCATTAACTGTCTCATGCTGAGACAGTTTGAGACAGGCCGGGACGGTGGGCGCTGGTGGGGAGTGCCGAGTGTCGTGAATATAGCTCAAATCCGAAAACTGAAATCAAAATTTGGCCGATTATTCGCGCCAACACAAAGCCGTATCTCCGGGTCAATGCAACCTTCAGCGGGAGAAACCGATGAAAACCATGACCCTGACCGAATACGGCCCCGACGCAATTTTCACCGAGGCCGATACGCCGCGCCCCACCGCCACGCCCGGTCATGTCGTCGTCCGCGTCAAGGCCGCGAGCGTCAACACCATTGACACGATGATCAAGGATCTGGGCCAGGATCTGCCGCTTTCCCCCGCTCTGCCCGCAGTGCTCGGCATGGATTTCGCCGGCGTGATCGAAGAGATCGGCGACGGCGTTAATAGCTATTCCGTAGGGGATGAGGTCTATGGCTGCGCCGGCGGTCTGGCTGATCTTCAAGGCGCACTGGCCGAGTTCATGCTGGCCGATGCACGGCTGATCGCGCCCAAGCCCAAGACGCTGTCCATGCGCGACGCCGCGGCCCTTCCGCTGGTCGGCATCACTGCCTGGGAGGGTATGCACCGCGCCGGGGTGAGCGCTGGCCAGAAGGTGCTCGTCCAGGGCGGCGCCGGCGGCGTCGGCCATATCGCCATCCAGCTCGCCCGGAATCTTGGCGCCGAAGTCACCTCCACCGGCACCGGTGACGCGCAGCTTGCGGCAATCGAAAGCTTTGGCGCCGCACCCGTCGATTTCATGGCCGAGAAGATCGACGATTACGTTGCGGCGCAGACTGGCGGGGCCGGCTTCGACGTGGTGTTCGACTCGGTCGGCGGCGCAAACCTGACCAATTCTTTTGCGGCGGCGGCACTGAACGCGCATGTCGTCACCACCGTTGCCTTGTCCGAACTCGACCTGTCGCCGGCGCATTTCAAGGGGCTGTCGCTGCACATCGTCTTCATGCTTCTGCCGATGCTGCATGATGTCGGACGCGAGGTGCATGGCGGGATCCTTGCCGACCTGGCCAAGCTGGTAGACGCCGGAACCGTTAAGCCGCTTCTCGATGAGCAGACCTTTACCCTGGCCGAAGTCGGCGCAGCCTATGCTCGGTTGAAGAGCGGCAGGGCCATCGGCAAGGTGGTCGTTGAAATCTAAGCTATCAGTGCCCCCCAATTCTGGTCAGACGCCTGTAGATCGGCGTCTGGCCGCTCCTTGCCAACGCGACCAATCAGCTACCCGAACGCCGGCCGCGGCCATGTGGGATTACTCCGGAAATCCGCTTCTGCGCCAGGCGCTCCGTGTACCTCCCGGCCGGCAGCATTGCCCGGACTCCCCCACGACCTTGGGCTCGAGCGCGATTGGGAACTCAGCTTAGCTCCTCCATGAACCGGTAGAGCGCGAAGGCTTTGTGAAACCGCAGGAGCACAACGTCCTCTCACTTTCGTCCACGTAGTGTGGGCGGGGAGCCGACCTTCGTAGCGCCTGGCAAAGAGGTCCGGTATGGTCCGACCACAGACCGATCCGAGGACGCAGTCGAGTTTCCGGGTCGATCTGGCGCTAGGTCGCTCGCCTCCGCGTGTGTGACCTTGATTTCAGGTCACACATCGCGGAGCCTTCATCGATGACAACACCGCAAGGATACCAGCAGTTTTGTCCGATCGCGCTGACTTCGGAGATCTTATGCAACCGCTGGACGACGCTGATTTTGCGTGCGTTCTTTTGCGGGGCGACCAGGTTTTCGGACATCCAGAAGAGTGCACCAAACATGTCGTCGGCAACCTTGTCGAGTCGCCTCAGGCAGCTTGAACAGGCCGGCGTCATAACGCGCGTCCCCCGACAGGCGTCCGGAGCTTCGGAGTACGTGCTGACGGACTCCGGGCGCGCCCTCTTTCCCATTCTGGATGAGATGGGGAACTGGGCGCAGGAATGGCTTCGCCGTGAGATCGTCGCGGACGAGAACCTCGACCCGGATGTTCTCTTTTGGGAACTGCGGCAGCTGACACTGCTTCGTGACGACAGGCGGAAGACCCGGCGGGTCGCGTCGTTCCTGCTTGACGGCGTCCCGCAGAAGAAACGCACCTATTGGATCG
Source organism: uncultured Rhodobacterales bacterium (assembly GCA_965368915.1). Taxonomy (GTDB): domain Bacteria; phylum Pseudomonadota; class Alphaproteobacteria; order Rhodobacterales; family Rhodobacteraceae; genus Albidovulum. The sequence continues at coordinate 484 of CBDUOT010000113.1, read as the reverse complement.
TCTTCGAGCCCGACGATATCGAGGTCTGCGTCAAGGACCCTGGCCATGAAGTCGATATCGCGATCACCGCTCATATCCGGACATTGATCGAGATCTGGCTCGGCCATGTCAGCCTCGGAGCCGCGCTCGAAAGGGGCGCGATCACGCTCGTTGGCTCAGCTTCAGAAATCAAAGCGTTCTCGACATGGTTTATGCTCAGCCATTTCTCCAAGGTCGGGCTGAAAAAGTGCTCCGAAGAATAGACGCCATCCCGAGCTGCACCCGCACGGTCCGCCGGCTTCAGACCGGAATTTTGACTTCAACTATTGAAGTGGATTCGGGTGGATCGCCATCATAGGCTGATCCTGCGCGATCATCGGAAGGACCGAGAGGATGCAGAAATTCATGAAATGCGCGCTTGCAGCCGGCCTGCTGGCGGCAACGCCGGTGGTTGCCGAAATCCAGACCACCGAGGTCAAGACCCACCTCTCGCAACGGGATGTGG
>CBDUOT010000112.1:0-11009 GCA_965368915.1 uncultured Rhodobacterales bacterium | reverse complement strand
CCATGCGCATTTGAATCAGGAAAAACATGCGCTCCATGTACAAGGATGATGCGCCCGATTTGGCCCGAGGCGTAGGCGGGCAGACGGGTATGCCCGCCGGGCACAAACACGTTCCTTGCGGGATGTCGGGTGCGTACGCGGTCGCCCCGCGCGAAAGCGGGGGCAGGGCCGGGGCGGGCATAAGGGGTGCCACGCGCGAGCGCCGGGCCGACCGCTTCGGCGCGAAGCGCCATCGTGCCAAGTGGTTGCTGCGCTGCGGTGCCGTTGGAAAGCTCCTCAAGCGAAACGAGCCCGCGGTCCACGAGCAGGTCTGCGAGCGCGGCGATCCATTTCTCGTAGTAGGAAAAGCGCGCGTAGTCGGTTGGCCGCAAGGACTCTCTCGCGTGGCGGGAGGTATCGATCGTCCATGCGCCAAGCCCGCCCGCCGCGAGAGTGATTGCCAGCGCGCTTCGGTGCCAGTCTTCAGAGAAGGGCACGGTTCCCTGCGGTTCGGGCGTCACGGGACCATCGCCATAGCGACCGCCCATATCGTGGACCCGGCTCACGCGGCTTCACCAGGGCGAAGCGGTTGGCCCGTCCCGATCATGGAATCCCGGGTCACGAGAGCCGCGAGCGCGTCCTCACTTAGCCCGTCGGTCCCGGCTGGTCGTATGGGGACGACGAGGTAGCGGACTTCGGCCGTCGAATCCCACACCCGGACGGTTTGTCCTTGGGGCAGCGTCACTCCGAACTCGGCCAGGACCTTGCGTGGTTCGCGGACTGCTCGGGCGCGATAGGCGTCCGACTTGTACCACGCGGGCGGAATGCCAAGCAGCGGCCACGGGTAGCAAGAGCAGAGCGTACAGACGACCATGTTATGCGTTTCGGCGGTGTTCTCGACGGCGACGACGTGTTCGCCCTGCCTGCCAGAGATGCCCAGTTCGGCGATGGCGGCAGTGGCGTCGGACATAAGCCGGTCGCGGAAGGCCGGGTCGCTCCAGCACCGTGCAACGACGCGGGCGCCCAAATGCGGGCCGACCTTCTTCTCGTAGGTCTCGAGGATTTCTTCCATTGCAGCAGGATCGATGAGGCCCTTGCGCACAAGGATCGTCTCCAGCGCCTTCACGCGGAGTGCCGGTTCGGGGGGCAGAAGCGAATGCGGGTGGTCGGGGTCATCATGCGGCATGAGCGGATTTTGATCTGCGCTGGGAAAGGAGTCCAGTGTCCCGGCGTGTTCCAGACACCTTATGAGATCTGCAATGGCGTACCTTGAGGATAGTGCCCGAGCGTCAGCGCCGTTCGACACGGAGAACGGGCATGAAAGGGACCATGCCGTTCGATCGGCCATGTGCCGACTTTGTTACTCCCGCCAGAATGGTTTTCTGAATTCGCGCGCCGCCACGTTCGCTGAAATTCCCACATCGCGCAGGAGCGTAGGGCCAAGCCGGGATAGCGCAAGCCGGCTACGCCGACGCTGGCGCCAAAGCAAAAGCCTTTCAGTCAGGGTTGGCCGCATGGCGGGGCGCAGCTTGTCGGCGAATATCGAACGTATCGTCATTGTCCTATCCTTTCCTGCTGCCACCAGTATGGTCGCTTGTCCGAGCGCCATACTTCGCTTACGATCGAAGAATGCACGATGTCCCCAACATCTCGCGGGTCGCCGCGCTGATCGGCGATCCGGCGCGGTCGAGCATCCTCATAGCGCTGATGCGCGGTCAGGCCCTGACGGTCAGCGAACTGGCCGCCGAAGCCGGCGTCGGCCTGCCCACCGCGTCGAGTCATCTGTCGCAGTTGGAGGCGGGCGGTCTTGTCGCGCCGCGCAAGCAGGGGCGGCACAAGTATTTCACGCTGGCATCGGACGAAGCGGCGTCTGTCATCGAGGCGTTGACTGGCTTCGCAGGTGGCCTTTCAAAGCCCAAAACTCGTCCCGGTCCTCGCGATCCGGCCCTCCGAAAGGCGCGCGTCTGCTACAATCACCTTGCTGGCGAGAGGGGCGTGCGACTCTACGAAAGCCTTGTCGCGCAGAGCCACCTGATCTTGAGCACAGAAGGGCTGACGCTAAGCCCGGCAGGCTGGGACTTCGCCGCGACCTTCGGCATCACCGCGCAGGACTTTGCCGGGAAACGGCCGCCCCATTGCCGCGAATGCCTCGATTGGAGTGCGCGGCGCAGCCATCTTGGCGGTCGGCTGGGCCGGGCGTTTCTTGCCGCGATCGAGAAAAGGGGATGGGCGCACCGCGTCAAGGGCACGCGGGTCGTCGCCTTCACTTCCGAGGGTGAACGTGCCTTTGCAAAGGCGTTTCCGGCGAAGACCAGCGCCTGAGCCTGCGCCGATGGATCTTGGGCGCCGCGCGAATTGGGTCTGAAGGACCAAATCTCTCCGCCCGGCGCGGATTGCGTCTGGTGACGCTGGCGCTTAAAGGGAACCTCTGAGTGGCATGAATCGCTTGACGCCGCACGGCTTTGCCCTTATCCCGCGCGGACGGAATTCAGGGCACTGCCATTGCAGGGCCCATGCATGTTATCTGAACGTCGGGCGCAAGGCCCAAGAAACAAGGAACGAAACCCATGTCGCGCGTTTGCGAACTGACCGGTAAGGGCCCGATGACGGGCAACAACGTGAGCCACGCGAACAACAAGTCGCGTCGCCGCTTCCTGCCGAACCTGAACGACGTGACGCTCATCTCCGATGCGCTTGGCCAGTCGTTCAAGCTGAAGATCTCGGCCGCGGCCCTGCGGTCGGTCGACCACCGCGGTGGTCTTGACGCATTCCTCGCCAAGGCGAAGGACGATGAGCTGTCGTCGAAAGCACTGAAGATCAAGAAAGAGATCGCGAAAGCCCAGGCAGCAGCCTGAGCCGCGACCAAACGCTACCCGGATGACGGCCCCGCCTTGTGCGGGGCCGCTTCGTTTTGACCAGTTTTCATTGGCACGGGATTGCCCTATCTCGAAGCCATGATGCGGTCGCCCTTGCGTTCCCCTTTGCTGCTTTTGCTCGCCCTTGCCGTTGCCGGCATGAGTGTCCTTGCGGCTTCTGCGCGAGGCCAGATGCGTGCGGATGGCCAAGTTCTGGTCCTGTGCTCTGCGGGCGGTGTCGTTCAGGTAACGCTGGATGAAACAGGCCAACCGACCGGGACGCGCCACTTGTGCCCGGACCTCGCCCCCGCTCTTGTTGCAGGGCTTCTTGCAGCGGCGCCTGAGATGGTCCGCCCCGCCACGCAGGCGACGACTGTCGCGACTGTTGCCCGGCTTGTTCCCGAAGTGGCAGCGCGACCCGGGCTCCGCGTGCGTGATCCTCCGGTTTGGTTCTGATTCAGCAAACTCAGAAACCGAACCAAAGGACCAAGATATGACCTTTCTCAGAAATGCCCTGACCGGGCTCGCATTCGTCGCTGCCGTCCCGGCCTTTGCCGGTGACACGATCTCCGTCTCTGATGCCTATGCCCGTTTCATGCCGGGCGCGAAGGCGGGCGCCGCTTTCATGGTGATCGAGAACACCGGAGACGAAGACGACCGTCTTACCGCCGCAGCGTCCGACATCGCAGCGAAAGTTGAGCTTCACACCCACAAGGCCGGGTCTGACGGTGCAATGCAGATGATGCACGTGCCCGAAGGCTTTGCGATTCCGGCTGGCAGCAGCCATGCTCTCGAACGCGGGGGCGATCATGTGATGTTCATGGGGATCACCCAGCGTCCGGCCGACGGTGAAAGCGTGTCCGTTACGCTCAGCTTCGAAAAAGCGGGTGACGTCGTGATCGACATCCCGGTCGATAGCGCGCGCTGAAGGCTTGCGGGCGGCGACGTGACGCCGCCGCCCGTCACCTTCGCAAATGAAGAATGGACAAGGCGCCGGTTCAGGTGCATCTGGGCTGATCCCGCGCCAACAGGCGCTTTCCCCGAGTCGCCCTCTTGTTCAATCCCTACACGCTTCCCGACGCGTTCAGTTCGGCCGAATGCGACCGCATCATCGAAATTGCGAGGGCCGAGCCGCTTGATGATGCCGGCCTTGTCCGCAACGCCTCGGACCACAACATCCGTCGCTCCGACCTCGCCTGGCTAGATGAGCGGGAAGGGGCGGAATGGATCATGGATCGGATCATCCAGATCGTCGCCCGTGCCAACCGAGAGGCGTTCGACTTCGCGCTTTCCGAGTTTGCCGAAAGCGCGCAGGTCGCGCGCTACGGCGCCGAGCGCGAGGCCCACTTCCATTGGCACTCTGATATCGGCGTGGGAGCGGCGGCGGCGCGGCGCAAGTTGACGATGGTCGTGCAGCTGTCCGAGCCATCCGACTATGCCGGTGGACGCCTGGAACTGATGTCGGACGCTAACGTGCATTCAGCAGAACCCGGGCGCGGAGCGGCAACCATTTTTCCCAGCTTCGTCCTGCACCGTGTAACCCCTGTCACCGAAGGCACGCGGTGGTCGCTGACGATCTGGGCGCACGGCCCGGCGTTCCGATAGGCCAACGGCCATACGGGGGTACTGTCCCATCTCTGCGGCCCGGGGAAGCTGCCCCGCGACAGTAGTAAACAGGTGAGGGTCAGCGAGTTCGGAGGAGGTCTTCGACCCAGTCAGGAACGATCTCACTTGCCGGACCGTGTCGAGCCTCATCGAAGAGGGCCGCGTTTTCCGACGGTTCCAGGTTAAGTTCCAGAGTTTGCGCGCCGGCTCTGCGCGCAGCGGCGGCGAAACCGGCTGCGGGATATACGGTTCCCGACGTTCCGATCGAGACGAAGAGCGTGGCTGAGTTGAGTGCCGCTTCGATCCGGTCGAGATGGTATGGCGTTTCGCCGAACCATACGACGTCGGGCCGCGTCGCGCGCTTGGCGCAGGCGGGGCAGGGGTCGTCCGGGGTCATTACGTCAGGCGCCGGCCAGCGATGATCACAACTGGCGCAAAGCGCCGTCAGGTGCGTGCCGTGCATATGGATGACGTCGCGGCTTCCCGCTTGCTCGTGCAGGTCGTCGACATTCTGCGTGACGATGGTGACAGGGCCGGTCCAGCCTCTTTCGAGCCGCGCTAGTGCGGAATGGGCGGCGTTGGGACTCGCGTCGCGCACTCTCTCGCGCCGCCAGTTGTAGAATTCCATGACGAAACGAGGGTCCCGGTCGAACCCTTCTGGCGTGGCCAGATCGCGCCAGTCGTAGCGCGACCAAAGGCCGCCGACATCGCGGAACGTGCCAAGCCCGCTTTCGGCGGAGATCCCCGCACCCGTCAAGATGACGATATGGTCGCCGTGTTTTGACATCGCAGTATTCTTCTGCCATGGCCGCCGCCGGAGGCCCAGCATGAAGCGCATCCTATTCGTCTGTCTTGGCAACATATGCCGCTCGCCAACCGCCGAGGGCGTCTTTGCCGCGCGCGCGGCTGCTGCGGGTTTGGTCGTACTGACCGACAGTGCCGGCACCAGCGATTGGCATGTCGGTGATCCGCCGTATGCGCCCATGGTCCGGTCGGCGGCGTCACGAGGCTACGATCTGACGCCGCTACGAGCCCGGCAGGCCCGGGCGGCGGACTTCGAGGACTTCGACCTGATACTGGCGATGGATCGGAAAAACCTCTCCGCGCTCGAGCGCTTGCGACCTTCGGGAAACGCAACGCCTCTGGTGCTCTTTCTCGATGGCGTACCCGGCGTTGAGCGGGACGAGGTTCCCGACCCTTACTACACGCGCGATTTTGACGAGACTCTCGACTTGGTCGAGGCGGCTGCCGACGCATTGATTGGACGACTGTTAAATTTCGGTTGAAGAAACTATGTCGCATTCCCGCAGCTTATTGTTCTCTCCTGTGATACGATCCGGCATTCATATTTTCATCACGGGAGGATAGACGATGGCGTTTTATCTGTTTCAGGGCCGCTACGCCCCCGCAGCATTGAAAGCGATGGTGGACAAGCCGCAAGACCGCAAGGCGGCCGCCGCGAAGATGATCGAGGCGATCGGAGGCAAGCTGCATCACATGTTCTTCTGCTTCGGCTCGGACGATATAGTCGCGCTTATCGAGGCGCCGGATGACAAGGCCATGATGGCGGGCTCGCTGCTGGTGGGCGCGTCTGGTGCGATGTCTGGCGGTTCGACGACCAAGCTTATCTCGGTCGAAGATGCGATGGCCGCAATGAAGACGGCGAAGGGCGCGGCATCGTCCTACAGTTCCGCCCTCAGCTAAGCCTCTTTCAGTCGGAGCAGGCGCGCACGGCTGCGTCTCCGAAGGCAGTGTAGCGTTCCCAGAAGGCGCGGTGCTTCGGCTGGCCGGACTGGCGGACCTCTTGGACTTTCGAGGGATCTCGGACCAGTTGCGCGGCAAGGCGCTGGTCCGCACCCGTGAGCGTGACGTTCGCAACTCGCTGGATGCAAGCACAGAGAAGTGGATTTGCGGCCCTGTTCGTGGCCACGCAAGCCCTGTCGATCGGCCCCGCCTGTGCGGCATAGCTCGCCAGACTGCCAAAGACGGCGCCCACCAATACCTTCTTCATCACACCGTCCCGCCGGTCCCCAGTCCCGAAGCGCCCCTGACCGGGGCTGCTTTTCGCGAAGTATGCATGGATCGGGATCGCCATGCAAACGTCTCCGTCTGCGTGTTCAGTCGATCCGCTTGGCGGGATAGCCTGCAGCCTCGAGAGCGACGAGGATCGACTCGGGCGCGGCGGTGGTTGTGACCTTCACCTGGCGTCGGCTGAGCGAGACGACGACGTCGGCAAGGCTGTCGATGTCGATGATGGTACGCTCGACCGTTGCCTTGCAGTGGTCGCAGCTCATATCGGGGATCGAAAGCAACATGTCGCGCTCCGCTACATATGTACCTTGATCGGTCGTGCGAGGCGCGCCGTCAAGTCTCAGGCGACGACCCGGCTCATCCTTTCAACCACTATGCGCTCGGCGACGGCATTCGGGCTGACACCTTCCGTCCGCGCCGCGACAAGGATGGCCTCCATCGTCTCATCAAGTGCGGTTAGCTTCGAAGCCACCCAGGTCGGCTGGTCGGGCACCTTCAAAATCTCGGCCGCGACATTGATGATGCCGCCACCATTTGCCACAAAATCGGGCGCATAAAGAATGCCGCGCTGGGCGAGGCGGTTTCCGTCCTCGGGCGTTGCGAGTTGGTTGTTGGCAGCGCCCGCGACGATCTGCGCACGCAGCGCGGGGATCGTCTCGACGTTCAGGATGCCACCGATCGCGCAAGGCGCGAAGATGTCAGCGCCGGCGCTGTAGATTTCATCCTCTGCAACCGCCTCCGCGCCCCATTCGGCAATGGCAGCGGCGACGCGGGACGGGTTGATGTCGGTGACAACAAGTCGGGCGCCGTCTCCGTGGAGTAACTGTGCAAGGTGCCGACCGACGCTGCCCAATCCCTGGACTGAGATCGTCAGACCGTCGAGGTCCGTGCGCTCAAGCCGATGTCGTGCGGTCCGTCGGATGGCGTTGAATACACCGCGCGCGGTCACGGGCGAGGGATCGCCAGAGGCGAACTCGCCGCCCGAGAGGCCAGCAACGAACGGGGTTTCCGTGGCGATCACCGCCATGTCGTCGGTCGTCATGCCCATGTCTTCGGCGGTCCAGTACCGGCCTTCAATCTGACCGATCGCTCGACCCATCGCGCGCAAGAGCGCGGGCGTCTTGTCGTGCGCCGGGTCGCCCATGATGACCGCCTTGCCACCCCCAAGCGGCAGGTCGGCGGCTGCGTTCTTGAATGTCATCCCGCGCGAGAGGTTGAGGACATCGCGAAGCGCTTCGTCCTCACTCCGGTAGACGCGCATCCGGAGTCCGCCCGCCGCAGGACCCAGTCGTGTGGAGTGAAGAGCGATGAACCCCTTGAGACCGACCTCCGGGTCCTCGACCCGATAGACCTCTTCATGCTCCTCAACGTTGAGTGCAGTGATCTGCATGTCGTGCTCCTCCGGTCAGCAGGCCTAACCAGAATATCACTGAAGCGAAGAGTGGTTTTCGCTGTATTTCACCTAATGGAAGACAGTCGGTGGGTATAACTGCTAAAACCAAATTAAAGATTGGAGGAAATCACCATGGACGCAGCGGATCGTCGGATTCTGACCGCGCTTCAACGCGATGGCCGAATGTCGATCACCGATCTCGCCGCCGAAATCGGTTTATCGCAGACGCCTTGCGCGCGCCGTCTCGCACGACTTGAAGCCGAGGGGATCGTTTCGGGGTATTCGGCGCGCGTAGATCAGGCGCGTGTCGGTCTGCCGGTTTCGGTCTTCATCTGGGTGGAACTCGAAAGCCAGTCGAAGGACGCGATCGACGCCTTCGAGAAGGCCGTGCGCGGTTTCGAACGCGTCATGGAGTGTCACCTGATGACCGGATCGCGGGATATACTGATAAGGGCGGTGGCCGCCGATCTTACCGATTTCGACCGCTTTCTTGAGGAAAAACTGATGCGTGTGTCCGGCATACGTTCCATGCGGTCGTCTTTTGCCCTGCGAACAATGGTTAAACGCCAGATACTGCCGGTCGGCTGAGAGTTGGACTTTTGCAGCAGCGGTGGGGCGTGATTTGCACCTGCGCGAGCGACGCCAAGTTCACCGCCGGATCTCGAATCCCTCTGGAACAGCAGATGGATCGGCGACTTCGGTCCAGACATCGGTAACTTGCGCTGCCCCTGGTCCTTCGCTCATCGCTGCAACTATTGCCTTCACTTGCTCCTCGGGGCCCGCAACCAGGGCTTCGACCGAGCCATCGTCGCGGTTTTTGACCCAACCGCGCAGCGACCGCGACAGAGCTTCCGCCCGTGCCCAGGCGCGGTAGGCGACGCCTTGAACATGACCGGTGACCCGGATCGAATAGGCAATTTCCCTCATTCCTACCCTCGCTTGCCGACTCCCCCATCTTAGCATGGGTCGTGCTTGACCGCCGCATTGGCGGCACGGTTCAGCCTTCGGCGGTGAATTGCGCGGTCGCGACGATCCAGCCGCTCTCGGTAGCGGTCAAAACGGCGGATAGCACCGCCCCGATCCGGCCTGCGTCTGTCCCGTCAGCGTTAAGAATACCCGACAGCACGAAGCGTTGCATGACGAGCGTCACTCCCGGAGACAGCTCGCGAACCTTCGTGCGTCCTGTCACCAGCTTCGCGCGGGCGAACGCGCCCGCAAGCTCGCCCGCCAGCGTTTCGGCGATCGCTTTTTTCCCTTCGGCCCAATGTCCCGTCAGCGTCAGGAAGTCGGCATCTTCGGCGAACAGCGCGGCCATTGCGCGGGCATCGTGCGCCGACCAGGCGTTTGTGAAAGCGCGGGGGAAAGCTGTAGGCTCAGTCATGCTCATCGTGCTGCCTCAGCCTGATTGGCCGGCACGAGCTTGCCCGGATTGAGAATGCCATCGGGGTCGAGTGCGCGCTTTATGCGGGCCATCACGTCCCAGGCCTCTCCATGTTCCATCTTCATCAGATCCTTCTTTCCGGCGCCCACACCATGTTCGCCCGTGATTGTTCCCCCGAGCCTTAGCGCCCGTTCTGCCATCCGCCGCGCCAGCGCTTTGGCGGTCTTCAGTTCATCCGCGTTGCCCCGCTCTATAAGCAGGATCGCGTGAAAGTTGCCGTCGCCCACATGGCCGAGGATTGGTCCCGCAATGCCGGAAGCGGCGATGTCCTCGCGCGTTTCGCGTACCGCTTCGGCAAGGGCCGAGATCGGCACGCAGATGTCAGTGACGAGCCCCATCGAGCCTGGGCGCGAGGCGATGCAGGCTGGATAGGCGCCGTGTCGCATGGCCCAAAGCCGATTGCGATCCTCCGTCGTCGTGGCCCAGTCGAAATGCGCGCCGCCCATCTCGGCGACGACCTCGCCGAAGCGCTGGGCATCCTCGGCCGCCGAGTTTTCCGAACCGTGGAACTCCACCATCAGGTGGGGCTTTTCAGGCAGGGATGTTCCATTCTGGGAATTGAAGATTGCGGCAGTGGTTTCGTCCACGAACTCGATCCGGGCCATCGGGATGCCCATCTGGATCGTCGCCATTACGGTTTCGACAGCTGCCACGAAATCGTCGAAGGCGCAGACGGCAGCCGAGATCGCCTCTGGCTGGCCATGGAGCCGGAGCGTGAGTTCGGTGATGATGCCGAGCGTACCTTCCGAGCCCACGAAGAGCCCTGTAAGGTCATATCCCGCTGAAGTTTTTCGCGCGCGGGTGCCGGTGCGGATGACCCGGCCGTCCGCGAGCACAACTTCCAGCGCGATCACGTTGTCGCGCATCGTACCGTAGCGCACCGCCGTGGTGCCCGAGGCGCGAGTTGCCGCCATGCCGCCAAGCGAGGCGTTGGCACCGGGATCTACGGGGAACATGAGGCCCGTGGCGCGTAGTTCGGTGTTCAGGGCTTCGCGCGTGACGCCGGGCTGGACCACTGCAAGCATGTCCTCGGCCTGGACACCGAGAACGCGGTTCATGCGTGAGAGGTCGAGACTGACGCCGCCCTCCACGGCCAGCGCGTGCCCTTCGAGCGAGGTGCCTGTCCCCCAGGCGACGACGGGGCAGCCATGACGCGCGCATGTGGCCACGACGCGCGCGACTTCGTCAGTCGTCTCCGGATACGCAACAGCATCGGGCGGCGCCGGTGGAAACCAGGTTTCATTCGCGCCGTGCTGATCGCGTTCGGACTTGGACCGCGCGAGGCGATCTCCTAAGAAGGATTGTAGTTCGGCAAGCGCCTGATCGTGGGGCATGAAATCCTCGTGGCGGGCGCGGCGACCCTAGGCCAAGCGGGCGGCCCGGGGAAGTGCTGTCACAAATGGCTCGCGGAAAAGTGCCGGGTGAAGGAAGTATCTCCGAACTGGCTGGTGCGATCATGGCAATCGGCGTGGGCCGAGGGCGCTCAGGCGCTGTCGGTGATGCGCCACAAGGGGCCGAGCCAGCTGCAGTTCTGGTTCATCGCCCTTGCCATTGGCTGCGCGGCCGGGACGGCCGCGCTTTTCTTCCGAAAAGGCATCGCGGCGCTCCAGACGTTTCTGTACGGCATCGATGACGTTCAGCTTGCCTCGGTCGCGGGCACACTGCCTTGGTGGTGGGTGCTTTGCGTCCCAGTCGTCGGCGGCCT
>CBDUOT010000111.1:0-11131 GCA_965368915.1 uncultured Rhodobacterales bacterium | reverse complement strand
GCGCCCGAACTTGTCGAAGTGGCCGAGGATTGCGGCGCCAAGGCCATTTGCCTTCCGCTCTTTGTTGCACGCTGGGGCCATGTCGAAGACGACATCCCTGCCGCGCTACATGCAGCAGACTTCCGGGGCATCCTGCTGCCCCCACTTGGCACGGACCAACACGTTCCGGGCCTGATCGCCGAAGCGATCGGAGCGGCCTGATCCTTAGTGTTTGACCATCACGTGGCGAACGACGGTGTAGTCCTCAATCGCGTAAGCGCTCATGTCCTTGCCATAGCCCGACTGCTTCAGCCCGCCATGCGGCATCTCGTTCACAAGCATGAAATGCGTATTGATCCAGGTGCAGCCGTAGCGCAACCGCGCGGCCGTCGCCATCGCGCGGCCCACATCCCGGGTCCAGACAGATGAGGCGAGGCCATAATCGCTGTCGTTGGCCCAGTCCACCGCCTGATCAACATCTGAAAAAGGCGTGATCGACACGACGGGTCCGAAAACTTCGCGCCGCACGATTTCGTCGGTCTGCTTCGCCCCGGCGATGACAGTCGGCTTATAGAAGAACCCTCCGTCGCCCAGCACCTCGCCCCCGGTCGTGACCTGGATATGGTTCTGCTCGCGCGCGCGCTCCACGAAAGAGGCGACCCGGTCGCGCTGACGAAGCGAAATCAACGGCCCGATCTCGTTCGTCGTGTCATCTTCGTTGGCAAGCTGGATCGAGGCGACCGCCGAAGTGAGATCGGCGACGAGGTTGTCATAGACCTTCTTGCCTGCGTAGATCCGGCAGGCCGCCGTGCAATCCTGCCCGGCGTTGTAGTAACCGAACGCGCGCAGCCCCTCGACCACCTCGGAAATATCGGCGTCGTCGAAGACAACGACTGGCGCCTTTCCACCTAGTTCCAGATGCGTCCGCTTCACGGTCTTGGCTGCCGCGTCCAGCATCTTTTTGCCCGTCGCCACATCTCCCGTCAGCGAGATCATGTCCACGCCGCGATGGTTTATCAGATGACTGCCGACCGTCTCGCCTCGTCCCGGCAGAATGTTCACGACGCCTTCAGGCAGCACCTCGGCGAGGATCCTGGCAAGCTTCAGCGCCGTCAGCGGGGTTTGCTCCGAGGGCTTGAAGACGACCGTGTTGCCGCCGCCGATAGCGGGCGCCAGCTTCCACGCCATCATCATCAGCGGATAGTTCCAAGGCGCGATGGAGGCGACAACACCGATCGGGTCACGCCGGATCATAGAAGTGTGGCCTTCCATGTATTCGCCGGCGATCGCCCCATTCTGGCAACGCACCGCGCCTGCGAAAAAGCGGAAGCAGTCGACGATGGCCGGAATTTCATCTTCACGGGCGGCGTTGATCGGCTTGCCGCAGTTCAGCGCCTCAAGCGCTGCGAACCCGTCGGCCTCGGCCTCGATCCGGTCGGCGATTGTCAGAAGTGCGGCAGAGCGCTCCGCCGGCGTCGTTCGCGACCACGCCCCGAATGCGCCCCGCGCAGCCGTCACGGCACGGTCCACCTGATCGGTCGAAGCCTCGGGCAGGTCCAGGATCAGCCCACCCGTCCGCGGGTTCAGCACCTTCTCGCCCGGCTCCTGCCCGGCCTCGAAGGCGCCACCGATAAGAAGCTGAGTGTCGAATTGCTTGGTCATTGGCATCTCCCTCTCATTTTCCCCCACCCGCGGTCTCTTCTCCGCCGCGGGTCAGGTAGTAGGCTGCAAGGATCGGCAGAAAGGTCGCCACGAAGACGACGATCGCCACCACGTTGGTCACCGGCCGTTGCCGGGGCCGGACAAGTTCGTTCAGCATCCAGATCGGCAGCGTGGATTGCTGGCCCGCCGTGAAGGTCGTCACGATGACCTCGTCGAACGACAGCGCGAAGGCGAGCATCCCACCGGCAAGAAGCGCCGAACCAAGGTTGGGCAGGATCACGTAGCGGAAAGTCTGGAAGGAATTCGCCCCGAGGTCGGCCGAGGCTTCCAGCATTGACGAGCCGAGCCTTCGGAACCGGGCGACCGCGTTGTTGTAGACGATCACGATGCAGAAGGTCGCGTGCCCAAGTACAATGGTGAAGGTCGAGAACGGAATGTCGCCGATGGCGAAGGCTGAGCGCAGCGACATCCCGGTGATGATGCCGGGCAGCGCGATTGGCAGCACGACGAGAAGCGAGATCGTGTCGCGCCCGAAAAACCGCGCCCGCGCCATGGCTGCCGCGCAAAGCGTCCCGAGCACGAGCGCCATCGCCGAAGAGATGGCCGCCACGCGGAGCGACAGGAATAGCGGCGGCCAGATGTCGGCGCGGTTCCAGGCGACACCGAACCATTTGGTGGTGAGGCCCGGCGGCGGGAACTGATAGCTCCGGTCTTCGGTCGTGAATGCGTAAAGGAAGATGAGCACGATCGGCAGATGCAGGAAAAGAAGTCCCGCGATGGCGCCGATGGTGAGGCTTAGGGGCGGACGCGCATCAGAGTGCATCGAAGGCCCCCATCTTTCGCGCGACGGTCAGGTAGATCAACATGATGACGATCGGCACGACCGCGAAGGCCGCGGCGAGAGGAATGTTCCCGGCAGTGCCCTGAAGCGAATAAACCGCCTGACCGATGAAAAAGCGGCTCGACCCTACGATCTGGGGAATGATGTAGTCGCCAAGCGTCAGCGAGAAGGTGAAAATCGACCCGGCGATCACCCCCGGCAGAGCAAGCGGCAATACCACGCTTCGGAACGTCCGCCACCCGCCCGCACCCAGATCGGCCGAAGCCTCGAGCAGCGAGGTCGGGACCCGCTCCAACGCCGCCTGCATCGGCAGGATCATGAAGGGCAGCCAGACGTAGAGGAAGACGAGGAAGGTCCCGATGTAGCTCGTGGACAGGGAGTTCCCCCCGATCACCGGGATGGCGAGGATCGTATTCAGAACATTGCCCGCGCCGATCCCCTCAGCCGCCCAGGTGATGATTCCTTCCTTGGCCAGGATCAGCTTCCACGCATAGACCTTCACCAGATAGCTTGACCACAACGGCAACATGATGCCGAGGTAGAATATTGCCTTCCAGCGCCCCTTCGCATAGCGCGCGGCGAAGAAGGCCACCGGGAAGGCGACCACGACCGCAGCCAGAGTCACTGCCGCCGCCATCGTCACCGTCCGAACGATGATGTCATAGTTCGACGGGATCAGCAGTTCGCCGTAGGTCTTCAGCGTGAATTCCGGCACGACGAGTCCCGAGAACTCGTCGATAGAATAGAAACTCTGGATCAGCAGCGCGACGAGCGAACCGATATAGACGACGCCGAGCCACAGAAGCGGCGGCGCAACAAGAAGGGCCGTCAGCAGCTTCGGTCGCCGCCAGAAAAGACCGGTCAGCCGGTCGCCCGGCCCCCGCGCGGGATGGGCCGCTTCGCTCAAACCTCACTCTCCATCAGGTGAAGTGCCGACGCATCCCAGTCGAGAAAGACTTTCTCGCCGATTGCCGGAACTGGTGCTCCTGCTGGCAGAACAACGGCAATTCCATCATCCGGTGCATTGGCGGCCGGTCGAACCGACAACCGCGTTCCTGCCCCAAGGTAGCGCGCCCCAGTCACAACGCCCTCCAGACGTCCCCGTGGCGCAATCCGGATTGCCTCCGGCCGCAGGCTCGCCCAAGCCAACGGCCCCCCAGCGGCGGCCGTGAGGTCAGGGCGCAGCACATTCGAAGAGCCTACGAAATCCGCGACGAACTGCGTCGCCGGTCTTTCGTAGATCTCCGAAGGCGTGCCGACCTGCGCCACACGTCCCTCGTTGAAGACCGCCACCCGGTCTGCCATGCTCAACGCCTCCCCTTGGTCGTGAGTGACGAAAACAAAAGTGATTCCAAGTCTTTGCTGCAGGCTCTTCAACTCGTCTTGCATCGCCTCGCGAAGCTTCAAGTCCAAGGCCCCCAGCGGTTCATCGAGCAGCAACACGCGCGGTTCGTTCACCAGCGCGCGCGCAAGGGCCACGCGCTGCCTTTGTCCGCCCGATAGCTGCGCGGGCCTCCGGTCGCCGAACCCGTCAAGCTTGACCAGTTCCAGCATCTCCTCCGCCTTCGCCGACCGTGCGCGCTTGTCCACTCCTTTGACCATCAACCCATAGGCGACGTTGTCCCGCACGCTCATGTGCGGAAAAAGCGCGTAGTCCTGGAATACCGTATTCACGTGACGCCGGTTGGGCGGCACTGACCCCATATCCTCGCCGAAGATGCTGACCGTGCCCGCAGTCGGCATCTCGAAGCCCGAAATCAGGCGCAAGCACGTGGTCTTGCCCGACCCCGAAGGCCCGAGCATGGCGAAGAACGACCCTTCCACGATGGACAGATCCACGCGGTCCACAGCCTTGACCGGTCCGAAGTGGCGCGAGACTGAGTGGAATTCGACGGCTGCGGTCATGGCGGTAATATCCGGCAGATGCCCCCGGCATTGCGCCGGGGGAGTGAGTGATGGCCCCGGCTGGTGCCGGGACTCGGGTCGTTTTTCAGCGTCCGCCGATCACGCCGATGTAGTCAGAGACCCACCGGTAGTAAGGCACGCAAGCCCCTTCCCCTTGCGAGCAGTTGGACACGGGTGTGGTCCAGAAGCGGATCTTGTCGAAATCGTCCATGCCGTTCGTGGTGCATCCCTCAGCCGTCTGCATTCCGGACCCGTCGGAGCAGGAAGCCGGCGTCACCGGGTTCGAACCGAACCAGACCGAAAGGTCGGATTGCAGGTTGGACGAAATCGTATGCTCCATCCACTTGTAGGCACAGTTCGGATGCGCAGCCTCGGCATGCATCATCGTCGTATCGGCCCAGCCGGTGGCGCCCTCTTCCGGGATCGTCGATGAAATCGGCAGTCCCTCGGATTTCAGCAGGTTTACCTGGAACGGCCATGAACCGGAGGCAACGACGCCCTCGTTCTTGAAGTCGTCCATCTGAATGAAGGCGTCATGCCAGTAGCGGCCGACAAGTTCCCGCTGCTGACGCAGAAGGTCGAGTGCGGCCTTGTACTGGTCCTCGTTCAGTTCATAGGGCGAGGTGATGCCAAGCTCAGGCTTATGCGCCATCAGGTACTGCGCCGCATCGGCCACATGGATGGGTCCGTCGTAAGCCTGCACCCGTCCCTTGTTCGACTGGCCGTCGGGCAGGTTCTGCTCCTCGAACACGACCGACCAGGACGTCGGCGGCTCGGGGAACACTTCGGTATTGTACATCAGAACGTTTGGACCCCACTGGTAGGGCACACCATAGTGGACCCCGTCCACAGTGAACCAAGGCGCGTCCTTGAGCCGTTCATCTACATTCGACCATGACGGAATAAGGTCAGTATTGATCGCTTGCACCCGTTTGCCTGCGACAAGACGCAACGAGGCGTCGCCGGAAGCTGTCACAAGGTCGAAGCCACCCTCGTTCATCAGCGCCACCATCTCGTCAGAGGTGTTGGCCGTCTTGATGTTGACCTTGCAGTCAGTCGCTTCTTCGAACTTGGTAACCCAATCGAATGCGGCGTCCGTTTCGCCCCGCTCGATATAGCCGGGCCAAGCGACGATATCGACCTGACCTTCGCCCTCACCGATGGAAGTCATCTGTGCGGATGCGACAGACGCCCCAGAGAGCGCCAGAATGGTGGTGGACACAAGCAGCCGTTTCATTCTGTTCTACCTTCCTGTTGGTCATTGTTTTGCTTCATCCGCCGCGCGCTGGCCTCTACGGCGCCAACGCCCACCGCGCCGGAGTCAGCGGCAGTCTGAGACCCACCCGGTTCGTTCGCAATATCAAAAGAAAGAAACGTCCCATCGGAAATGCCGATAGGTCATCGTTCAGGAACCGCGCCTTGAGCCGCCCGGATAAAAGCCCTTGCGACTGGCGACAGCGGGGCTCCTTTTCGCCAGCAAAGCCCCACCTGAACAGACGGCAGATCGCCCGAGATATCGCGGATCTCGATGCGATCGCCCTCAAGTGACCAAGGCCGGTAGACGAGAGACGGCAAAACCGCCACGCCCGCGCCTGTCGCCACGAGGCTGCGCACGGCTTCGACCGATCTCGTGCGGAACGCAATGTTGGGCTTGATCGACATTGCCGCCATCAGCTTTCGCGTACTCTCCTCAATCTCATCAACTGTCAGAAGGATCAACTGCTCACCCGCGAGCTGATCGAGCTCAATCGCCTCGGCTTCGGCGAGAGGGTGGCCGAGCGGCAGCCAGAGCCGATAGGGAGAGACGAGCAGCGATTCCACATACATCGCCGCCCGGTCGCGGATCGAAGACGTGAGCATGACGGCGACGTCCAGCTCGCCTCCGATCAGCAAGTGCTGCAAATAATCGCCGTTGTCTTCGATCGCTGAAAGCTCCACTTGCGGCCAGGCGCGACGAAAGCGCGACAAGATATCAGAAAGCACGTAGCCGGCGACCAAGGAGGTCACGCCAAGAGACAAGCGGCCCGCCATCTGCCCCGCCTCTTCTCGAAACGCCATCCGCGCATTCGATACATCGCCGAGGATCTGGGTCGCGTGGCGGAGGAAAAGCGATCCCTTGTGCGTAAGCTCCAGCCCCCGAGCCTTCCGCTCGAACAGTGCAACCCCCAGATCGGCCTCGAGTGACTGGATCGCCTCGGTGATCGAACTTTGCGAGATTGACAGCGCCCGCGCGGCACCCGAGACGCTCGACTTTTCAGCCGCCGCAACAAAGAACTGCAACTGCCTGATGGTGAAAGCCATTTTCGAAACACCCCTTCAAGGTGACATCTCTGCGACAAACCTCCGCCGGGTCAATGGTCACCTTCGCGCATCGGTTGGCAGGGGCTGGCGGAATGCAGGCTCTTCATGACACATTTGTGACAAGCGCGACTCAGGACAGGACAACCATTTGGCCGAAAATTCACCGCTGCTCTTTCTGCTTCATGTCGCGGGTGCCGCAGCGCTCCTGATATGGGCTGTGCGTCTTGTCCGCACCGGGGTCGAGCGCGGTTGGTCAGTGCCCTTGCGAAAACTTCTCAGGCATGGATCGGACAATCGTGGCCTAGCGGCGGTCTCAGGCACGGCGGCCGCCGTCGTACTGCAAAGTTCCACCGCGGTTGCAGTCCTGACCGCCAACTTCGTCGCCGCCGGAACGCTCGCGGCCGTCGCAGGACTTGCGATCCTGCTTGGCGCCGATCTGGGCTCGGCCATCGTGGCGCAGATCCTGTTGGCGCGGGCAGACTGGATGGTGCCTGTGCTTCTGGTGGCGGGAGTGGCGCTGTTTCTGAAGTCGAGCACGCGCGAGTACCGAATGGCCGGGCGGGTGCTGATCGGGCTTGCGCTGATTTTCGTTTCCCTGTCCATGATCCGCGACGCGACACAACCGTTGCGCGACAGTACCGGGCTTGCCGCCGCCATGAGTTATCTTGGCGGCGACTCACTGACGGCCTTCTTCATCGGAGCGCTGTTCGCCTGGGCGGTCCAATCGTCGGTTGCCGCCGTGCTTCTTTTCGTAACGGTGTCCGCGCAAGGCGTTTTGCCGGTAAGCGCCGGCATCGCGATGGTTCTGGGCGCCAATCTCGGCGGCGCCATGATCGCCTATGTCCTCACGCTCGGGGCAGAGTTGACAGCGCGCCGCGTGATCATCGCCAACCTCGTATTGCGCGGTGCCGGCGCGGCGGTCGCACTGTTCGCCATCGCAACGTTCTCACCACCGCTTGATGTGCTTGGTTCGACACCTGCGCGTCAGGTCATCAACCTCCACCTCGCCTTCAATTTTGCACTGCTTCTTATCGCTTTGCCTTTGGTCGGGCCCGTCCTCAAAGTCGTTTCGCGCTGGGTAAAGCCGCCCGCCGAACCCGTGAACCTCTCTCGCATCAGCGCGCTCGATCCCACAGCGATCGAACACTCAGACCGTGCGCTCGCCTGCGCCGCACGAGAAATCCTGCAGATGGGTGAAGGGGTTGAGGCGATGCTGCGTTCGGTCATCGGTCTTTACGAAGAGTGGAACGAGAGGACAGCCGACGCAATTCGCGCGAAGGAAGCCGAAGTCGACAAAATGCATATCGAAACAAAGCTATACATCGCGAAGCTGCAGAGAACAGCGACCGATGAGGCCGTGTCGCGGCGGGGGCTCGAATTGGCCGACATGGCGGTCAACCTTGAAAGCGCAGGGAACGCAATATCCGACACGATGCTCAGCCTCGCCCGTCGCCTCGACCAAAGTGGCGCTGCCTTCTCCGAAACCGGCTGGCGAGAGATCTGCGACTTCCATGATCGCGTGTTGGCAAACGCTCAATCCGGTCTGAACGTCCTTATGACGCTTAATCCTGACGCCGCCCGGGCGCTCGTCGAAGAAAAGGACCGCGTTCGCGACATCGAGCAGAACTTCCAACGCTCGCATCTGGACCGCCTGAAGCAAGGCCTGACAGAAAGCATCGAAACCTCGAATATCCATCAGGAAACGCTGAGGGCGCTGAAACAGGTGAACTCGGCCTTTACCATGATCGCCTATCCGATCCTGTCACAAACCGGCGACCTGCTCGCCAGTCGGCTGAGCCGCAGCGCGCCCTAAAGTCAGCCCGAGACTGCCTTAAGATGGCGTGCGAAATTCGGGTCAGCCATGAGCGCGCGGCAACGCGCGAAACGGCCGTCGGCATACGCGCGGAAATCATCGGCCGGGTTATCGTTCGCCAACTGGATCAAACCCCAGAGCGTCCAGAGTAGGTCGCACATCGCCTTGTAGATCACCATTCGCCCATGATCTCTCTCGGAAGGCGCTCCGCCGAAATAGGCGTGGAGCATCTCTTTATCCTGAGCGGCGTTGAAACCTCCCTCGACCGAAAGGTCGCCCAGGTCCCACATCGGGTCATTCATGCCAGAATACTCCCAGTCGACGATCCACATCAGTTCTCCCGTATCAAGGAAGTTTTCGCAGAGTGGGTCGCAATGACATGGGGCAAGCGGGAGCGGATTGGCATTCAGCGCCGCACGAACACTTTCGGCCTCGCGCACGACGTCGTGGTAGCCTTCGGGCAGCTTGACGTGCTTTGTCGCGAGAATACCGAGATACTCGTCGATCATCGCAAACAGTTCGAAGCGGAAAGGAAAGACCGCACCTGATGTGTGCAGGCGGCGAAAGGCCTCGCCGGCCCGCGAGGGTGCACCGGGCCGGGATCGGAATTCTTCTGGGTTCATGGTGACCGTGCCGTCGACAAAGCGTGTGACCATGACGCCTGTCGCCGGGTCGACATGGATGACATCCGGGCTCACACCCGCCCGCGCAGCCTCTTTCGCAGCGACGGCTTCGTTCTTTCGGTCGATATACTCCTCGGTTCCCTTGCCGGGCATCCTCAAGCAATATTCGCCCACCCGGTAAACCTGATTGGTCAGACCTCCCAGCCGTTCCGGTTCGGCGCCATTTCCCGCCAAGGCCGGAATCCCCGCGATGACCTCCGCCAAGGCTGTTTCATTCGTCGCCATCTCCATCCCTCGCCTTGCCAAACCTCCTGAAAGCTTACACATTTCCAGATACAAGGCTACCGGCGGGGAGCACGGCATGGGCAGCACGAAACACGACGGACAACTCGGTTCGGTGTACGACGCGAAAAGCCCGGACGAGATTGCCGCCCTCTACGACGGCTGGGCGGACAGCTACGAAGCCGAGATGGCGACAGCCGGCTACCGGCACCCGTCGATCTGCCTTGCCCTGCTCGCCCGCCACCTGCCCCGCGGCGCGCGGCCTCTACTCGATGCGGGCGCGGGTACCGGCCTTTTGGGTGAATGGCTCGCCATAGCTGGCTATCCGGAGACTGAGGCCCTCGATCTGTCCGAAGGCATGCTCGCCGTGGCCGCGCGGAAGGGCGTCTACACGAAGCTCCACCGCCTCGCGCTCGGGCAGACCCTGCCCTTCGCCGACGACGCCTTCGCCGGTATCGTGTCCGCTGGCGTCTTCACCACCGGCCATGTCGGCCCGACGGGCCTCGACGAACTGGTCCGTATCTGCCGCCCCGGCGGGGTGATCGTACTGACGGTCAAGACGACGCTCTGGAAAGAGGGGTTTGCCGATCACATCGCAGGGTTCGCCCCGAACCTCACGATTGTCGAACAGACAGAGCCCTATGTCTCGATGCCTGGCGAAACCGCAACCGTGCCGAGCCTCGCAGTCGTCCTGCGTAAGGCGGACTGAGGGCCTTCGATCTTGCTGGCAATGCGTTCACCGATGCCCTTCGCCTCAAGGTCGACTCTTTGTCTCAGGACTTCACGCGAAGGTTTTCAGGGTCGTAAAGTGGTGCCAGCTCGATCACGGCCGGAACCGCTTCGTTCGCCACCACGAGCTCGTATCGCCCCGAGGTGAGGAAATCGTCGGTGACCCCTTCGGCGTTGCGAACATAGCCATAGCCGACCCCCTTGCCGACGGTATAGCCATATCCGCCAGACGTGAGGTACCCGACCGGCTCGCCATTCCTCAGGATCGTCTCCCGCCCGACGAGCACAGCATCGGGATCAGAGATCGTGAACCCGGCCAGCCGTTTCTTCAGCGGATGGCCCGCCACGGATTCCAGCGCCTTCCGCCCGATGAAGTCCGCGTTCGACCGCATCTTCACCGTCCAGCCAAGCCCCGCTTCGAACGGCGTGTCGTTCGGCGTGATGTCAGAGGACCAGGCCCGATAGCCCTTTTCCAGTCTCAGCGATTCAATCGCCCGGTAGCCGACCGGGCGAATTCCCACGCCCTCGCCCGCAGCCATCAGCGCATCGAAAACGGCTCCCGTCGCGGCCAAGGGAACGTGCAACTCCCAGCCCAGTTCGCCGACATAGGTCACGCGCAATGCCCGCACCATCGCCCCCGCGATTTCAATCTCGCGCGCATGGCCGAATGGGAAGCCGGCATTTGACACATCGGCCACCGTCACCCGTTCCAGCACGTCGCGCGATTTCGGCCCCATGAGCGAGAGCGTCCCCCACTCTTCGGTGATATCGCGGATTGTCACATCCCCCGCCGGCAGATGCTCTGAGATCCAGGCGAGGTCGTGGGTACGAAACCCGGTGCCCGTGACGATGTAGAACCGGTCGTCTGCCAACCGCGCCACCGTCAGGTCGCACTCGATGCCTCCGCGAGAGTTCAGAAGTTGCGTGTAGGTCAGCCGTCCCGGCGCCTTCGCCACATGGTTCGCGCAGACGTGTTCGAGCGCCCGTGCCGCATCG
>CBDUOT010000110.1:0-11206 GCA_965368915.1 uncultured Rhodobacterales bacterium | reverse complement strand
GGGGAATCCGTCGTGAGCGTCATCGACAGCACCGAGGAAGTTCTGAACGGGGAACACGCGACTGTCTCGGATCTCGTCGAAGGGCTCGGCCACGCTTCCATGTCAGCAGTGCTGCTCGTCCCCGCGGCCGCTGTGGTTTCGCCCCTTAGTGGCATCCCGTTGTTCTCATCGGTCTGTGGTGGCCTTATTTTCCTTGTCTCCGGCCAGATGCTGTTTGGAAGATCGCACTTGTGGCTGCCTGCTTGGATCGGGCGACGCAGGATCGACATGCCGCGGGCGAACCAGGTTCTTGATCGGGCCCGTTCCGTCGCGCGATGGCTTGACCGGCATCGCAAGACGAGGCTGCGCCTTCTTCTCCGACAGCCCTTCATCACCCTGCCCCGCGCAATCTGCGCGCTCTGCGGCGCTATGATGCCCGTATTCGAGCTGGTGCCATTCTCCTCTTCGATCCTCGCAACGGTGGTCAGCATCAACGCCGTCGCGATGCTGACGCGCGACGGTTTGCTTCTGCTCATCGGCTTTCTTGCACTCGCTGCCGGCGGAACCGGGCTCGCAATATACCTTGCCTGAAAGCGGTTCTGCACCGCCCATGGGCCACACGCGCAGCAAAGAGGGCACCCACGCAGCCGGCTTTGAAACCAGCACAAAAAAAGACCCGCCCGAAGGCGGGTCTTTCCGGTTCGCATCAAATGGTGTCAGCCCTGATAGTCAGGCAGCGCTTCCATCTCTTCTTTCGTCATCGAGATGTAGACGCGGATGTCGGAACCATCATCGGTGCGCAGGATATCGAGCTGCGACATCTCCAGTTCCACCGGCTTTTCGCCGATGCCCAGGAAGCCGCCGACATCAACGATCGCCGCCCGGACCTGCCCGTCGTCATTGAGCAGAAGTTCAGACACTTCGCCGATCCATTCGTCGTTGGCGTCGTAGGCCGGTGCGCCAGTCAGCCGCTCGGTCGTCAGATCGACCTCTTCGGCTGCGACGTAACCGTCGCGCTCAATCGGCACGACACCGCCCACAGGCGCATCAGCGGCCATCTCAGTCTCTTCTGCGGTCACGGGGTCGGTCTCGCTTGCCACTTCGGTCTCAGCCGTGGCAGGGGCCTCGTCCATGTGCATCGCGCCCGACGTCTCGTAAGTCGGCGCCTGCTCGAAAACGTCGCGGGGCGCGTTCATCACGAGGAAGAAGTCGCCTTCGTCATCGGCCGTGGCGCTGTCGGACACAAAGCGGATCGCATCCATATCGACCGCAACCTGGTTTTCACCGATGCCGAGGAACCCGCCGATATCGACGAGAACGGCTTCGACATTGCCGTCACGGCTGAGAATGACGTCATTGATTTCGCCGATGTCATCCCAGTCCTGCTGAACGCCTTCATATGCGTCAGCGTCGACGGTCTGTTCGCTACGATAGACCCGCATGCCGATGAAGTTCGACGCGTGAATCTCCATCGGGTCGGCTTCGGCACGGAACGGGTTGTCTGTGTCCTGAGCGAAGACGGGGAATGTCGTTGCGGCGGCGAGGGCCGTGGAAAGTAGCAGCTTTTTCATTGGTCTCGTCTCCATTTCTTTTACAAGAAGCGCACTCATGCGCCTGCAAACACAACGAAGGAGCAGAGCGTTGGTTCCATGAAGGAGGAGAGGTTTTTTCTTTTTTATCCAGACGCTTGGCAACAATCCGCCAATGTCATACGACATAGCCGGGCCACGGAAACCGGGCACCAAGCCACCTTTCGCATTACGGCAAGTTTAGCAGGGGCGGGCGCTTCGACGTCACCCGGGAACATCTTCAATTCTTTCCCACGCCGAGCTTCTTTTCTGCAACATGCAGCGCGCGAACGACAAACAGCCCCAATAGGGTCACTGCGAGGGCCAGCAGCCATTGTCCGAGACCGACCGCAAGCCCGACCGAGGCAGCGAGCCACAGGCTCGCCCCTGTCGTCAATCCCCGGACTTCGCCCCTCGCGAAGACGATGAGGCCAGCCGCAAGGAAGGCGACACCCCCCGTCACGGCTTCGACAAGGCGGATCGGGTCCATCTGAACTCCGTCCCCATAGTCGCCTGCGATCAGATCAAGGGTGGTCATGCAGTAGCAGGCAGCAGCAAGCCCGACGAGCATATGGGTCCTGAGGCCCGCCGATTGATTTCGGGTCTCGCGCTCCAACCCGATCAGGCCGGTCAACAGAACGCTTCCAATCAGTCGAGCAATCATGACTGACCAAGGAAGGGCATGCGGTTCAAGGAACTCCACCTGCAGTGCCGAAAGGAAGCTTGAATTGTCGATCTGACACCTCCCGGCAGTGAGCCTGGATAACGATCAACGGACCTTGGCCAAGCGGCAGGACACAATCACTGGCCGCTGACCGGCGCGACCGCCCCCGGCTCTGCCTGCTGCGGTTCGGTCATCACTTCTGGCGGCGTGATCTCTTGGCCCTCTTCGACACGGTCGGAAGGCGACGGGGCGTCCGCGACCGACTGGAAAACCCAATAGAGGATCACACCGACACCGAACACAGACGCGAGCACCAGTCCCAGCAGCGGGACGGCATGTTTACGTTCTTGCTTTTCGATGTTCGTGCGGGGCGCGCTCATATCGGTCCTCAATCAAATGCGGTTACGGTTGTTCGAGAAAAGAACGCCCTTCGCTGGGGATTGTTCCCTGCGCGCCTGAGAGATCAGGCTCGATAACCGAGCGCTCGTGTATCGGGACCAGTTGATGATCGGCACCCGCAAACCTACGAGCGCTAACCAGAGCAAGACTTGAAGTTTCGCAGCCGCAACTTCCAAGGCCACGCAATTCGGACCCAGGCGGCCCCCGTCCACATGGACCGTTTCGCCCGTGACGTGATTTGTCTTCTCCGAGGCAAGGAACACGACCGTATCACCCATTACGAGAGTGGTTCCCATGCGGCCCATAGGGATGCGCGACATGACCATCTTCATCGCGTTCGGGTTTGCATTAACACCGGCAATCATCGCGGTGTCGATCGGGTCGGGGCCCGCGACGTTCACCCGGATGTCCTGCGCAGCTCCAGTCACCGGTGCGCTCACGTCGCGCGTGCCACTTCTCTCAGACTTCCGCAGTCGTTACTTGCCTGGTCTGCCGCGATCATACCCGCATCGTTTCGACCAGAACGATAGGCACGGCCTTTCAGATCCCTCTGACGATCTGATTTGCGGTGAAGGCAATGTTGTAAAGGCGCGACATCAGTGGTGCAGAGGCTACTTTCGTCACGTCCGTCACGGGCAGCGGCAAATCGGCAGCGTTCATCCCCGTCAGAAGACCGGCCATTCCCTGCCCGAAGATGGTGCCCGTCGTGATCCCCCGACCATTGTATCCGATCGGAGTGTAAAGCCCCTCGTCCAGCATGTGGATGCGTGGCAGGTTGTCTGGCGTCATGGCGATCTGACCATGCCACGCTTCCTCGAACGTGACCGGCCCGAGATCGGGAAACAGCCGGTTAAGCCGTTTGGCCGCCCAGCGTTTCGACACCCCGGCGTCTTTCGTGCCGATCACCTTGCCCATAGAGCCGATGATCAGCCGATCCTGCGCGTCGCGTCGCAGCGAGAACATGACAGACCCTGTATCCCACAGGCCCTGCTTTCCGGGCAGTATCCGCGCTGCGCGGTCGCCGAGCGGTTCGGTGGCGAGTTGGAAAAAGTGAATTGCGGTGAAGGTCTGCTTGAGTCCCGGCCAGAGGTCATCAGAATAGGCGTTGGTGCCTAGCACGACCGCGCGAGCAGTGACGTCGCCCTTGTCAGTCTGGAGTCTCCAGCAGCCGTTTTCCTTCCTCAGCCCCGTCACGCGAACTCCAGTCGAGATTTTGGCGCCCGCGCCGGTCGCGGCGCGGGCGAGACCACGGCAATAGCTCATGGGATTGATCGTTCCGGCCCGATGGTCGAGCAATCCTCCGTGGAACACGTCGGTCCCGACCTTCTCCGCCACCGCGTCCGGTCCGAGAAGATCAACAGGTTCCCCCAACGCTTGCCATTGCTTCCAACGCGCTTCCAGGTCGCGATATCCCGAAGGCGCATGGGCTGCGTGAATGGTGCCTGAACGCGTGGCTTCGCAGCGGATCTGGTGCTTCTCGATCAGGTCGAAGACAAGCTGGGGTCCCTTGCCAAAGCAATCGAGGAACCGGGGGCCGTAGGTTTTTCCGAGCTTTTCGCGCACTTGCGCAGGGGGCAGCCAAACCCCCGCATTGACGAGGCCGACATTGCGGCCAGAACCGCCGTATCCGACATGCTCTGCCTCGAAGACCTGGGCCGCCAATCCAGCCTCCGCGCAATGCAACGCAGTCGAAAGCCCGGTGAACCCGCCGCCGACGATCGCGACATCCAACCTCTCGCCGACCGGCGAAGCCTCGGTTGGCTCGCTCTCCTCTGCGGAGGCATCCCAAAGTGAAATCGGCGCATTTCTCGTCATGGCAACCAACCTCTGGTGTGTGGAAATCTCGGTCCTACGCATCGTTGCA
Organism: uncultured Rhodobacterales bacterium; assembly: GCA_965368915.1. Taxonomy (GTDB): domain Bacteria; phylum Pseudomonadota; class Alphaproteobacteria; order Rhodobacterales; family Rhodobacteraceae; genus Albidovulum. The sequence continues at coordinate 6,732 of CBDUOT010000110.1, read as the reverse complement.
GGACCTCCCAAGATGTGTCAATATATTGAATATATGTTTCGTATATCAGCACGGAAACGCCATGCCAACTTTGAAGAAGAACTCCGCCACGCTTGTCGCGGAGGCACGCGCTCGGATCGAAGAAGTTGAGACTCCGGATCTCATCGCCATGCTGGACGACCCGAATGTCGTCGTCGTCGACATCCGCGACGTAAGGGAGCGCCAAAGATCCGGCTTCATCCCAGGCAGTTTCCACGCCCCTCGTGGTATGGTGGAGTTCTGGGTCGATCCCGAGAGTCCTTATTTCAAGGAGATTTTCGGTCAGAACAAGAAATTCGTCTTCCACTGCGCGAGCGGCTGGAGGTCGGCCCTTACCGTTGCCACGCTGAACGACATGGGATTCGAAGCAGCACATCTGAAAGAGGGATTCTCGACCTGGCAAAAGCATGGCGGCCCGGTCGAGCTACCGGAACCGAAATTCTGATTAGGAATGCGAAAGCTTACGATAAATGGATCGTCGCTATATGACGCTGGCGCGCCGCCGCAAACTCCATAAGGATCACCAGTCCCTCGGACAGTGTTGATTCCACTTCGTTTCTCTTTTCTCACCGCGCATGGGTCAGCACCTTCGGATAAAAATGGCGGGCACGATGATGCGGGGCTGACAGGTCGGAATCGAACCGGGCCCCGGTGCAGGAGAAGATGAAACGCCGGCAGTAAGATTGCGCAACTTCAGATCCGAAATAGCTGACGTCCTGACTTATAAACCACATGGCGCGAATGTTTATCGTTCCGCCTGAAACGCCTCCTTGCAGAGGTTCGCGAAGGCCTCCGTCTTGCGGCCTGAACGTGCGTCCGGAGTTGTCAGGAACCAGATCGGCGCGTCACGGGAAATCAGCGTTCCTGGCATGACCTCGACAAGCGCTCCAGTCTTGAGTTCCGCGCGCACCGCAAGCCGCGACTTAACCGCCAGTCCAAGACCTTGCACCGCGGCATCGGCCAGCATGTCGGAGTGAGAAACGATCACGTTGCGCATTGCCGTGATCTGCTTGGAACTGCCATCGGGCGCCCGAACGTCGAATTTCATCTGCCAAGGAAGACAGACCCAAAGTGCAGAGCTCAGATCCTCCACAGAGCTTGGTGCACCGTACTTATGCAGAAAGGCAGGCGCGGCGCAGATGATCCTGTCATTGTCGCAGAGTTTCTGTGCGATCAGAGCACTGTCGGCAAGCTGGCCCACCCGGATCGCACAATCCTGTCGTTCCTCGACGAGCGAGATGAACCTGTCGACCGCCAGAAATTCCAGCGTCAGCTCCGGATTTTCGCGACGAAACGCACCCAACCGCGGCATTATGAACCGCGAAAGTATCCAGGGCGACAGCGTCACGCGCAGGTGGCCGCGTAGCGGGGCATCGCCACCGCCTGCTTCCCTTTCAGCCTGATGGAGGTCTTCCAGAATCCTCTCGACCCGCTCAAGGAACACCTGGCCCTCGTCCGTCAGGCGGAAATTCCGGCTGTCGCGCAGGAACAGAGTCAGGCTAAGCGCGTTTTCCAGTTTGGCGATGCGGTGGCTCGTCGTGGCGGCAGAAATTCCCAGATGCCGCGCGGCGGCAGAAACGCCGCCGTTGCGCGCTACTGAAACGAACGTCTCAAGATCGGGGATGCTGTACATTCGAATATTTCAAAAGGTGGTTTCGGATAACCGCACTTCTATCAGAATAATTCGATCCCCAATATAGTAGAGAGAAGGACCGCGGGCCGATCCCGCACAGCAGTAAAAGGTCAAGAAGATGCCCAAAGACAATGCCTACGAACCGCCGAAAGTCTGGACATGGGATGCCGAGAATGGCGGTGAGTGGGCCAAGACCAATCGCCCGATCGCCGGACCGACCCATGAAGCCACCCTGCCCCGCGGCGAGCATCCGCTGCAGCTTTATTCTCAGGGTACGCCGAATGGTCAGAAGGTCACGATCCTGCTGGAAGAGCTTTTGGCACTTGGTGAAACAGGCGCTGAGTACGACGCGCACCTTATCAGGATCAGCAACGGCGACCAGTTCTCAACCGGGTTCGTGGCGATAAACCCGAACTCGAAAATTCCAGCCCTTCTCGACACTGAAACGGGAAGCCGTGTTTTCGAGTCCGGCGCCATCCTGCTCTATCTATCAGAAAAGTTTGGCCATTTTCTGCCCAAGGACGCCGCCGCCCGGACCGAGGCGCTGAACTGGCTCTTCTGGCTTCAAGGGTCGGCACCCTACCTTGGCGGAGGCTTCGGCCACTTCTACGCCTATGCTCCCGAGAAGTTCGAGTATCCGATCAACCGCTTCACGATGGAGGCGAAGCGCCAGATGGACGTGCTGGACCGCGAACTGGCCGAGCATCGCTATCTGGGAGGTGACGAATACACGATCGCGGATATTGCCACCTGGCCGTGGTTTGGCAACCTGGCCCTGGGACAAGCCTACAATGCGGGTGAATTCCTCCAAGTCGAAAGCTACGAGAACCTGCAACGCTGGGCTAATGAAATTCGTGAACGCCCTGCGGTTCAGCGCGGCCGCAAGGTAAATCGAATCTCGGGTCCGCTCGAAGACCAGCTTCACGAACGCCATGACGCTTCGGACTTCGAATTCAGAACCCAGGACAAGCTGGCTGGCGGCGCCTCTTAGTCGCTCCACGCGCCTCTTCCCGACTTGATCGCCACTCAGCCCTGAGTGAGACAGAGTATCTCAGGGCTGCATGTCTAGAGTGCTAGGGGCTGCCCGCAAGAGCGAGCAGGTCGAGAACCTGCCGCATTTCGTCGCAGCGCCCTAGCTCTTTGAGATTTCCCGTGTTTGTTTTCTTTCGCGGAGCCAAGCTTTGGCTTGCTTGGCAATAGACTTCCTGCTGGCCGGGGTTTCCGTTATTCGATGTCTCGGACCTATGCCACGACAGGGCTTCGGGATCTTGGCGAGTAAAAGCATTTGGGGCAAGCATGACCGAACCCGCGCCTGACGCGGCAACGCAAGGCACCGAGCAAACGACCTTTTGGCAGGAAAGCCTGCGTCTTTCGCGCTTTATCAAGGGTTGGACCTGGGCTGCGCCTCTCATGATCGTGCTCGGCCTTGGCGCCGCGTTGGCCGACACGGTGGGCGTCGGTCTGGCCGTTGTGCTGCTCTTTGCTCTGTTGGGTCAGACCGACCGCATAGCCGAAGGCGGCGGCTTTCTCGCGAAGATCCACTCAACGCTGACGGACATTTTCGGGACAGATCCGCAACTCATCGCGGCAACCTTCTTCGCGATGATCCTGTTCAACGCGCTACTGGTCTACGTCTATCAGGTAGTGACCGCGACGATGATGAACCATGTCGCGCAGCGGATGCGTGACCTTGTTCACCGTCAATACGTGACCGTCGGATACCGCTATCTTCAGGGGCGCGAACATGGCGAACTGATCCACACGCTCGCGACCGAGACATGGACGGTCGCCGACGCGTTCTATCACCTCGCACGGATCGGCGTGAACATTTGCGCTCTGGTGGTGTTTGGCGCGGGGCTTTTCATTCTGTCTTGGATCGTCGGCGTCACCGCCGTCATCGGTGCAACGTTGGTCTTCGTCGTTCTTCGCCTGCTCTCACGACCGGTGCGACGTCTTGGCCGGGAAACGCTCGCCGCAAATCAGGTCCTGGCCGAACGGATGCTGGTCAGTCTCCACGGGATCCGCACCCTGCGCGTCTTCGCCCAGGAAAAATACGTGCTGCGGGTATTCGGGGCCGCATCGACCAAGGTCAGGCGGCTGGCGGTGCGGACCGAGCGCATCAAGGCCCTTATCGGCCCCATGGGCGAAGTCGGGAGCTTGGGAACCCTGCTTCTGATCGCCGTCGTCGCCTCCATGAGCCGGGTAGACGTGGCGACGACGATAGCCGCGGTCCTGCTCCTGTTTCGGCTGCAGCCTCACCTGCGCGAAATTGAAACGAGCCGACTGGCTCTCGCCGGCTTGAACGCCTCGCTTCGGTCGGTCCGCGAAATGCTGGACGAAGACAAGCCGAGAGCCATCGAAGGTGAACTGGCCTTTCCGGGCCTGGAGGCGGAACTGCGCTTCGAAAATGTAAGCTTCACACACGACACCCGGCGGGGGCCCAGCGTGGATGGTGCTTCTTTCGCGATCCGGCGTGGTCAGACGACCGCCATTTCGGGGCCCAGCGGGTCCGGAAAGACCACGATTCTGAATTTGATCTTGCGTCTTTACGACCCGGATAGCGGCACGATCACAGTCGACGGTGTCAGCTTGCACCGGTACAGTCGAGAAAGCTGGCTGGGGCGGCTGGCAATTGCCGGGCAGGATGTGGAGCTGATCGAGGGCACCGTCGTACAGAATTTGCGGCTAGGAGCGCGCGACGCGGACATGGAAGAGGTTCGGCGCATCTGTGCAATGGTTGAAATTCTTGAAGATATCGAGGCTCTTCCAGACGGGTTTGATACGCGAATTGGCTCGGCCGGCCTCAACTTTTCGGGGGGGCAGCGTCAACGCATCGGCCTCGCGCGGGCCCTGCTGCGCGATCCTCAACTTCTTATTCTCGACGAGTCGATGAGCGCCATCGAGCCCGCACGGGAAGATCGAATTCGTCAACGCATCGCCGAAATGATGCACGACAGAACCATCGTCGTCGTGAGCCATCGCGCGAACCAGTCAATCAGCGCAGATACGGTCATCGAGATCGACAAGGGCAAAGTTGTTTCAGGCAATTGAAGCCCAGCGCGCTGACCGCAAATCGCGTCAGCGGACGTTCTCGACATCAACGACAGAAAGCCGGAACTTTCGGCGTAGCCAGTTGTAGAAGCGTGGCGTCAGCAGAAAGATCACCAGCCGTCGGCTACGCACGTTGAACCGGTCAACGAGATCGCGCGGCAGGTTCGACACGCGCCACAGTTTCGGCTCGTCGAAACGGAACATCTCTCCGCGGAAGGCGCGCCACAGGCGGCGGCTTTTGAAGCCTCGTTCGATCAGATAGTCCTGCAACCATTCCAGAAAGACCGGCCGCATCTTTTGATCACCTGTCATCCCGCCGGCCTGATGGCAGGCAGAATCCGGGTGCTGCCTGTAGTGGTCCAGCACTCGGTCCGTCGCAATGACCCGATAGTTTAGGCATATCTTGAAAAAGAAGACCTGATCTTCGTAAAGGGTGCGGAACTCGTCTTCAAACCCGCCCACAGCCAGCAGATCCTCGCGGCGCACCAAAAGGCTGCAAATGCCGGGCACGTTGCCGCCGTGCTTTTCCAGGAACCCGATCGCGACGATGGGCGGCTCCAACACCTCGCCAACAGGCAGCCCCAGTTCAGTCTGCATATCCGCGGCCAACCAGGGGCGGCGACTGGGCAGGTTAGCCCGGTTCCAACTGGACCAGAGGATTGTTGGTCCCATGACCATGCTGACCTCGGGGTTCGCTTCGAGGATCGAGACGTGGTGCTCCAACCGTTCCGGCAACCAGATATCGTCGGCATCAAGAAAGGCGATGTATTTTCCGCGCGCCAGTCGCAGCCCGGCATTGCGCGAGGCGCTCATCCCGCGATTCTCATGGCCCGGATGCTCGGTGTACGTGATCCGGCCGGGATGCGCTTCGGCGTAGCGTCGCGCGATCTCCGAAGCTCCATCGGTCGTGCCGTCATCGACAAGAATGAGTTCCCAATCGGTGAACGTCTGCGCCAGAACGCTTTGGATTGCCTCTTCGATGAAGCGTTCGCCATTCAGAAAGATGATGATTCCAGTGACGAGCGGCGTCTTCATCCGTGCACCATCAGTATCGGACGCGGTCATTGGCTCACCTTGGTTGCGAAAGGGGTCACGGGCCGTGGGCTTCCGACATAGGCGCGGAGATTCGATTCGAACACCTCTGCAGTCCAGTTCTTGACTTGCAGCCGGGGCACGCGGAGCGGCGTAGTCGAAGCGGCTGCGACGCCATCAATCACCGTCGCCGCATGCCGGAACCCGGCTTCTGCGGTCATTCGAACGACATCGCGGTCGTGCTTGCCGAACGGGTAAGCGAAACTGTCGATCTTGTGCCCCGTCATTCGTATCAGTTCCTTGCGCCCATCCGCTATCTCGCGGGCAGCCAGATCTGGCGGGATCATCGTAAGCGGGGCGTGAGTGCGGGTGTGCCCGCCGATTTCGATCAGTGGCGATGCCGCCAGGCGCCGCAACTCGTTCTCGTCCATCGGATGGGACTCTTTCGGGCCAACTGCATCTTGGCCCGCCCAAGCGGCGATTTCATCGAGATGAAAGTAAATTTGCTCCAATGGCAGAGGCAGTAGCGCGCCGCGCAACCGGTTGAAGCTGCGGAGCCGCTGGGGACTGCCCCGCTCCCCCATCCGCAGTTCATGTTGACGACCCGAAATGCCGATGGTCAGTCGCGGCGGAAGCCGTGGGGTGGACAGGATCAGTCGCACAAGCATGTCCCACCAGAACTCGCGCCCCAAGCCAATCGTCCCTGAAGTGACGAATACGGTCGCCGGCACCCCTGCGGCTTCCAGCAGCGGCAGCGCAGCTTCAAGATTGTCGAGATACCCATCGTCGAACGTGACCGCGATTCCGCAGGGTGGCGGCGCACCCCCCTGAAGCGCGTCCATCATGGCGCTGAAACCGAGGCACGGGCCGAAACCTCGAACAACCCTGAGATGCGCTGCGAAATTTTCCGGCGAAACAGCGAGATCCCAAGGGTCATCTTGAACCTTGGCGATACGGTGATACATCAGGACGAGCGCACAGGGGCCTGCACTTGCCCG
>CBDUOT010000109.1:0-11659 GCA_965368915.1 uncultured Rhodobacterales bacterium | reverse complement strand
TATGGCCGGGGGCTGGAAGCGTTCAACGGCGCGTACCACATCCTCGACCTTACGCCGAAGGGTCGCGACGACGACGGACTGGAATACGCACAGGCCTAGCTCCGCCGGCACAACCAGTACACGTAGGCCCTACCTGAGCAGTCGGCATCAAAGCACGGTTTATCCGGCCTGTCGCCTCTCCCGGGGCTGCGGTCGGATGGGGATTTCTTTCAACAATCCGCCAACGCCCATCGCCGCGATATCGGCATCGGTCACGTCAAGCCCGCAGGCCAGCCGTTCCAGCACCCAGTCCGCGCCGTTCAGCGCTGGCGATCGGGCGCAACCCGGCAGCCCGATCACGGGACGATCACCGAGCTGCCCGTGAAACAGCAGGTTCCCCGGATCGACCGGCATGCCGAACCGGGCCACCTGCCCTCCCGCGCGCCGCACCGCTTCGGGCGCGACATCATTCACGTCCGAGGTCGCCGCCCCCGTCAGGATCAGTGCCATTTCGCCCGGCAGCCGCGCCAGCGCATTCGCAATCGCATCTACATCGTGCGGGACGCTTTCGACCGAGGCGAGGCTCATGCCAAGTGCGCTGAGCCTTGCGGCGATGGCGTCCCGCGCTTTCGCCTCAAGCTTGCCTGCTTCGCCCGTCGCCTCTGTCAGGATCAGGCCCGCACTTTTCCTTGTCACCGGCAGTATGCGGACCGCGCCGCCTTCGACCGTCGCGATGGCGTCTTCCAAGGCCGCGCCGGGCACCGCGTAGGCGATGATCTTCACCGTCCCGACCAGCATGCCGGCCGCCACCCGCGTGAACGGTGCGAGCGTAGCGAGCGTGATTGATGGATGGATCAGGTTGAGCGCATGGATACGCGCGGCGTCCATCCCCACGATGCCCGGGCCCACGGCGTTCAGGTTCACGCGTCCCGTGTGGGGCAAAGACAGCGTCAGCCCCGCCGCTGCCGGATCGGGCACGAGCGCGGCCGCAAGCCGCGCGGCCGCCTCGTCTTCTCCGATGTCGCCGGGGTCGAGCCGTGCCGCGGTGACGCGCGCCACACCCTCGGCCTTCAGCGCCCCTATATCTGCAGCGGAAAGCACCCGGCCTTTCGGCATCTTCCGTCCCGCGACCTTCAGCGAATGCGCCAGCACCGCCCCTTCCGCTGCGTCAAGATCAACCGGCCCGAACTTCATCAGCCGCGCCTCAGAACCGTGGTGATCTGGGCCATCACAGATACCGCGATCTCGGCAGGCGACTTGGCCCCGATATCGAGGCCAACGGGCGCGTGAATGCGGGCGATCTCCGCTTCGGTAAAGCCCGCCTCCGTCAGCCGCGCGACCCGCTTCGCATGGGTCCGGGTAGAGCCGAGGCATCCAAGGTAAAACACATCCGAGCGTAAGGCGGTCTGGATCGCCGGATCGTCGAGCTTCGGATCATGGGTCAGCGTGACCACCGCCGTCCGCTGGTCGAGACCGACGGCTGCGATCGCCTCGTCCGGCCAGTCATGGCTGATGACCTCGCCCGGAAAGCGCGATTCTGACGCGAAGGCTTCGCGGGGATCGACGATCAGCGGGTCATAGCCACAGGCCCGCGCCATGTGGACCAGCGGCTGAGCGATGTGGACAGCGCCCACGATGATCATCCTGAGCGGCGGGTTATGGATGTGCACGAACTCTGCACCCTCGACGCCCGATTTGTCCGCGCGGAACCGTTCGGAAAATGCCCCGTCCTGCGGTTCAATCCGCCGTAACCAGCTTTCAAGGTCGACTACATAGGCAATGGGCACGCGCCCTTCCCGAGCCGCGACAATATCGGTCAGTAACTCTGCCGGAAGGGATGCGCCCACCGGCTCCACCAGCACGCGGATCGTCCCCCCGCAGGCAAGGCCAACAGCGAACGCTTCCTCGTCGCTCACGCCGAAGGTCAGAAGCCGCGGCTTGCCGTCAGCGAGTGCCGCGTGCGCTTCTTCGACCACCGCACCCTCGACGCAGCCGCCCGAGACGGAACCCATCATCTCACCCTTGCCCGACACTGCGAGCTGACTGCCGACGGGTCGGGGTGCGGAGCCCCAGGTCTCGATCACGGTGGCCAGCGCGGCGCCATCGCCGGCATCGTGCCAGCCGAGCGCGATTTCGGGGATACGGTCGTGTTCGGGCCTGTCCATAGCGCGTCCTCCGGCCCTCAATATGGGCTGGGTCCAAACGCGCCGCCAGTGCCAAAAGGTCGGTATCGCGGCCTTTCTTCTCAAGTCCGCGCTGCGGCCCGCCTGAGCGTTCCATACATACGTCCAGAGCGCGAGCAAAGGTGTTGGCCACGGCACGCGGCCGCGATCGGATCACGCGTCAACAGCCTGATACGCGCGGCGTATGCGAACCTGAAAGCAGTTGTTGCGCGAAGATCGGACGTCGACGAATGCGATGCGGCTGTCTTCCAGCAGCGTCGCGGCATAAGTACCCACGTCGCTCTGCGGCACAACGCGGCCGGAGCCGTAGAAGATGCGGTGATCCTTTGTGTAGCCCTTCAGAAGATAGTCGGGGCTCATCTGCAGGATCGGGGGCACTCCGTCGCCCTTCCAGGGCGCACAGTCGCCGGCGCAAAGGAAGATCGGACCACACTCCGCATAGGGCTGAAGCGCCGGGAACGGCCGATGGGCGAGGATCAGGAATTCCTGTCCTTCCGGCACCTGGTTTAGGCAATGGCGGCAAGGTTCGCCGCGTCCGCCCGAAACAGCGCCGCGCTCGGGTAGCTGACCGTTGGCGTCCGGTCCCCCTGCCCGCAGGGCGCGCACGGTTTCGCTGTTGATAGGTTCATAGTGAAGCTTCATCGCAGTCTCCTCATTCTGGATCTGCGACTAAAATGGGCCGCGCCCGACAAGGGCGCGACCCGATCCTTGCGCATTTGCGCTATTGCCTCAGTTCGAGGCGGAGCGCAGCAGATCTGTGATCCGCCGCACGCTCGCCCGCCGGTTGGCGCGCTCGGCTTCTTCGGTCGCTACTTTAAGGAACTCCTCACCATACCCCTGAACGACAAGGTTCTCGGGCGGAACGTCGAAATACTCCGTCAGCGCAAGCGCGACCGATTCCGCGCGACGGTCCGACAGGGCGAGGTTGTAGGCCGCCCCACCGACCGCATCGGTATGCCCCTCGATCAGGAAGATCTCGCCCGGGTTCTCATCCACGTAACTGCGGATCAGGTTGCCCAGTTGCGACAGCGCGCGCGCCTGATCAGGACGGATCGCAGCCGATCCGGTTTCGAACGTGATCGCATCGAGGTCGATCACCGGCACCAGCGCGCGCACGCGCTCGATGCCGCGCACTTGCGCCAGGGTGAAGCGACGGTCGAACGCTGCCTCACGTGCAAGTGCGGCCCGCAGTGCGTCCTCGTCTGCATCCGCCGCGATCTCGATCTGCGGAGCGCGCTCCGGAAGGGTCGCGATGTCGACGGGCTCGGCCGCAATCGTATCGTCGATCAGGACCGTCTCCAATCCATCCGGCGAGATGTGAATGCGGCGCAGCACGCGGTATTCGGCGTCGCGGATCGTCACGATACGCGAGTCATCCTCGCGCGTCACGGTCGTGCGCGTAGAACCGTCCGAAAAGGTCTCGGTCCGAAGCGTCGATCCGGGCTGCCGAAGAAGTGCGTTGTCGTCCTTGATGATCTGCTGCGTTCCATCGGCGCGCGAGACGACGACACGGTCGCCGGAATTCAGCTCAACCTTGCGGTTGTTGGACAGGATCGCCCCGACCGCCACCGCACCCAAGCCCAGAAGCACTGCCTTTTCGGTATCGGACAGGCCGTCATCCTTCTTCTTGGGTGTCACCTTCGCTGCCGTCTCATTGACCTTGTTCGCGAAGTCCTCGTCCGAAGACCGCGCCGTTTCTTCCGTCACCACTTCTTCGGAAACCACAGCGGTGGTTTCGGCTTCCTGCGGGGCAGCGGCTGCCGCTGCGACCGGCGCCTCGCCAGTGCTAACGTCAGGCTGAACCGGCAGGACCGGGACCTGTACTGCCTCTGCCGTAGCGGCCGGCGCTTCGGTGGTAGCTTCGGTCTCGGTCGCAGCATCGACGTCCGTCTCAGCCGCTTCTTCGGCGGCCGGGGCTGGGCTGGCGTCCGGCGCTTCGGCGGTGGCCTCTTCCGTGACCGACTCTTCCTGGGCCGTTTCAGTGGTTTCTGCGGGGGCCTCGGCTACAGCCTCGGCGACCGGTTCGTCCGCTGCCGCCTCTGTAGCGGCTTCGGCCTGAGCTTCTGCCTCAAGCGCGGCGGCAAGATCCGTCTCTTCGGCGCTCTCCGCGGTTTCGACAATATTTTCAGAAACCGCTTCCGCGCTTTCTTCGACGAGGGTGGTGGATTCCGGGATAACTGCTTCAGTCTGTTCAGCCGGTGCCGCATCCGCCCCAGCGTCAGCTGCGACTGCCGCATCCGCGCTCGGTTCCGCTTCGGGGGTCACTTCGACCGCCGCTTCCGGCTCCGCGACAACCGGCGCTTCGGTCACCTCGGTGGCCGCTTCCTCGGCCTCCGCCAAGACATCTGCCTGATTGCGCATCTCGGCGAGGATATCGACCATTTCAGGCCGGACGCTCGCCGTCACGCCTTCAGCGCAAGGAAGCTCCGCGCCATCGGCACAGATCATTGCGTTCATCGGCACCGCGAACACGCCTTCAGCGCAGGGCAATCCCGTCCCGTCTTCGCACACCATTTCAGAGGATGGCAGTTCCGCCACGCCCGGCGCGCATGGGGGCTCGTTTCCATCCGCACAGAGGAATTCGGGGATCGCCGTCGCCTCTTGCGCCGAGGCCGGAATCGGCACGGCGAGCGAGAGGCTCGCGATCAGCGCAGTTGTCGTGTTCCAGGTTCGCTTCATCGTCAATTCTCCTGCTTGGCACTCGTGATGCCGTACACTTAACGCCTCGCAGGAATGGATGTTCCCCAAATCGCCGGGGCCGCGGGCCTACCGGTGCCTATCCGCCGATCAGGCGCAAAAGCCGCGCCTTCTCGCCATCGCCGTGCGCGGCGCTCAGCGCATCGCCCAGCGCCTCGAGCGTCGCGATGGAATGGCCGGCGCGGAAGCAGTCGACATGGGGCAGCATCGCCGCGATGCCGCGCGCCTTGGGGACGAACCCGTCCCAGCGCAGAAGCGGGTTGATCCAGATGAGGCGGCGAGAGGAGAGATGCAGCCGCTCCATCTCGCGCGTGAGGTCATGGTGCGGGTCGCGGTCGAGGCCGTCGGTGATCAGCAGAACGACCGCCCCCTGCCCCATCACGCGGCGCGACCAGTCGCGGTTGAACTCGTGCAGGCAGGTGCCGATCCGGGTCCCACCTTCCCAGTCCTGCGCCTCGGACCCGGCGGCGGCGAGAGCGGCATCGACATCGCGAGTTGCAAGGTGACGGGTGATGTTGGTCAGACGCGTGCCGAAGGTGAAGGCATGGACCTTCGCCCAGCCCGCGCCCTTCCGGTTCGCGACCGCGTGCAGGAAGTGCAGCACCATCCGGCTGTATTGCGACATGGACCCGGAAATGTCGCAGAGAACCACAAGGTTCGGCCAGCGCCGCCGCCGTCTTCGAACCTGAAGCGCCGCGACCTCGCCACCCCGCCGCATCGCGGTCCGCATCGTTCCGCGCCAGTCCGCGATGCGTCCCCGTGGATCGGCCATGGTGCGCCGCGACACCAGTGGTTGGACCGGCAGTGACAGCCGCCGGATCATCCGCTTCGCCTCTGCAGTTTCCGCCACGGACATCAGTTCGAAATCGAGCGACCTGAGCCGTTCTTCCTCGGACGCGGTTGCGCTCGCGTCGATCTCGATCTGGACCTCGTCTTCCTGTCCCTCTTCCATATCGGGCAGATCGCGCGAAACACCGTCTAGCATCGCCTCGGCCGCGCGCTTTTCGGCCGCGGCGGCCGGGCGATCCTCCTGCACGCCGCGGATCGCGGGCAACATGAGGCTCATCATGTGTTCGAGATAGCGTGGGTCGCGCCAATAAAGGCGGAAGACTTGCGCGAAGACGACGCGGTCCTCGGCGCGCGAGACGAAACAGGCGTGAAGCACCCAGTAGAAATCGCGCTTCTCGGTGAAACCCGCCGCCTCGACCGCGCGGATCGCCTCCACGACGCGGCCGGGGCCGACCTTCATTCCGGCCTTTCGAAGCGCGCGGGCGAAATGCGTGATGTTCGCGACGAGCTTGCCGTCTTCGGGGATATCGAGGGGAAGCTGCTCAGCCATGGCGCGCTAGATGGAAGCTGACTACCCCCGAGCCCCCGGGGGTCGTTCCGGACGGAAAGACGGGGCCGCGCTGCATCATCCGTCCTAGGCCTCCGCCAGTTCGGCCCGCACCTCGTCGAGGATCTTCTTCGCGGGCGACCCTGCGATTTTCTGGATATCATCCTGGTACTTCAGGATCGCGCCCAGCGTATCGGCGATGACCTCGGGCGAAAGCGCGATGACGTCGAGCGCGAGCAGACACTTGGCCCAGTCGATCGTTTCGGCGACACCGGGTTTCTTGAACAAGTCCTCGGTCCTGAGCTTCTGGACGAAAGCGACAACCTCGCGCGACAGAGTCTCGGCTGCTTCAGGGGCGCGGGCGTGGACAATCTCCATTTCTCGCTCGAACGAAGGATAATCGACCCAGTGATAAAGACAGCGGCGCTTGAGCGCGTCATGCACTTCGCGCGTGCGGTTCGAGGTCAGGATCACGATCGGCGGTTCGGGCGCTTTGATCGTGCCGAGTTCGGGGATCGTGACCTGAAAGTCGGAAAGCGCTTCCAGCAGGAATGCCTCGAAAGGTTCGTCTGTGCGATCGAGTTCGTCGATCAGCAGAACCGGAGCACCGCCCGGCTGGGGCCGCATCGCGGCCAGTAGCGGGCGTTCGATCAGGTAGTCCTCGGTGAAAAGCTCGGCGCGAAGCGCGTCCCGGTCCGCCGTCCCACCCGCCTCTGCGGTGCGGATCGCGATCATCTGGGCCGCGAAATTCCAGTCACAGACGGCCGAGGCGGCGTCGAGGCCTTCGTAGCACTGAAGCCGGATCAGGTGCCGTCCGAGCGCTGCGGACAGTGCCTTGGCGATCTCGGTCTTGCCGACACCCGCCTCCCCTTCGAGGAACAACGGCCGCCCGAGTTTCAGTGCGAGAAACACGACGGTCCCGAGGTCGCGGCCGCAGACATAGCCCTCATCCGCGAGCATCTTGACCACGGCGTCGATCGAAGTGGGAATAGCGGTCACATCAGGCTCCTGTCAGTCTCGCGTCATGCTGGTGGCGCGGGTTGCCGGGGTCAAGGTCCGTTGCGGCGGGGGCATGTACGACTTAAGCACCGATCGTGCGTGCCGCGTGAAGCCCCACGATGGTCGCAGGCGCGGGCAGCATTGACAGCTGCGCGCCGCCGTGGCTGGCTCCGCGAACCTTCAGATGGCGGAGAACCCTTATGTCGTTCGATCTCTGGCTGGCCTTCGTTGCGGCGTCGACAGCACTTCTTCTGATCCCGGGCCCCACGGTTCTTCTGGTTCTGAGCTACGCGATCTCGCAGGGCCGCCGCGTCGCGTTGGCAACAGCCTTCGGGGTGGCGCTCGGCGATCTGATCGCGATGAGCGCATCGTTGGCCGGATTGGGCGCGCTCGTTCTCGCGTCGGCGACACTCTTCACGGCACTGAAATGGGTAGGTGCTGTCTATCTCGTCTGGCTGGGCGTGAAGCTTTTGCGCGCGAAGCCTGCGGGCGCACTCGGCGTGGAAACAGATGCGGACATCCCCGCGCGCGGCATCTTCAGGCACGCGGCGACGGTCACCGCGCTCAACCCAAAGTCCATCGCCTTCTTCATTGCGTTCGTACCCCAGTTCATCCGACCCGAAGCACCGCTCTTGCCGCAATTCGCGGTGCTGATCGCGACCTTCGTCGGTCTCGCCACGCTGAACGCGCTGGCCTTCGCGCTGCTCGCTGATCGCCTGCGAGCCCGCATCCGCAAGCCGTCCGTCCGGCTTTGGTTAAGCCGCACCGGCGGGGGCGCGCTTGTTGGGATGGGGATTCTGACTGCCGCGATCAAACGGGCCTGAGCCAGTGCAGGGCCTTTTCGCGCCGCTTTCTCATCCGGGCTTCGCGCGGCTTTTCGCGGCGCAGATCACGGCGCTTCTGGGCACGGGCCTGCTGACCATAGCGCTGGCCCTGCTGGCCTACGATCTGGCGGGACTGCGCGGCGGGCTTGTCCTTGGGGTGGCCCTGACGCTCAAGATGATCGCCTATGTCACGCTGGCGCCGATTGCGAACGCGATCCTTGGCGGACTGCCAAGGCGCGGACTTCTCGTCACGCTCGACCTGATGCGCGCGGGCATCGCGCTTTTGTTGCCGTTCGTTACCGAGATCTGGCAGATCTACGTCCTAATCTTCGCGCTTCAGGCCATCTCGGCGGCCTTTACGCCGACATTCCAGGCCACGATCCCCGACATCCTGCCCGACGAAGGCAGTTACACGCGCGCGCTGTCGCTGTCACGGCTTGCATATGACATAGAGAACATCGCAAGCCCCGCGCTTGCAGCATTGCTGCTCCTGCTCATTCCCGTGAATGGCCTCTTCGTCGGAACCGCGATCGGCTTTCTGGGTTCGGCAGCGCTGGTGGCCTGGGCGAGCCCGCCACCGCCCGCGCAACGAACGCCCGCCGGAACCTGGCAGCGAACCTTTGCTGGCGTTCGGATGATGCTCGCGCGGGAAGACCTGCGTGGCCTTCTCGCCCTCAGCCTCGCGGCGGCAGCGGGCGGCGCGATGGTGATCGTCAATACCGCCGTCATAACCGGCGCGCTGTTCGGGCGGGGCAAACCGGAAGTGGCGGTCGCGACCGCAGCCTTCGGTGCCGGGTCGATGCTGGCCGCTATGCTGTTGCCCAGGCTTCTTGAGCGGCTCCCGGACCGCCCCATCATGCTGACGGGAGCAGGCGCGCTAGCCGTTCTGCAAATCGTAGGGTCGGCGATCTTCGCCACTGCGCAAGCCTTTGGCGAGACGCTTTGGCCGCTTTACCTGACCTGGATGGTCGCGATGGGGATCGCCTACGCGACGGTGTTGACGCCCGGGGGACGGCTTCTTCGGCGAGCTGCCGCGCCCGCCGAACGCCCGGCGCTCTACGCCGCCCACTTCGCCCTGAGCCACGCGGCCTGGCTAGTGGCCTATCCGCTGGCCGGCTGGCTTGGCGCCGAAGCGGGCATGGCGGCAGCCGCGATCCTGCTCGGGCTTCTCGCGGCCGGGGCCACGCTCGGCGCAATACGGCTTTGGCCCGCGGCGGAAGCGGGCGCCTGATCGCCTTGTTGCGCCAATACACCGACCGTGCGACGTTCTCCGCGCGGGCGCTTCCCTTCGAAAGCGGCGCCCGTTTCTATGGGTGGGAAGACGCGGTGGCGCGTCGCAAAGTACGGGCAGACAGATGATCGACGCCGCAGACGTGACGCTCTTCTTCATCGTCGAACCACCGCAATACCAGAACATGGCCTGCCATCTCGCCGCCTCGATCCGGGAACAGTTTGGGGCGCGCGTTCGCCTTGTCGGCTATTGCCCGGAGCATCGTATCGGCGAGGTCAGCGGTGACGTGATCGAAGCGCTTCGGCGTTTGCGCTGCGATCTGAGGACGTTCCAGACCGAAGGCCGGTTCGACCCCCCCTACCCGCACGGCAACAAGATCCTCGCCGCACTGGAACCTCGCGACACCGCGTTTTCAGGCTTCATGGATTCCGACATCCTCTGCCTACGCCCGAACAGAGTTGAAAACATCGTGGCCGCAGGCGCCGTCCGGCTGACGCCGGCCGCGTCTATGAACTGGGCGCCCCAGTCGATCTGGAACGACATCTATGGGGTCTGCGGAATGGAAGTCCCAAAGGAACGCATGATGCTCGCCCGCCAGAAGCGCGGAAAACCGCGCCTGCCCTACTTCAGCTCAGGATTCGTAACCTTCCCCGAAGACTTCAGAACCGCCGACGGAAAGCGGTTTCCGGAAGTCTGGATGGATATCGCCCAGACGATCGACGCCGCGCCCGATATCCCCAAGAAGCGCCCCTATCTCGACCAGATGAGCCTGCCGCTCGCGATCCGGAAATCCGGGCTCGACGTTAAACTGATGGACGAGGAGCAACATTACATCCTTGGCGGCAAGCTACGCGGCGAGCCGCTGCCCGATGACCGCGAAATATTCACGGTGCATTACCGGCGCTGGGTCCTGATCAAGGAGGCGGGATTGTCCCGTCAGGGCAAGGACATGCTGCAACGCCATGCAGGTGTCCGACGGCTAAGCCAGATCGGCGGGGCCGAAGACCAGTTCAGATCCAATCCAGATTGACCTTCGTCGGCGGATAGCGTTCGCCGATTGCGCGCCGCAATTCCGCGAAACGGGGCGCGAGGTCACGGAACTTCTTCTCATGCGTCTCGGCGACGGTCAGACGAATGTTTTCGAACAGATCCTCGGCCAGCATCGTTTCAAGAAGTTCAAGCTCCGCCCCCTCGATATCCATCTTGAGGAAGGCGATTTCGCCGTGCTCTTGAACCATCGACCGGATTGTCCCGGGTAAATCGATCAGCTCCACATCGATCGCGTTACCTTCGTTTTCGTCGATGCGTCGGCCACCTGTCACGACCGTGCTTTTCACCGACGCCCCCTTGGGGTTCTTTTCGAAGTTGTCCGCGCGCATCAGCTGGATGGTGCCCGCCTTCGTGCCGACGGCCGCGTTGTGCAGCGTGACATTCGGCACTTTGGAATAAACCGAAGACAGAACACCGAATGCATAGGGATCGGGTTCGTAGGAATGCACCTCCGCCCCGGTGGCTGCTAAAGGCCCCGTGACGGCGCCGACATTCGCGCCGCAATCCAACACCACGTCGCCCGGCCGAAGCATCGACAGAATGCCCTGCATAAGCCCTTGAGCGAAGGCGTGACGCATGTTGCGCTCTTGTCTCCGCTTGAGTTTCGCAAGCTCTTCTTCAACGCTCAGTTCAGCCAAGGAAACCTCCGGAGGTCAGTAGTCGACATAGTGCGATTGGATTACCGGTTTGGGCGTGATCGGTCCGGCTGGCTTCCTGACTGCGTAGAAGATGAACTGCGGCTTGTCGAAAGACCGGGTCGCCCCCCGTGCCGTGTCAGTGGGATCGGGGATCGCGACGGGGTCTTCACGGCTCGCGCGAGGGAAGGTCCAGACGCCAAGGACCTCGTAGCCGAGCGAAGCGCCCCAGTATCTCCAGGGAATGTCCGGCCCGACCTGGTAGAATCCGTGGCCGAACCAGCCATCTGTCCCGACACAGGACAGGAAGACGCCGCCCTCTTTGAGCATGGCGTTCACGTTTCGAAACGCCATGGCGATGTCGAAGACATGCTCGGTGGTCCCGCCGTCATAAACGACCTCGAACCGGTCCTTCAGAGCGTCGCCCAACGGTTCTGAAAGATCGTGGATGTACTCCGCGCCCTCGATATCCGAGAAATCGAGGCTTTGAAGCGGCGGCCACCCGATTGCGTTCAGGAAGCTTTCGCAGAAGCCATCCTCCTGGAACAGGTCCTCTTCGCTCGCCTCGATTCCCATGCCTGCGAGGTTTCGTACCAGACGTCCCTTCCAGCCCGGACGGAAATGCATCTTCTGGCGCCCGAGCATGACGCCTTGCGTCTTGCCTGCCAGCATCGGCGCGCAGCGCGCCATATGCGTCGCGATGTTGATACTGATGCCCATGCTGC
>CBDUOT010000108.1:0-11839 GCA_965368915.1 uncultured Rhodobacterales bacterium | reverse complement strand
ACGCTGAATGGCGCACCGATGCAGGTCGCATCCGGGGTTCCAATGGCAAGCGGCACTGTCTCGGTCGGCTATTCGAACCGAGTGGAAGCGGCGAATGTCGTGCCGGTCATCGCGGCGCTGGTCGAGCGAGGCGCGCTGTATCACCGGAATGCAAGTGGCGCCCTCTCACTTGCCTATGTCGCAGCGGGCCGACTGCTTGGCTATGTCGAAGAGCACATGAATGCCTGGGATTGTCTGGCGGGCCAGTTGATGGTCGAGGAGGCCGGAGGGCTCGTCGAGGAACAGGATGCGGGCGAAATGATCCAGACCGGCGGGCGGGTGATCGCGGGCAGTCGAGATGTCTTTGGGACACTGGTCTCAATCGCCGATGACGCGTGGGGCGGCTGAGGTTCAACCGGACTCAAGCGATGGGTCGCCAACCGGTTTCAGGGCGAAGGCTGGACAAGTCGGCACACCAGAAATGCCCCTGCGACGGCTGATCGTGGCGCCGGTCGATGGGCAACCCCATGAGGTGGCACCAAAGAAGCGTGCCGACGGCGCCATGCGAGACAATGGCGAGATCACCGGGCGGAGCGGAGGCGATGACGCGGTGCACGGCGGCAAGGATCCGCGCTTGGGCCGCCTTGGCGGTCTCCCAGCCGCGGAAGCTGTGCGACGGCTCCGCAAAGAAGGCGTCTGCCGCCGCTTCGAACTGGTCCGGCGGCAGGTAACCTGTGGATGATCGGTCGTTCTCGCCTAGGGCGGGGTCGGACAGGACGGGCACGCCGCTTGCCGCAGCAAGCAAATGCGCAGTCTCCCGCGCCTTTTTCTCGTCGCTGCACCGGAATTCTCCGACCTGCCCGAGGATGCCAGACCCGGCGAATTGCAACGCTCTCTTTCGGCCATCCTGGCTCAGACTCCACTCGGTGATGGCGACATCCGGATCGACGATCACCTCTGGATGCGTAATGAAAATCAGTTTTGCCAACGGTTTACGCAGGAAGTAGCACAGGGCCCTTTTGGGCGAATGACATCCTTACGTCGGTGCCGGGTTCAAGAGGCTCGTCTACGTCGTCCTGCACCGCGAAAACCTGCCCGAAGGCACCGGTCAGAGTGTATTCCATGCGGACGCCTACATAAGTCGCCTTGGCCACCGTCGCGGCGATGCCAGTCTCGCCCCCGATCAGGATACGGGAGGGGCGGATGGCCAGCGTCGCGTCGCCGGGCACCAACCCACGAGCCGGGAGGCTGTGGCGATAGCCGTCGATTTCGATTGTGGCCATGTCGCCATCGACCGAAACGATCCGACAAGAAAGCAGGTTCGCCTCGCCGATGAAATCTGCGACGAAGCGGTCGTTCGGCGCATCGTAAAGCTGGCGTGGCGTGCCGATCTGCGCGATGGCGGCGTTCCGCATCACGACGATCTCGTCAGAAACGGCGAGCGCTTCCTCCTGATCGTGGGTGACGTAGACGACTGTCAGGCCGAGATTCTGCTGGATGGCGCGGATGTCCTCCCGCACTTGGCGACGAAGCTTGGCATCGAGGTTCGATAGCGGTTCATCGAAGAGAAGCACCTGCGGTTCGAGCACGAGCGCGCGCGCCACCGCCACACGTTGTTGCTGCCCACCGGAAAGCTCCGAAGGCAGGCGCTTGTCGAAACCTTGCAGACCGACAAGGTCGAGACCCTTCAGGGCGCGGTCGCGCGCCTCGTCCTTGGCAAAGCCTGAGAATGTGAGACCATATTTCACGTTCTCCAACACACTCATATGCGGAAAAAGCGCGTACGATTGAAAGACCATGGACACGTCGCGGTCGGTCGCGGGCAGTTTGGTGACATCGCGGTCGCCGATCAGAATTCTACCCGAGGTGGCCATTTCCAATCCTGCGATCATGCGCAGCGTCGTTGTCTTGCCACAGCCCGACGGGCCAAGAAGCGTCACCAGCTTGCCCGCCTCGACCGTCAGGTCGATTGCATCGACGGCGACCACATCGCGCCCGAAAACTTTCGAGACTGCTTCGAACCTCACCGGCGCGGCCTTGCTGTGCTTCTGCATCCGCGTTTCTCCCGTTTCAGACATTGGTGCGCGACTGTCCTAGCCTGCGCCCGATTTCGGTGCGCCCCACGATCAGTTGCATGACGCCAACAACCGCCAGCATCACGAAAATCAATGTCGTGGAATAGGCGATGGCAAGGCCGTAGTCGTTATTCTCGACCCGGCCGATGATATAGCTCGTCGCCATGTCGTATTTCGCCGAGACGAGGAAAATGACTGCCGAAATCGCCGTCATGGCACGAACGAAGCTGTAGACGAGGGCGGCAAGGATCGCGGGCCGAAGAAGCGGCAGGATCACGCGGCGGAAGGTTTGCCATGAGTTCGCGCCCAGTGTGAGCGACGACTCATCAAGCGATTTGTCGAGCTGGGACATCGACGCGATACCTGCGCGGACGCCGACCGGCATGTTCCGGAAGATGAAGCTGATGACGAGGATGACGCCGGTGCCGGTGATCTCGATCGGCGGGACATTGAAGGCGAGAATGTAGCTGACGCCGATGACGGTGCCGGGGATAGCGAAGGAGAGCATCGTACCGAACTCGAACGCGTCTTTGCCCGCAAAGTTTTGCCGGGTGAGCAAGTAAGCAGCGACGAGGCCCACGGCAGCGGTGAGTGGCGCGGCGATGGCGGCGATAGTGATGGTTGTCCAGAAGCTGTCCCACGCCGCGCCGGTCCAGCGGATACCTTCTTCTTCCAACCGGACGCTGAACGCGGTGACATAGTGTTTAAATGTGAGCGAGTTGTTCACGCCCCATAGTTCCACGACGCTTCCGTAGATGATCATGGCATAGACGACGGCAGTAAAAAGCGCCCAACCGAGGGCGACGATCAGCACGGGGATTGCAAGCCCGCTCGGCATCAACGGATGCACGCCCGCGTCGCCCTTGCCGGTGACGGTGGTGTAGCTCTTCTTTCCGAGCCATGCACGCTGGGCGTAGAAGGCTGAGAGTGTGAAGAACAGCAGCACCATGGCAAGAACGGCGGCGCGGCCCTGATCGTATTGCGCGCCCACTATGGCGAAGAATATCTCGGTTGAGAGAACGTCGAAATTG
This sequence comes from uncultured Rhodobacterales bacterium, assembly GCA_965368915.1. Classification (GTDB taxonomy): domain Bacteria; phylum Pseudomonadota; class Alphaproteobacteria; order Rhodobacterales; family Rhodobacteraceae; genus Albidovulum. The sequence continues at coordinate 8,754 of CBDUOT010000108.1, read as the reverse complement.
CCGCCCAGAACCAGAGGGTTGCCGAAATCGGCCATACTTTCGATGAAACCCAGCAGAAACGCGTTGGCGAGGCCGGGGCGCATCAGTGGCAAGGAGACTGTGCGGAAGGTCTGCCAGCGGTTGGCGCGGAGCGTCTGAGCGGCTTCCTCCATCGACGGTGAGACGCCCTCGACCACGCCGATCAGGACAAGAAAGGCGATGGGAGTGAAGGCCAACGTCTGCGCAATCAGGATGCCCGGCAGACCGTAGAGCCAGCGCGTGGGCTGAATGCCGAAAAGTTCAGCGAAAAACGCGGTAACCGTACCCGAGAGGCCGAAGAGCAGGATGAGCGCGAGACCGATCACGAAGGGTGGAGTGATGATCGGCAAAACCGTCAGCGCGCGCAGGGCGCGTTTGTAGCGGAAGCCTGAGCGGGTGGCGACGAGGGCGAATGCGAGGCCGAGTACGGTGGTCATGAAGCCCACGGCGACGGCGAGGAAGAGCGAGTTCCAAGCGGCACCGCAGCGCGCACCCCAGAGGCAACCAAGGCCCCAAAGCCGGTTGTCGAAGAACTTGGCGGCGAAGACCGAGATGGAATAGGCCCCCTCCTCCGTGACGAACGCCGCAAACAGCATCTTCGCGATCGGGAAGAACACAAACGCGGTCACGATGGCGACGACGCCGCCGATCGCGCTAACGACGAAGACGTCACCGTTGATTGCACCCCGTGCCGCGATGCCTTGGGTCAGGAGGAACAGGAAGGCGGAGGCGCAGATCATCGCGCCGTAGCCCATACCGAACTGGCGATCGCCGAGGTCTCCGAATAACGCCTTCAACCACTCGTAGGAGAAACCACGGATGCCGATCGAGAATCCTTGAGCGATCAGCCAGCCGAAGCCGAGCGCGCCAGAAAGCAGCAGAATGCGGGCGTAGAGCGGGTCGGATTTCGGGCGTTTCAGGACCAGAAGCGGTAGCGCAAGGGGGATCAGAAGCGGTGCAAGCCAAAGCTTTTCGCCCTGTCCGATCAGAAAGGCGGCAGGGGCAAAGTCGTCGTCGAACGGATAGCCGTCAAACAACCATTCGAACGACCAGAGCCCGCCGTCTACCATGTACCATGGCAGAAGACAGTATCCGACCCACCCGGCGACGATCCAGAAGATCAATGCCGGGTGGGTAGTCTGTTCACTTTCTACAGAGCGCACAGGTTACTGCGGGAGAACCGACACCTCTTCGTCCCATTTTTGCAGCAGGCGCTTGCGCTCATCCGATGAGCCGTACTTCACGAAGTCGTAGTCGATAAGCTTGATCGTCGACATGTCAGGCGCTTTGTCGGATGTCTGGGCCCCCTTGTTTGAAGGCACCTGGAAAGCGTTGACTTGAAGAGCGAGGTTTTGCGCCTCGGCCGACAGGGCCCAATCGTAGAACTTCTTGGCTTCCTCGACATTACGGGCGCCTTCGATGATCGACATCGAACCGATCTCGTAGCCTGTGCCTTCGCAGGGCGCCACGACCTTCACCGGGAAGCCCGCGACGGCTTGGGCGACCGCGTCATGCATGAACACGATGCCGATGGTGTTTTCGCCGCGACCCGCCGCCTTGATCGGGGCCGAGCCCGATTTGGTGTACTGGTTGATGTTGGCGTGGAGCCCTTTCATGAATTCGAAGCCCTCGTCCTCGCCGAAGATCTGCACCATCGAGGCGAGCGTCGTGTAGGCGGTGCCCGAGGAGTTTGGGTTCGCCATCTGGACGTGCCCCTTGTACTCGGGCTTCAGTAGGTCCTTCCAGCAGGACGGTTCCGGAAGCTCGTTGGCGGCAAGAAGATCGGTGTTGTAGCCGTAGCCGAGCGCGCCGGAGTAAATGCCGATGGTCTTGTTGCCCGCGCTTTCGGCTTGGCTGATCGCCCAGTCATGGAGCTCTCCGCGCATGGGCGACATATACTCCATCGTCAGCCCTTCCTCGGCGGCTTGCAGGTGTGGGTCACCGGTACCGCCCCACCAGACATCGCCTTTGGGGTTCGAAGCCTCAGCGCGGATCTGGGCGAACGTCTCGCCGCTGGATTTCCGCGTCATATCCACGTCGATGCCGGTCGCGTCCTCGAAACTCCTCGCCATAAGCTGGCACCAGTCTTCCTGCGCCGAGCAGTAGAACGTCAGGCTTTCGGCGTGTGCAGCGCCAAGCGAAGCCGAAAGCGCGATCAGCGATCCTGCGGCCGTCAAATTCAGTCTTTTCATTGTATTCCTCCCTTGGTTTCAAACGAGCCGGTTTGTCCGACCTTATGAGGCATAGCCCATTTTTTCGAGTGCGCCTTCGTCCAGGCAGTGTCGGTCGCGATGCGATCCCGGGCTCTCCGGCACGAGACGGTTCACAATACGCGCGAGCACTTCGAACGCTGGCAGGGCCAGCGCTCGCTCGGGCCGCTCGCCGAGCGACAGATGTACGAAGGGAATGAACGCGCCGGCAATACTCGCGCCGAGGTCACTGAGCCGCCGTTTGAACGTCGGCGTGAACGGGCAAGCGACGCCTGTTCGGGTCAGTGGTACTGGAGACAGAAGCAGCGCGCGCCCCGCAGACAAATGCGCATCGAGCAGGATCATGCGATTTGATCCTTACGGTTCGGCGCTTGAGCGGGTCGCTGGTCCAATCCTCGGATATTCCTTGCGCTATTCGGAAAACGTCACATCCCATATTGGCTTATGCAACAAAAATAATTGTATTTCCGACCGAAACGCCACAGTTTTGCTTTTGAAACGAGTCGGAAGGTTTGATGTCGGAGGGACGGACCAAGGAAAAGCTCGTCGACAACGGGCGCGCGCGCGCCAAGAAATCCGAGCGGCGCCGGCAAATCCTGCTGGAACTGAAACTGCGCCCGCACGTGCGCATCAGCGAGCTTTCGGAACGTTTCAATGTCTCGACGGAAACCGTGCGTCGGGACTTCGATGCGCTCGCCGATGATGGCTTGATTTCGCGCGCGCACGGAGGCGCCTCGGCCCCGACACAGGGGCACTATCCCGGCCTGGATGAGCGGACCGGTGCCCGGATCGAGGAGCGCGAGCGTATCGGGCGCCGCGCCGCCGAGCTGGTCCGCGAGGGCGAGACGGTGATGATCGATTCCGGCTCGACGACCATCCAGATGGCCCGTGCGCTCGTCTATATCGGCACCCATTGCACGGTGATCACGAATTCGATTCCGGTCGCGATGACGCTTGGTCACGGCGCGCCGGAAGTGCTCCTTTGCCCGGGGGAATACCTGACGGCAGAATCCGCCGTGATCGGTACGGAAACGCTGGAATTCCTGTCCCGCTTCAACGTCGACCGCTGCATGATCGGGTCGTCCGGACTTTCCGCGGAAGGCCCGTCTGAGGCAGTGCGGGGATTTGCGGCTGTGAAGCGGGTGATGTTGCAACGCGCCGCACATCGGCATCTTCTGATCGACTCGCACAAGTTCGGACGAAAGGGACTCGCGCAAGTTGGAGACCTGTCGGACCTGCAATCGATCGTTGTCGACGCGAGGCCAAAGGGCGACCTTCTGAGTGCTCTTGTTGCCGCGAAGGTGGAGATAATCGTTACGGAATAACGCATCGCGGCGCAGAATGGCCGCATATCTGGGAGGATATCATGACACTCAACTTCAAGCTTTTAATCGGGGCGTCCGCAATCGCGCTTCTTTCGTTTGGCGGCGCGGCCTCGGCGCAGGACTGCCCGCGCGGCGATCTTGACGAACGCTTCTGCGACGCGGATGGCGACCTGATCGCGGACATCCCGACCGATCCCGCGGATCAGATCGACCCGGATACTTTGATCTTCGCCTATACGCCCGTCGAGGATCCGGCAGTCTACAAGACCGCTTGGTCGGATTTCCTGAAACATCTCGAAGCCGAAACCGGCAAGGAGGTCATGTTCTTCCCGGTGCAAAACAACGCCGCTCAGATCGAAGCGATGCGTTCGGGCCGTCTGCACATCGCGGGCTTCAACACCGGTTCGAACCCCCTTGCGGTGAATTGCGCTGGCTTTAGGCCGTTCACGATAATGGCCTCGAAAGACGGCAATTTCGGATACGAGATGGAGATCATCACCTATCCGGGGTCCGGCATCGAGAAGGTTGAAGACATCAAGGGCAAGCAGTTGGCCTTCACCTCACCCACCTCGAACTCGGGCTTCAAGGCGCCGTCAGCGATCCTGAAGAGCGACTTCGACCTGTTGCCCGAACGCGATTTCGAACCGGTCTTTTCGGGCAAGCATGACAACTCGATCCTTGGCGTCGCCAACAAGGATTATCCGGCGGCCTCGATCGCGAACTCTGTCAAGTCGCGGATGATCAGCCGAGACGTCATCAAGGAAGAAGACGTCATCACGATCTACAAGTCCCAGACCTTCCCGACGACGGGCTTCGGCACGGTCTACAACCTGACACCGGAGTTGCAGGACAAGATCCGCAATGCCTTCTTGAACTTCGAATGGGCAGGCACGACGCTGGAAGCCGAATTCTCGAAATCGAACGAGGGCCAGTTCCTGGAGATGACCTACCAGGAGTTCTGGGAAGTGATCCGCAAGATCGACGCAGCGAATGGCGTGTCCTACGCCTGCGAATGATCCGCACATGATCCGGCGGGGCCTTGCGGTCCCGCCAAAACCCTTTCAGGGGAATATGAATGCTGCGTCTTCAGAAGCTTACCAAGACCTACAAAACCGGAGATCAGGCGCTGAAGGCGATCGATCTGGAGGTGCCGAATGGCCAGGTTCTAGCGCTGATCGGGCCATCCGGCGCGGGCAAATCAACCATGATCCGCTGTATCAACCGGCTTGTGGAACCGACGAGCGGAGAGGTCTGGCTGGACGATATGGACCTGACCAAACTGGGGTCGAGCGCGCTGCGGAAGGCGCGGCGGTCGATGGGCATGATATTTCAGGAATATGCGCTGGTCGAGCGTCTGACGGTGATGGAGAACGTGCTGTCGGGACGGCTGGGCTATGTTGGCTTCTGGCGGAGTTTCCTGCGTCGCTATCCGCAGACGGACGTCGACGAGGCGTTCCGTCTGCTTGACCGGGTGGGGTTGCTGCACATGGCCGACAAGCGCGCCGACGAGTTGTCGGGCGGTCAGCGGCAGCGGGTCGGCATCTGCAGGGCGCTGATTCAGAACCCCAAGCTTTTGCTGGTCGACGAGCCGACCGCGTCGCTCGACCCCAAGACCAGCCGACAGATCATGCGGCTGATCACCGAGTTGTGCCGCGAGCGGGGGCTGGCCGCGATCATCAACATTCACGACGTGGCGCTGGCGCAGATGTTCGTGCCGCGCGTCGTCGGTCTGCGGTTCGGAGAGATCGTCTACGATGGCGGCCCGACAGGACTGGCGCCGGACAAGCTGACCGAGATCTACGGCGAGGAGGACTGGGAGGCGACCATTCAGAAGGTCGAGGACGAAGAAGATATCGAGGCGGCGGAATGAGCCATCGCGAACTCGACGACATGCTGGGTAAGGGGTGGCGCAAGCCGAACTTCATCAAGCGCGCTTGGCTTCGGCAGACGCTGACCATCGGCTTCGTCGCCTATCTGATCGCAGCCTTTATGACCATCGAGGTCGATTGGAACCGGGTCTATGAGGGGCTGGACCGGGGGTGGCAGTTCGTACTGTCGTTCACGCGGCCCGATTTCGTGTCGCGATGGGGCGACATCTGGCACGGGCTGCTGGAAAGCATCTTGATGACCGTCGCGGCCTCGGTCGTCGGAATCCTGATCTCGATCCCCATTGGCCTTGGCGCGGCGCGCAACATTGCGCCGCTGCCGGTGTATGTGATTTGCCGTGGGATCGTGGCGATCAGCCGGGCGCTGCAGGAAATCATCGTCGCGATCCTGCTGGTCGCCATCTTCGGCTTCGGACCGTTGGCCGGGTTCCTGACGCTTTCGTTCGCGACCATCGGGTTCCTGTCCAAGCTGCTGGCGGAAGACATCGAGGCCATGGACAAGGTTCAGGCCGAAGCCATCAAAGCCAGCGGCGCAAAGTGGTTGCAGTGGATTAACTACGGCGTTCAGCCGCAAGTGATGCCGCGTCTCGTCGGGCTGTCAATTTATCGGATCGATATCAACTTCCGCGAAAGCGCGATCTTGGGCCTCGTCGGTGCAGGCGGTATCGGGGCGACGCTGAACACCGCATTCGACCGCTATGAGTACGACACAGCGGCGGCGATCCTGATCCTGATCATCGGGATTGTCATGGCGCTGGAATATCTCTCCGGCATTATCCGCGCGAGGGTTCAGTAATGCCGGTTCTGGAGCGAGAGGGCGCGCAGGTCTGGCGTCGCAGGACACGAGGCGAAAGCCTCGCGCGCTGGTTCGGATGGCTGATTGGCATCGCGGTTTTCTTTTTCTGCTGGCACCAGATCAGCGAGGCGACGACCTGGTTCTTCGTCTGGGACGCGCCGCGCATCGCGAACGACATCTGGACGCGGGCGACACCGCCCAAATGGGGATACATAACCCAGTTAGGCCGTCCCATCTGGGACACATTGAATATCGCGACCCTCGGGACCCTCATCGCGATTTGCCTCGCGATCCCAGTCGCGTTTCTCGCGGCGCGGAACACAACGCCTTCCGCTCTGTTCGTCCGGCCCATCGCGCTTCTGATCATCGTCTCGACCCGTTCGATCAACTCACTGATCTGGGCGCTGCTGCTGATTGCGATCATCGGGCCAGGCGTCTTCGCCGGCATCATCGCCATCGCGATCCGATCCATCGGGTTCTGTGCCAAATTGCTGTATGAAGCGATCGAGGAGATCGACCACAATCAGGTCGAGGCGATCACCGCTACGGGCGCAAGCCGCTGGCAAGTCATGGCTTATGGGATCGTGCCGCAAATCCTGCCTGCTTTCGCGGGTATCGCGGTGTTCCGCTGGGATATCAACATCCGGGAATCGACCGTGCTGGGACTTGTGGGCGCGGGCGGCATCGGGCTGCAGCTCTCTGCCTCGCTCAACGTACTCGCCTGGCCTCAGGTCAGCCTGATCCTGCTCGTCATTCTGCTGGCCGTCGTCATCAGCGAGTGGGTTTCGGCGAAGGTACGGGGCGCAATCATTTGATGTCGCTTTCTGCAGACGAAGCCTTTCGGGCATATGAAGCGGTCCGGCACCGTCTTCCGTCGGCGCAAGCGCGGACGGGAGGATATCGGCATATCGAGACACTCGAAGTGATCACGGACCAGTTCGACGTGTTTCTCCTGGATGCGTTTGGAGTTCTGAACGTCGGGGAAACGGCAATACCCGGAACCCGGGAACGGATCGACATGCTTAGAAAAGCCGGGAAGCGCGTGCTTGTGGTATCGAATGCGGCGAGTGTCCCGCATGCTGACCTGCAGAGCAAATACAGCCGTCTCGGCTTCGAATTCCCCGCCGACGATATCGTTACCAGCCGCGCCACCCTCGCGGCCTTTGTTAACACCGCACGCGACGTGCACTGGGGGGTCATGAACGGTGCCGGGGGGCGTCTTGAGGATCTGGGGCCACTGCAGACAACCGCGCTAGGCGACGATGTCGACGCCTACCGATCGGTTGGGGGGTTTCTTCTGATCGGAAGCGGAAGTTGGACGGACGCCCGCCAGGCGCTGCTTGAAGAGGCCCTGAAGGACCGCCCAAGACGCGTTCTGGTCGCGAACCCGGACATCGTGGCGCCACGGGAAACCGGCTTCTCTGCGGAGCCCGGCCATTTCGCCCACCGTCTCGCGGATCGTACTGGGGTGAACCCCGAGTTTTTCGGGAAGCCTTTTGCCAATATTTTCGAACTTGCGTTCGATCGGGTCGGGCCGGTGGACAAAACACGCATCCTGATGGTCGGGGACAGCCTGCATACTGACATTCTGGGCGCGCAGTCGGCCGGTGTCGCATCAGCCCTCGTCGCCGAATACGGTTTCTTCGCCGGTCAAGATGTCCGCGCGGCTATCAAGCGGGCCGGGATCGTGCCGGATTTCGTGGTGGATCGACCATGACAGGAAGCATCGTCTTCGATCTCGACGGGACCCTGATCGACAGCGCGCTGGACATTCAGAGCATCGCCAACGCCGCACTTGCCGGGGTTGGAGCCGAGCCCATCAGCCTTGCCGAGACGCACAGTTTCATCGGCGAGGGCATTCACGTCTTCATTGGGAAGATGCGGGTTGCCCGAGGACTTCCCGCCAACCTGGAACAGCGTCTGCTAGAGGATGTTACCGCACGTTACGACGATGCTGTGACACTCACTGAAATGTATCCGGGCGCACGTTCGGCGCTGGATAGGCTGTCAGAGAAGTATCGACTGGGCATCTGTACCAACAAGCTTCACCGACCTTGCCTGGCGGTGTTGAGGCACCTTCGAATCGACCACCACTTCGGTTCAATATGGGGTGGTGACAATCCCCTTGCCCGAAAGCCCGATCCGGCACCACTACTGGCGGCATTCGACGAATTGGGCGTCGGCCCGCGGCTCTACGTCGGAGACAGCGAGATAGATGCCGAGACCGCCGAACGCGCGGGTGTTTCCTTCTTCCTGTTCACGAAGGGGTATCGGAAGTCACCTGTCGAGCAGATTGCCCACAAGGTCGCGTTCGAAGACTTCAATGACTTGCCCGCTCTAGTTGCCGAGCACTTCGCAGAATAATCCGAGCGGTCTGTGACTGTGGCTCTTCTGAAGTGATCTATGATCTCTTGGTTCATTTACGGTGCATATTTGCTCGCGGCATTACGGAATCGCCACCCATTGGCAGACACAACTGTGGTTCATTTGCTGTGCCCCTCCATCTCAAGGTTCGCAGC
>CBDUOT010000107.1:0-12027 GCA_965368915.1 uncultured Rhodobacterales bacterium | reverse complement strand
AGTTTCATACAATATCCTCCCTGGATGTTGTTAGTTGAACGGTAATCACTAAAGGTTCGCGGTCTCGAGTCAATAAAAAACTTAACGCGCGTAAATTTTTGGATTTTCTTTTCGAGAACTCTTTAAATTTGCCTGATCAGGCTGAAAGCCGCAACACCAGTTTGCCCTCAAAAAGGGTCTCTTTGCGCGAATCGTTCTTGCTGCCAGTGGCCATAATTTCGAACAGCTCCTCGACACTGCTCTCCACGATCGCCGAGTAATCCTGCGACACAGTCGTCAGTGGCGGGCAGGTATAGCGAGACCAAGGATGGTCGTCATGGCCGGCAATCCGCATCGCGCACCCTGGCCCGCGCCCGACGCGCAATCCCTGATCGTATGCCGCCGCCAAGAGCCCGATTGCTATGCGATCGTTGCTGCAGAGTACGGTATTCGACGGCAGCGTACGCTGCGAAATCAGACGCTTACCCTCTTCGAGACCCATCTGCTCGAATTCCCAGCTATGGCCCCCAACGTGAATAATCTCAGGCGTATGACCCAAGCGCTCCATCGCTTCGACATACGCCGTCCGCCTTTTGATGGCATTTGGGTTGACCGGTGGCATCTCGAAAAAGCAGGGCGGCTCACCCGTCCGACACAGATAGTCAACGATCAAGCCAATACTCTGAAAATTGTCTGACCCAACAAAGGCTTCGCCAATTTCCTGATTGCTGTCAAATGCCACAGTCGGCACATCATCAGCGAACTTTCTTATCACCTCCAGGTCCGAGGTGCGCCCCAGCGGCGCGATCAGCGCGCCAGCCGGCTTAAGGGACTTAAGCGTTTCGAGCGCGTTGATTTCCAGTTGCCGCTGTCCATGCGAGCTGAACAGAATCGGCCAATATCCAGCATCGATGCAGCGCCGCTCGATCATCCGGGCCATCTCGGCAAAGAAGGGATCGGCAAGATAGGGCACGATGATGCCGATGTTCTTGGTGAGCCTTCTGTTCTGATTGACCGCGAAGATATTGGGCGTGTACTCGAACCGCTCCAACGCCCGCTCGATCCGCTCTCGGGTGGTGTTCCGAACACTCTCAGGATTGTTGAAATACTTCGATATAGTCGGCCGAGAGACCCCGCTGACGGCCGCGAAGTCTTCCATCGTCTGGATTTTGCTTTCGCCCATCGTCGCGTTCCGCCGTTGCTGAATTCCGTGCAGTCAGACGCCCTGATTTCCCGCTGAACATAGATCAAATCTTTGCGCGCGTAAAGTTTTTTGTTGACCCTCGGTAAAGTCATCAGTAAAGCCATGCGGACGCCATCGCCAACCGGAGGAAACGGCTTTGAAGATGGGAACTGTCATCGGAGACGTTCTGGTTGAGATCATGGCCGATATCTTCGGCGATGCACCCGATGGTCCGTAGCCGCCTACCGGCCCGGTCTCGAGTTCGAGGGGGCATCGATGACCAATCGAAATACCAATACCGCTGTCGGAGTTAGGGAACTGCTGAAAGACTTTGTTATACTGTGACCTACATGCCTGAGGCCGAAAAGCAGTCACTGGCCTTGGACACCAGATTGCACTCCCAACCGCCGTCGCAGCTTTGCACCTGAGCGGCTTCGGCCGAACACCTACTGCATTAGTTGGAGCACGTGAATGATCCTTTGCTGCGGAGAAGCCCTGATCGACATGATCGAAAGCGTCGATCAGGATGGCAACAGCAACTTTTCGGCTCATGTCGGAGGTGCGGTCTTCAACACTGCGATCGCGCTCGGCCGCCTGCGAACGCAGACCGGGTTTCTATCCGGCATATCGCGCGATCTGTTTGGCAGCATGCTCCGCGATGCGCTGTCCTCGAGCCACGTCGATGCCAGTCATGTGATCTTGTCCGAACTGCCGACGACATTGGCCTTCGTCCGCCTGAGCGACGGACACGCGGCCTACACGTTCTACGACGAAAACACTGCGGGACGAATGCTGGATCGCTCGGCAGTTCCCCCGCTGACGAACGAAATCTCGGCGCTCTATTTCGGTGGTATCAGTCTTATCAGCGAACCTTGTGCCAACTTCTATGCCGCCCTGGCGCTGCGCGAGGCGGCCGATCGCGTGATCGTCCTCGACCCGAACATCAGACCGAGCCTGATCAAGAATATCGAAGGCTATCGCGAGCGACTGAACTCGATCATCGAAGTGACCGATATCCTGAAGGTTTCGGATGAGGACATCCACTGGATCGTACCCGGCCCGGCATCGCTTGTTGAAAAGGTTCAGGCACTTTGCGACATCGGCCCCAAGCTCGTTATCCTGACAAAAGGAAGCGAAGGCGCTTCGGCCTTTACGCGAGGCGGCAAACTTGCCGACGTTGCGGCACATTCGGCCGTTGTGGTCGACACGGTCGGCGCCGGTGACACGTTCAATGCCGGAATGATAGCAAAGCTGGCCGAACTTGGCCTGCTGAGCAAACCCGCCTTGGCCAATCTCAAGAGCTCCGACGTAGAGACCGCACTCGATTTCGGAGCACGCGTCGCGGCAGTTACCGTTTCGCGGCAGGGCGCGAACCCGCCTTGGTCACATGAACTGGTTGCGACCAAGAACGACGCCGTTGTCGAATGAACTAAAATGCCCGACCTTGGTCGGATCAGAAGGCAGATAATCCCGGATGCTCAACCAACTCTCGCCCAAACTCGATGTGCCCTCATTTCAGGCGGAGATCCTTCGACACCTGAAACTTTCGCTGGGCAAGGATCCGGAACATGCATCGCTTTATGATTGGCGCATGTCGCTGGCGCTATCTCTGCGTGACCGTGTAGTTGAGCCGTGGTTTGAAAGCACCCGTACGACCTACGATGCGGACGCCAAGCGCGTCTACTACTTGTCGATGGAGTTCCTTATCGGCCGCCTCACCGAGGATGTCGCGATCAATCTTGGGGTCGAGAAGATCGCTGAGGATGCCTTGACGGCATTGGGTCAGGATTACCACGCCGTCATTGTTGATGAACCGGACGCAGCTTTGGGCAACGGCGGGCTTGGACGACTCGCCGCCTGTTTTCTCGACAGCCTCTCGACACTCGCGATCCCGGCCTATGGCTATGGCATCCGTTATGAACATGGCCTTTTCGAGCAGCATTTCGAGAATGGCGAACAGGTCGAGGTTGCCGAAGGCTGGCTCGCCCAGCGCCACCCTTGGGAGTTCGAGCGCCCCGAGGTCGCCTATCCAATCGGTTTCGGCGGCCATGTGACCGAGGATGGCGGCAAAGCCGTCTGGCACCCGGACGAGACGGTAATCGCGTCGGCCTATGACACTCCAATCGTCGGCTGGCAGGGCAAATGGGTGAACACGCTGCGCCTTTGGTCTGCAAAGCCGACGAAGCTTTTCGATTTGGCAAGTTTCAACAGGGGGGACTATCTGGCGGCGAGTGCGCCCGAAGCCCTGGCACGGACAATTTCGCGAGTGCTTTATCCCGACGACACGACTGAGATCGGAAAGGAGTTGCGGCTGAAGCAAGAATATTTCTTCACCGCCGCATCGATTCAGGATTTGCTGCGCCGCTTCCTGTCCGAGGGCCATGGTTTCGACGCGCTGCCGGACCATGTCGCCATTCAGATGAACGACACCCACCCCGCGATCGCCGGGCCCGAGCTTGTCCGTCTTTTGGTCGATGAGCATGGCATAGCGATGGACCGCGCCATTGAAATCGCACGAGCCTGCCTCGGCTATACCAACCACACGCTTCTGCCCGAGGCGCTGGAGCGCTGGCCGTTGGACCTGTTCGCGAGGGTGCTGCCGCGCCATAGCCGCATCATCGAGATCATTCAGGAAAAGGGTCTGGCCGCGAAAGGCAGCGCGATCCGGATCATCGAGGACGGTTCCGTCAAGATGGGTGAGTTGGCGTTTGTGATGGCACACAAGGTCAACGGTGTCTCGGCACTGCATTCCGAGTTGGTGAAGGAAACGGTGTTCGCCGAACTTCACGAGACTTTTCCCGACCGGATCATCAATCAGACCAACGGGATCACGCCGCGCCGCTGGCTTTATTCCTGCAACCCACCGCTCAGGGAACTGATCAACGCGACGATCGGCACCGACTGGCCCGATAATCTGGAGCAGTTGGACGGGCTGGTACCCCATGCAGACGACGCCGGATTCCTGACGGCCTTCCGCGCGGCGAAGACCGCCAACAAAGAGCGGCTCGCGGACTGGCTGAAGGCGCGAGATGGAATCGTGATCGATCCCGCAGCCATGTTCGATGTGCAGATCAAGCGGGTCCATGAGTACAAGCGCCAGCTCATGAACATCCTTGAGACCATCGCGCTCTGGAACGACATCCGCGACAACCCGACAGGCGACTGGACGCCGCGCGTCAAGCTCTTCGGCGGCAAGGCAGCGCCTGGTTACGTAGCTGCGAAGTCGATCATTCATTTGATCAACGATGTGGCCGCGACGATCAACTCCGATCCTGCTACGCGTGATCTCTTGCAGGTCGTCTTCCCCGAAAACTACAACGTCTCGATGGCCGAACTTCTGATCCCGGCGGCCGACCTTTCAGAGCAGATATCGACGGCGGGGAAAGAGGCGTCGGGGACCGGCAACATGAAACTGGCGCTGAACGGTGCGCCAACGATCGGGACGCTGGATGGCGCCAACGTCGAGATCCGTGAGCGCGTCGGGGCGGAAAACTTCTTCCTCTTTGGAATGACGGCAGCCGAGGCCACCGCCCGCCGCAATGAGCCCGACTTCGCGCGGCGCGCCATCGAGGCCAGCCCGCGGCTGAAGCGGGTTCTGGGGCAAATCGCCGATGGCGCATTCTCCGACGGGGACAAGGAGCGCTACCGGGCGCTTGTCGGCAATCTTCACGACCACGACTACTTTCTGGTGACCTGCGATTTCGACGCCTATTTCGCGGAACAGCGCAACGTCGATGCCGCCTATCGCGACACGTCCCGCTGGACCCGCATGGCGGTCTTGAACACGGCCCGCGTCGGTTGGTTCTCCTCCGATAGAACAATCGAAGGCTACGCGCGGGACATCTGGAATGCCCGGTCGCTGCGACCGGGCCGCGACGGTCTGAGAGGAAGCGGATGACACTGATCCCGGCAGACGACATCAATCGGATTCTTGCGGGCACCCATTCGGATCCGTTCGCAGTCTTGGGTCAGCACATCGTGGATGGTGCCCCCACGGTGCGCGTCTTTGACGCTTGGGCAGAGAGTGTCGAGGTGCTGGACGCAAAAACCGGCCGGCGTGTCATTTCGCTGTCCCCCGTCGCCGATGCGCCGGGGTTGTTCGTCGGCCGGGCCGCACGACGGAAATCGCGCTTCGCCTACCGGCTTCGAATGACGCGAGACGACAAGGTCTGGACCGTCGAGGATCCCTACCGGTTCGGACCAGTCTTAGGCGCGCTTGACGAGCATCTGATCGGCGAAGGTGCACACCTGAACCTGTGGGAGGTGCTGGGCGCCCATGTGATGACGCATGAAGGCGCAGAGGGCACACATTTTGCAGTCTGGGCGCCGAATGCACGCCGTGTCTCGGTCGTCGGCAACTTCAACGGATGGGATGGCCGCCGTCATCTGATGCGCCTGCGTGGTCAGACCGGCGTCTGGGAGGTCTTCCTGCCCGGTATCGGCGAAGGGGAAGCCTACAAGTATGAACTCCTTGGCCCGCACGGGCAGCTTCTGCCGCAGAAATCGGACCCGTTCGGGTTCGGCGCAGAGCATCCCCCGAAGACCGCCTCGGTCGTGCGCAAACTTCGCGGTCATGATTGGGCCGACAAGGCATGGATGACGAAACGGGATGCGGCGCACCGGATCGACCAGCCGATCTCGGTTTATGAAGTTCATTTGGGGTCCTGGAAGCGCGTGCCCGGAGAAGGAGACCGGCCGCTTTCCTACCTGGAGCATGCGACCCAGTTGGTCGGCTATGCGAAAGACATGGGTTTCACCCATATCGAGCTGATGCCCGTCTCGGAGTTTCCGTTTGACGGGTCCTGGGGATACCAGCCCATCGGCCTTTTCGCGCCAACGATCCGGCATGGCACGCTCGAAGAGTTCCGCGCCTTTGTCGAGGCGTGTCACGCGGCGGATATCGGCCTGATCCTGGACTGGGTGCCGGGCCATTTCCCCGAGGATCAGCACGGGCTTGGCCTTTTCGACGGCACCCCGCTTTACGAACACGCCGACCGGAAGGAAGGGTTTCATCCCGACTGGAATACGCTCGTCTACAACTACGGTCGCCGCGAGGTCGCCAACTACCTGATGTCCAACGCGCTTTACTGGCTGCGCGAACACCACATCGATGGATTGCGCGTCGATGCGGTGGCTTCGATGCTTTACCGCGATTATTCGCGGAAAGATGGCGAATGGGTGCCCAACAAACATGGCGGAAGAGAGAACCTCGAAGCGATTGAGTTCCTCCAACGCACGAATGAGATCTGCTACGGCGAGATGCCGGGGATCATGACCGTCGCCGAGGAATCCACCGCCTTTCCGGGCGTCAGCGCGCCGACCAGCGCAGGCGGGCTTGGCTTTGGGTACAAGTGGAACATGGGATGGATGAATGACACGCTGTCCTACATGTCCGAAGACCCGGTGCATCGGAAGTACCACCACCACAAGATGACCTTCGGCCTTCACTATGCCTTCTCGGAAAACTTTGTGCTGCCGCTCAGCCATGACGAAGTCGTGCATGGCAAGGGCTCACTTCTGGACAAGATGCCGGGGCATGGCGACGACAAGTTCGCCAATCTGCGGGCCTATTACGGGTTCATGTGGGGGCATCCGGGCAAAAAGCTGATGTTCATGGGCTGCGAGTTCGCGCAGGGCGCCGAATGGAACCATGATACCAGCCTTGACTGGCATCTGCTTGACATCGACCTGCACAGAGGTGTGCAAACGTTGGTCCGCGACCTCAATGCGCTTTACGCAAAGACGCCTGCGCTCCACCAGCTGGACAGCAAACCCGAAGGGTTCGAGTGGGTCGAGGAAGGGGCTGCGGACGAATCCATATTTGCCTGGCTGCGGCGCGGCGAGGAAGGCGCACCGGTGCTGGTGGTCTGCAACATGACGCCGGTTGAGCGCACCGGACGGCGCATCGGCGTGCCAAGTCCCGGTCGCTGGATCGAGAGGCTGAATACCGACGCGAGCGCCTATGGCGGCGGCGGCCGTGGCAATCTTGGCCACGCCGACAGCGAACAGATCGCAGCATCTGGCCGGGCGCATTCGTTGGCACTGACGCTGCCGCCGCTTTCGACATTGTTCTTCGAACTGCAACAGGACTGAGCACGATCTGATTTAAATTGGCATCTTGAAGGGAGAGGAATTCATGGACAGGGAACCCCACCGGCTTGCAAACCAAACCATGGCATTCGTTCTGGCCGGTGGTCGGGGCAGCCGTTTGTACGAACTGACAGACAGACGCGCCAAACCTGCAATGTATTTCGGCGGCAAGAGTCGCATCATCGACTTCGCGCTTTCCAACGCAGTCAATTCCGGCATCCGGCGGATTGGCGTGGCGACCCAGTACAAGGCGCATTCCCTGATCCGGCATCTTCAGCGCGGCTGGAGCTTCTTTCGCGCTGAGCGCAACGAGTCTCTCGACATCCTGCCTGCGTCGCAGCGACTTGACGAGGAGAACTGGTATAAGGGCACGGCCGACGCGGTCACCCAGAACATCGACATTATCGAGGGTTACCGTCCCAAATACATCGTCATCCTTGCGGGCGATCACATCTACAAACAGGACTATTCGCGGATGATCGCGCATCACGTCGATAGCGGTGCCGACGTGACGGTGGGGTGCATCGAGGTCCCGCGGGAAGAAGCGAAGGGCTTCGGCGTAATGAAGGTTGGCGACGACGACCGCATCCTTGATTTTGTCGAGAAACCTGCGAACCCTCCCGCGATGCCGGGCCATCCCGAGCTCTCGCTTGCCAGCATGGGAATCTATGTCTTCGAGACGGAATACCTCATCGAACTGCTTCGTGCGGATGCCGCTGATCCCTCTTCCAGCAATGATTTCGGCAAGGACCTGATCCCGGCGATCGTGAAGAGCGGCAAGGCCGTTGCGCATCCGTTCAGCAGATCTTGTGTACGGACCGGGCTGGAAAAGGCACCCTACTGGCGTGATGTGGGTACGGTAGACGCTTTCTGGCAGGCCAATATCGACCTTACGGATTTCATGCCGGAGCTTGACCTTTATGACAATGAATGGCCGATCTGGACATACTCGGAACTGACCGCGCCCGCGAAGTTTATCCACAACGAAGAGGGGCGACGCGGGCAGGCAATTTCATCCATGGTATCGGGCGGCTGTATCATCTCGGGTTCGAGCCTGCATCGCTGCCTGCTGTTCACGGGCGTGCGAACGCATTCCTTCTCAAAGCTCGAAGGCGTCGTGGCGATGCCCTATGTCGACATCGGCAGAAGTGCACAGCTCAGCAATGTAGTGATCGACCGGGGGGTACGTATCCCGGAAGGCCTCGTCGTCGGCGAAGATCCGATAGCGGATGCGAAACGCTTTCGCAGAACCGACAATGGGATATGCCTGATTACAGCGCCGATGATCGAAGCATTGGATGGTTAGGTGAAACTTTTATTCGTCGCTTCCGAATGTGCCCCGTTCGTCAAGACGGGTGGACTGGCCGACGTCATCGGCGCGGTGCCGAAGGCGCTGGCCCAATTGGGGGCGAGCGTGAAGGTTCTGCTTCCCGCCTATCCGGCGCTGGCGGCTCTGGTAACGGGCGGGGAAGAAGTGATGCGCTTTCCCGATCTTTTCGGCGGGCCGGCAAGGTTGGTTGCCGTCCGCGCCGAGAGTCTCGACCTACTGCTTCTGGATGCGCCGCATCTTTATGACCGGCCCGGCAGCATCTATCTGGATGCAACGGGACAGGACTGGCCGGACAATCACCTCCGTTACGGCGCGCTTTCGCGCGTGGGCGCTGAGGTTGCGCTGAAAGGCATCGCGGACTGGCTGCCCGACGTGGTGAACGCGCATGACTGGCAGGCCGGGCTTGTCCCTGCCTATCTGCACCAAAGCGGGCAATCCACACCGCCGGTCGTAATGACGATCCACAATATCGCATTCCAGGGGCTGTTTGATGCGGCCGTGCTGGATGAGCTGGGACTGTCGCGCAGCCTCTTTACGCCTGACGGTGTCGAGTATTTCGGCAGGGTCGGCTTCCTGAAGGGCGGTCTCGCCCTGGCCGACAAGCTGACGACGGTCAGCCCGACCTATGCCAATGAGCTTGTGACGCCCGAGATGGGAATGGGGCTAGAAGGGCTTCTTCAGGCACGCAAGTCGGATCTGAGCGGCATCCTGAACGGCATCGATCTGGATGTGTGGAATCCCGAGACGGACACCTATCTTCCGCAGACGTATTCTGCCCGAAGCCTGAAGTCCAAAGCTGCCAATCGCGCCGATATCGAAACCCGTTTTGGGCTGAGCGCCGATCCGGCGGCTCCGCTCTTTTGCGTTATTAGCCGGCTGACTTCGCAAAAGGGTTTGGATCTGCTGCTCGACTGCCTGCCGGGACTGGTTGCTCGTGGCGGACGTCTCGCGCTGCTCGGCACGGGCGAAAAGGCTTTGGAGCGCGCCTTCGTCGCCGCGTCCAACCGTTACAGTGGCTCGGTCGGGGTGATCATTGGCTATGATGAGGCACTGTCACACCTGTTGCAGGGCGGCAGCGATGCCATCCTGATCCCGTCACGGTTCGAACCCTGCGGTCTGACCCAGCTTTACGGGCTGCGCTACGGCACGATCCCTGTCGTGGCGCGCACCGGCGGTCTTGCCGATACGGTGATTGACGCCAATGCCGCCGCCCTCGCCGCGAATTGCGCGACGGGAATCCAGTTCGCGCCCGTCACCACGGTGGCGCTGGATCAGGCCATCGAACGAACATTCGCACTTTTCCGTCAGCCAAAAATATGGGGCGCGATGGCGCGGCGCGGCATGCGGCATCCGGTAGGATGGGATCAGTCCGCGCAGGCTTACTTCTCGCTCTTTGAAAGCCTCGTGAGGCCTACATGAGGGATAGCGCGAGGCTCAGGACGAAACCCGAAGTCACCAGCGGCAGCGCCAACCGCCTCGGCGCCCACCATGATGGCGAGGGCGTCAATTTTGCCGTCTTCTCGGAACATGCCACGCAAATGGATCTGTGTCTGTTCGCCGCCGACGGCAAGACTGAGAAAGCGCGCATTGCCCTGCCGGAGAAGACGGGCCCCGTTTGGCACGGTTATGCGCCGGGATTGCCGGTCGGCGCGCTTTACGGCTTCCGCGCGCATGGCAGCTACGCACCGGAACAAGGCCACCGGTTCAACCCGAACAAACTGCTGATGGACCCCTATACCCGCGAGTTGCGCGGCGCTTGGTCGAATAGCGATGCTCTTCTTGGCTATGACAGCGGATCGTCGGGTATGGACCTGGCGATTGACACACGTGACAGTGCGCCGTTCGTGCCGAAATCCGTCGTGTCGGACCCTGACCTGTTCGGCACCTTGGACCGGGTGCGAGTATCTGGCCGGGACAGAGATCTGATCTACGAGGCCCATGTCAAAGGTCTGACCCGGCTGCATCCTGATGTCGCCGACGCGCTACGCGGCACCTACGACGGGCTGGCGTCGGACTCGGTCATCGATCACCTGCACAAGCTTGGGGTTCGGGCGATCGAACTCTTGCCCGTCCATGCCTTCGTCGATGACGGCTTTCTGATCGATCGCGGCCTGAAGAACTATTGGGGATACAACAGCATAGGCTTCTTTGCGCCCGAGCCACGCTATTTCGGCCCCGAAGGCATGATCGGCTTTCGCAACATGGTCCAGAAGTTCCACGACGCGGGGATCGAGGTCATCCTTGACGTGGTCTACAATCATACCGCCGAGGGCGATCATCGCGGGCCGACTTTGTGCTATCGCGGCCTGGACAACGCGTCCTATTACCGACTGATTGCTGGGCAGCCGCGCTACTATGTCAATGACACGGGTTGCGGCAACACGCTCAACGTCTCGCATCCCTATGTCCTGCGGATGGTGATGGACAGCCTGCGGTTCTGGGTCGAATGCATGGGCATAGATGGATTCAGGTTTGACCTCGCAACGACCATGGGACGAGAGGCGCACGGCTTCGACCCCAATGGCGGCTTTTTCGATGCGATCCGGCAGGATCCAGTCCTGTCCGGCGTACGCCTGATTGCAGAGCCTTGGGACGTCGGGCCCGGCGGCTATCAGTTGGGCGGTTTTCCGCACGACTTCTCGGAGTGGAATGACACGTTTCGGGACACGGTGCGGCGCTACTGGCGGGGTGACCCGCACAGCGCGCAGGAATTGGGTGCGCGGCTGCTCGGTTCGGCTGACAAGTTCGACAGATCGGGGCGCCGGGCGTGGTCTTCGGTCAACTTCGTCAGTTCGCACGACGGTTTCACACTTGCAGACGTCACCCGATACAACCATCGGCACAATGAGGCGAATACCGAAGGCAATCGGGACGGCCATCACTCCAATTACAGCGACAATTGCGGCGCCGAGGGCGAGACCGACGATCCGGAGATCCTGGCACGGCGGGCACGGCGGCAGCGCAACATGCTGGCGACTCTGTTTCTGTCTCAGGGCACGCCGATGCTGCTCGCCGGTGATGAGATTTCGAACTCTCAAAACGGCAATAACAACGCCTATTGCCAGGATAATGAGATCGGCTGGGTCAACTGGAATACCGCCGATCCGGGCATTCTCGATTTCGTCGAGGAGCTGTCGGCCTTTCGCAGAGATCACCGTGCGGTCCGCCAGACCCGCTTCCTGCACGGTGCCGCACGGCCGTGGGATGGCTATCCGGATGTGGAGTGGACGGACTTCAAGGCCCAGCCTTTGCAGTGGCGCGATCCGGGCCTTTCAAATCTGTGCCTGACGCTCAGGTGCTCCGCCGAAGCGCCGGATTTCGAGCCAGAGGGCGATGTGGTGTTTGTAGCCTTCAACAGAGGCGCTGACAGCGCCGAGGTTACGCTGCCCGCCGCTCCGGCTGGAAAGCATTGGGTCCGTGCGATCGACACGGCACAGCCGGATCC
>CBDUOT010000106.1:0-12051 GCA_965368915.1 uncultured Rhodobacterales bacterium | reverse complement strand
TCCGATGAGCGGTTGATGAGTGGCCATCCTACCTACGTGGCGTCACGGCATTCTTGGTGGACAAAGAGGTGCCGATAACATAGCCGGTGCTCTTTGAGCTGCCGCCGCGGCGCTCTTGCTATGGACACTCCCTATGATCACCCCGCTTTCCGATGCACTGGCCGAGCGCGGTTATCTCGCGCTGACCGACGTTCAAGAGGCTGTCACCGCGCCCGAATTGGCTAACGCCGACTTGTTGGTCTCGGCCCAGACGGGCTCGGGAAAGACGGTCGGCTTTGGCTTGGCAATTGCTTCCACCCTGCTTGGTGAAGCCGAGTCCATGCCTCCGCCAGCCGCGCCGTTGGCGCTTGTCATTGCGCCGACGCGCGAACTGGCGCTTCAAGTCCAGCGGGAACTGGCCTGGCTCTATCAAAAGACCGGGGCGTGGGTTGTATCCTGCATCGGCGGGATGGACGCGCGCAACGAACGCCGCGCCTTGGAGCGTGGGGCTCATATCGTGGTGGGCACGCCGGGCCGCCTGCGCGACCACATCGAGCGCGGCGCGCTGGATCTGGGGGATATCCGCGCCATCGTACTCGACGAAGCGGATGAGATGCTGGATCTGGGGTTCCGAGAGGATCTGGAATTCATGCTCGGAAGCGCGCCCGCTGACCGACGCACGCTCATGTTCTCGGCCACAGTGCCGCCGTCGATCGCGGAACTGGCCAAGAGCTTTCAGCGCGACGCGGTGCGCGTGACCACGCTGACCAAGGGCCAGCAGCACGCAGATATCGAGTATCAGGCGATCCAGGTTGCCGCTTCGGACACCGAACACGCCATCATCAACCTGTTGCGCTTCCATGATGCGCAGACGGTGATCGTGTTTGCCAATACCCGCGCAACAGTTGCGCGACTGACGGCCCGCTTCGCCAACAGGGGTTTTGCGGTGGTGTCCCTGTCGGGCGAGTTGAGCCAGGACGAGCGTAGTCATGCGCTTCAGGCGTTGCGGGACGGACGTGCGCGGGTCTGCGTGGCAACCGACGTAGCTGCCCGTGGCATCGACCTTCCCAATCTTGAGCTGGTGATTCACGCTGATTTACCCACGAACACTGAAGGGCTATTGCACCGCTCGGGCCGGACAGGCCGGGCGGGACGCAAGGGTATCTCGGCACTGATTGTTCCGGACAAGGCCGTGAGCAAGGCGTCGCGCCTGCTGAAATGGGCAAAGATCGAAGCGAAATGGGGCTTTGCCCCGACGCCCGAGGAGATCCGCGAAAAAGACGAGGCCCGCCTGCTGGCCGATCCCGCGTGGGATGCTCTGCCCACCGGGGACGAAGCGGCCTTTGCGGCAAAGTTGCTGGGGAGGTTCAATCCCGAGCAGATAGCGGTTGCGTGTCTGCGCCTGTATCAGGCGCGGCTATCGGCCCCCGAGGAATTGAACGCCCCCAAGGCAAAAGGTGACCGGGGCGACAGGCGCGACACGTTCGGGCCTTCGGCGTGGGTGTCGCTTTCCATCGGGCGTGACCGCAATGCCGAGCCGCGCTGGCTGTTGCCGATGCTTTGCAGGGCGGGAAATCTGGAAAAGACACAGATCGGAAAGATCCGTGTGACCGAAACCGAAACATTCGTGGAGCTGTCTGAAGCCGCAATGCCGGGCTTTCTGCAAAAACTGGGCGCCAACAGCACATTGGAAGACGACATACGAGTGCAACCAGTGGACGGATTGCCCGAGACGGCCACGCAACGCCCCGCGCAGTCCGGCCCTGATCGTTCCAAGCAACGCGCCCACCGCGGCGCTGAGACGGGCGAAGGCGCCCCAGCGCAGAAGCGGCCTGCGAAATGGGGCCGTACCTTGAAGCCTCGCGAAGGCGGGCAACCTACTGAGCCGAAATCGCCCCAAAAGGCGATCTCTTCGGCGGGCAAGCCCCAGAAAGAGACGCGAACGCCCTCTGAACAGAGCGATACGCCCTACGACAAAGGCGGCAAAGCCAGCCGTAAGCCTTCTGGCGCCAAGCGCGCAGGAGACAAGCCCTTTGGCAAGAAGCCTGGCAAGGCTGCCAAGGGCCAGTCCGCCGAAGGTGCGGGGCGCTATACTTCTGGCGCGAAACCCAAAGGCAAGCCGGCAAAGGGAAGTCCCGCGAAACATCGCGGTGCCAGCGACCCCAGTGTACCGCTGGACCGACCGGGTCGGACCTCGGCCAATGGCGGAGGGAAAACCGCGGATAAACCCGCCTTCAAGGTGAAGGGCAAGGGCGGGAATAGCCCGCCCCGACGCAAACGTTAGACGCGTGTCCGGCAAAACGGAGTGCCGGTGATCCTTCACCGGTGCACGTTTCGGCTGCCTTCTGATGATGGCGAACCTTTGGTGTCCTAGTTCGAGGCAATTACCAGTCTCCTGCTGGGACAAGGTACCAAGCGTTTCCACTGCATCTTCGACGGTGTCTCAGAACCGAAAGTCGAGTTTTCGTAGCATGTCGGGGCGTGCTCCGTTCCGATATCCGGCCAACGAAGTGCGCACGTGCAGCAGCATCGACTGAGCTTACTCAAAGCTATTTTCAAATGAGCTGCCTCAGATCGTGCGATAGGCGGTAGCTGCGTCGTGGTGCTGACCAGGCCCTACACGCAACGGATCTAGTTCGTGCGCGGTCGATCCGACCTTTGCGCTAGTCTGCATTACTACCGGCGACAGTCGACGGCAGCGGTTTTGGTGTACCTCGTGCTTCCAGTGTCTGCCGCTGTTCCGGCGCCGGGATACCGAGCCCAACCATTGCCTACCTCGGTCCCGACCGCGATAAAGGGACAGCCAATCGTGCCAAACCCCGGAGGCCCCCCATGCGCATCCTCTTCACCGGCGGTTCCGGTAAGGCCGGCCGCCACGTGATCCCCTATCTGCTGGGTCAGCGCCACCGCGTACTGAACGTTGACCTGAAGCCCTTGGACTATCCCGGCGTCGACAACCTGACGGCCGACATCACCGACTCCGGCCAGATGTTCAACGCGATGACGTCTTACGCCGGCTTCGACGAGCTTGAACCCGGAACCGGGACTCCGCGCTTCGATGCCGTGGTGCATTTCGCGGCCATCCCCCGCATCCTGATCGAGCCCGATAACGAAACCTTCCGCGTCAACACCATTGGCACCTACAATGTGATCGAAGCTGCAGTGAAGCTTGGCATCCACAAGATCGTCATCGCCTCCTCGGAAACCACCTACGGCATCTGCTTCGCCGATGGCCCGCGCTTACCTAAACAGCTTCCGCTGGAAGAGGACTACGACGTCGATCCGATGGACAGCTACGGCCTTTCGAAAGTCGTCAATGAAGCCACCGCGCGCGCCTTCGCACTCAGATCCGGTGCCGATATCTACGCGCTGCGCATTGGAAACGTTATTGAGCCGCATGAATACGAAACCCTGTTCCCCGGTTTCTTCACCAACCCCGAGGTCCGCCTTCGCAACGCATTCTGCTATATCGACGCCCGCGATCTTGGCCAGATCGTGGACCTCTGCCTGAAGACGGACGGACTTGGCTATCAGGTATTCAACGCAGGCAACGACGATACGTCGGTCAACTTGACCACGCGGGAAATCCTCGACCGGTTCTATCCCGGCGTGCCGCTCACCCGTCCCGTCGGTGAGCGCGAGTCGCTCTTTTCCAATCGCAAGATCCGCAAGGTCCTCGGGTTTCAGGAAGAACATCCGTGGAGCCGCTACGTTAAAACGTAACGCCTAGGGCGCTGTCCGTAGGGCGATAAGGTGGCCGTCCTTCGCAGAAAATACTGTGCGAACACGAGCGTACTGCAATCCGCAAAACGGAATGGGCGTGGCGACAACGGCCGACTGAACGCCCGTCGCAAATTGTGTCCTCTCACATGGGGGTGGTTGGCAGTATGCCTCGCCACACCGGATAGCAGGCCCGCGAGGCGTTGCTGGGTTTCAACCGTTCAGGACTCTTTGGCATATGCTCCGGTACTAGGTGCGCGGGATGTCGACCTCGTAAAGGCGAGGATTCTGCGGGCAAGTGAGCGAAGCGGCGTAGACGTTGTCACATTCGGACCGAAGAGCTGTCGGTCCAGTGGGGCGAGCATCTCGCGAATAACTGCTGCCCTATCGGGGGCGAGCTTGGCAGCCAGATCGGCGGCTGCCTGACGCATTGCCCGAGCGTCACCCCGACGTGCGGCGCGGGCAAGGCGCAGTCGGGCAGGATCGGGACGAAAGCGACCAAGAATGCGCGAAAGCTCGGCGCGGCTACGCAGGCGGGAGTCGGAACCGGTGACGAGCCAGGGTGTCAGCATGCCAAGCGCCAAGCCGAGCGCGGGATACCAAAATGCCGTGAAATCGGACCGCCAAGGGGAAGGCTTCAGCGCATCAGGGGCGGCCTCATATCCGACGGGCGCGGCCTTCAGCACGAGCGCGCCCGCACTTTGGGACGCCGTGTCGAAGTAGGGAAACTGGATATCCGGGATCACGCCCTTTTCGCCGGTCTTGGGTCGAAGCGACCACTCCCAGACCACGGTTGTCAGCGGACCCAGGGGAGTCAACTCGGTAGTCCGCTTTTCGGGAGAGGCAAAGGAGATCAACCACGGCGCGCGGATTTCGGGTTGTTCAGGAAGCATCTTGGCTGTTGCCCCGAGCGCGCGGATCACCACCCGACGCTGTGCGGTTTCGCCCATGGGTAGGGAACCGGGGTCCTTGTTCCATTCGTCCGAGAACTCGATTTCCGACACGGGCAACCATGGCTGACCGAGCGCGGGGCGCACCGATACCTCGACCGGTTCGGATTCCACGATGTGTTCCGCCCGCCCGCCGCCCGGCGTGACGACTGTCAGCTTGTGCCCAAGCGTGGGAAAGACGAGATCGCCGGCACGCTGCGGGAATATTGCGATGCGGCGGCGCATGACCTGGGTCGGGAAGCCGTCGACCTGCTCCATCGTCCATTGATCGCGCTCCAACTGAACCCAGTCGAAGCTGCGGGTGCGCTGAACCGTCAGGTCTTGCAAGGCGATCGTTACACGGTAATCGCCGCGCACCGTAGCAAGCAGCATCTGGCCTTCGACAGGCGGAGTTTCCAGTTGGTCGAGGATCACGCGTAGCCGCGCTTTGTCCGCAGGCAACTGTTCCTGCGCGAAGACGGGCGCAGAGAGGGCAAACAGAAAGAGGATCAGCCTCACCATGGCGAGGACTCCGGCGGCAATGCGAGACCTTCTTCCACTCGGCGATCGTACTCGGCAGCGAGGCGCTTGCTCAGGTATTCGCCAGGCGCGTCAGCCAGCGTACTCAGCCAATCAGCGTCGGCGCCAACGGTGCGAGCATCGACAGGTCGGCGAAAGTTGTCTTTCGGGATCACAGTCGGAGCGGTTGGATCGTCGGAGTTGAAGCCTGCGACATTCGCCCCGGTCTCGACCAGCAGGCGGTCGATGCGGCCGTGACCCATGGCTTCGCCGATGACCGGCTCAACCAATGTGTCCACGATATCCCGGTTGGCGCGGGCCTCCGCATCCCAACGGTCGGCGAAAAGCACTGCATCGTAATAGGCGACCGAAAGAGCGTACTCGCCAGTCACCGCGAGCGTCGCAGCGCGGTTATAGGTCGCCCCGCGGCCGATCTCCGCAAAGGCGGCATCGGCCTCGGCGTAGCGTCCGGTCAGATAAAGCGCGGCACCGCGCGCGCCCGGATGGTCAGTCAAAGCAAGCGTAACTCCGGGCAGGCCCGCGATATATGCAAGCCGCGCAATAGTTGGAGACCCCGCAAGCACCAGAAGGGCCAGCGCCGCCAACGGGATCGCGTATGTGGCGGTTCGTCTCATGCCTTCGTCCGCCTGCGAAAGAGAAGCAGCGCCGGGACCAGCGCGGGCCAAAGGAACCACCGCCCGAAATCGTCGAAAAGCAGTGCTACGATTTCAGAGTCAGCGGTCGGGCGGCTGCGCGCATCCCTTAGAAGTTTGGTCAGAGTCGCGGTGTCGGTGGCGTCGGTCAGAAGCCCGCCCCCTGCCTCGGCCAGTCTTGCCATCGCATCACGGTTCGGCGCGGGCATCCCGTAGGGCGTCTCGGACGGGGCGACGTACACGGCTGAAACGCGCACGCCCTCTTCGCGCAAGACCCGCGCCGTATGGTCGGCTTCCGGGCCGATGCCACCGCCGTCGGATACGATGATCAGATCGGCTTGGCGCGCCTCGGCCTCGGCTATGGTCTGCCGGGCAAGGATCAATGCGCGGTCAGGACGGGTTCCACTGTCGGGCAGGGTGTCGCCACCAAGCACCGAAATCATGGTTTCCAGCATAGCGGGGTCGGAGGTGGGCGGGCTTACGAGGTAGCTTTCCCCGGCATAGAGAGCGAGAGCGACCGGGCGCGTCCCGGCCTCTGCAAGCACGAGCGCCGCGGCGGCCTTGGCATCCTCAAGATTGCCGCCCCGGGTCATGGATTGCGACAAGTCGACAAGCAGGAACACAACTTCGAGGTTGCGGAAGCTGGGCGCGCTGCTCTTGCGCGCGGCAGGGCCTGACAGCCCCAACGCCGCAAATACGGCGATGGAAGCGAAAAGTACCCCTATGCCGCCCCCACGCGGCACGAGAACCTGTCCGCGAGCCTCGAGGAACTCCAGCAAGCGCGGTTCGATCAGATCCCGCCAACCTGCCAGGGACCTCCGGTGTCGCAGGACGACGACAGTAAGCAACGTCACGAGCACCAGGCCCACCAACCAGAGCGGCCGAAGCAGGATCATGTCCCCCAACGCAGTCATGAGCTGTCCCTCGGCGAAAGCGCGAGCGCGATGAGCGAGAGGACAAACGCAACCGCGGCGGGCCACGTCCAGTAATCATGCCAAACGCGAACGGGAGGTGCCTTGGAGGGGCTGGGTTCCAGAGTGTCTATGACCGCCACGACGGCCTCCAACTCGGTCATGTCGCGCACTCGAAACATCCGGCCACCGCTTTGTTGAGCGATCAGGCGCAGCGTCTCGGCGTCGACGGCATCGCGCGCGGCTGGATTGCTTTCAAGATCGTCGGGGCCGAGCGCAATCGTGTGGATCCGAATATCCATCCCGTCCGCCAGAGCGGCGACATCCTCGGGCGCGACGCTGCCGGTGGTGTCGACACCGTCGGAAAAAAGGACCACGACCCTTGTCTTCGCGTCCGATGCACGTAGCCGCCGCATGGCCAGACCCAGCCCGTCGCTGATCGCGGTGGACTTGCCGGACACGCCGATGACCGCTTCGTTCACCGTCCGGGCGACCGAAGCCGTGTCATGCGTTAAAGGCGTGGCGACATAGGCGCGATCGCCGAAGACGACGAGGCCCAGCCGGTCGCCCGCCCGCCCCTCGACGAAGCGCGAACCGACCTGCTTCACGGCATCGAGGCGCGAGATCCGTTGCCCGTCGAGGTCGAAGTCCTCCTTCTCCATCGAGCCGGACAGATCGAGCGCCAGCATGATGTCGCGGCCGGAGGCGAGCTGATGTTGCAGGGTTCGCATCTCTCCCGGACCTGCGAGGGCCAAGATCAGACAGAGCCAAATCATCGGGGGGATCAGACGTTGAAGACGCGTCCTGTGCACCGAGGCCGCCGCTGGCACAACCTTGGCCGCGATGGCCGGCGGCACGCGAAGCGCACCCGTCGCGGCGAGACGCGGAGACAGCAGCCGGAGCGCCAGAAACGGCAAAGGCAGTAGCAGAAAAACAAAGGGGTGTGCCCAGCTCATTTTCGCCTCTCCAGCCTCAAGGCCGCGTCGAGCACGGCACGTTCGAGCACCGCAGGATCAATGCTGCCTCGCGGATCATAGAGCGCCGCTTCCAGCCCGGCGGGACGCGCATGCTCCCGATTGGGATCAACGCTTTGCAGCAATGCGGCAAGTCCGAGGATCCGTTCGGGTCCCGGGTATCGGGACAGCACCGCGATCCGACGGCGCACCGCAGAGACCGGGGTTTCCTTTCGGACGAAAAGCGGACCGAGCAACGTGCGCAGTACCAGGGACAAGAGGATGCCCAGCAGGAACGCCACGAACGCATCGCGCGGACCGAACGTCGCGAACTCTGCGGGCAGCCGGATGGGTGCCAGCATGTCCTTCAGCTCATCCGGCGTCATGTCGCGTCCCCTGCGAACAAGTCTTCCCGGCCAGCATGAATCTGCAGAATCCTTGCACCGCTATCGGCGAATGTCTGGCGCGCTGCTCCATGCACGTTGGTCAGACGGCCCCAGCGGACCGCGCCGTCAGCATCCGCGAAGGGCAGTTCGCGAGCGTGCGGGGCAGTTTCAACGGCGTCCCGCACCTCAAGCAGCACAGCCCGAACCTTCGGACGAAGACGATCGAGTACGTTTCTGAGGTCTTCGCCCGGATCGTCGAGACCGGTCGCCAGGATTATCGAGCTGCCGCGTCGGGCAATACGGCCGACACGTTCAAGCGCGGCATCGAGTGTAAGCTTTCGTGCCATCGAGACGGTCGCAAGGGCCTCGGCATGGGCTTTCTCGAGCGCCGCCGCGATCCCCGGCATCGCCGCTTCCCCGGCACGCGGACGCAGAAAGTCGATACCGGTCTCGGAAAGGGTCACGAGACCCACGCTGCCGCCGGCTTCGGCGACTCGCCATCCCGCGATGGCAAGCGCTTCTGCCGCCGCGAAGGACCGCAGGCAACGAACACTGCCCCAGAACATGGAGCCACGGAAATCGGCGACCAGCAGGGCAGTGTCGTCTTCCTCTTCGTGATAGGTGCGCACATGCGGCTCGCCGGTGCGCGCGGTCGCGGCTGCATCGACGTGGCGTAGGTCGTCACCTTCGCTGAAGCCGCGCAAGTCGCGGATTTCGAGCCCCATCCCCCGGCGGCGCCCGGCCAGGGCTCCGGCCCGGTTCGCGCTACGGCTGGCGAAACCGGCGTCGCGTGCGGCTTGACGAAGACCGAGCAGCCGCCCTGCAGTCAGGTCGATCCCGGCTCTCGCGTTCATAGCGGCATGACGGCGCCCAATGCGTCCGCCACAATGGCGCGTGCCGTATCGCCGTCGGCGCGGGCACGCCAGGTTGGTACCAGCCGGTGGGCGAGGACATCCGGTGCAAGCTCTGCCACGTCTTCAGGAAGTACGAAATCCCGCCCTTGCAGGAAGGCCCTCGCCCGGGCGGCGGCAGCGAGGAAAAGCGTGCCGCGCGGCGACACAGGGTACTCAACCCTTGCGCCAATTCCCGCCTCGCTGCGCCGCGTCGCCATGACAAGCTGCACGATGTAGTGCTTCACGGCCTTGGACAGATGGATCCTGTCCGTCGCCTGCCGCAGTCCCGCAATCGCGGCCTCGGACAGCTGTGTGCTGATCGGCGCGGCATCGCCCTGATTTTCGCTTTCGACCAGGTCGAGGATCAGCATCTCCGTATCCGCGTCGGGCATGTCGACCTTGACGTGAAACAGGAAACGGTCGAGCTGCGCTTCGGGCAGAGGAAAGGTGCCCTCGTGCTCCAGCGGATTCTGCGTCGCGATTACGAGGAACCCCGGCGACAAGGGCCGGGTTTGCCCCCCCGCCGTGACCTGCCGCTCGGCCATGGCTTCCAGAAGCGCCGATTGAACCTTTGGAGGCGCCCGGTTGATTTCATCGACGAGAAGAAGCGTGTTGAAGATTGGGCCCGGCAGGAACTCGATCTTCCGTTCGTTCGGGTGGAACACTTGCGTACCGGTTATGTCGGCGGGCATGAGATCGGGAGTGCACTGGATCCGGGCGAAGCTGCCCTCCAGCCCCGATGACAGACGCCGCACCGCGCGGGTCTTTGCCAGACCGGGTGCACCTTCGATCAGGACGTGCCCGCCAGCCAAAAGCGCAATCATCAGACGCTCTACCAGTGGTCCGCGACCGATCAGCCCCGCCTCGATTTCTGACATGAGCCTGCGGGCAGGTTCCGCCAGCTCGACAATACCATCGTCTGCGCGCGCGGCCGTTTCGGTCCCGGTCATATTTCTTGCCCTCCCATTTAAGCAAAGCTGTCACCATTGCTGCGAACCGAACAGGGCAAATTGCCTGATCTGGGGCCACAAGGCTTGCCAGACGATCCGAAAAGCCGTTCCCTTTGGGCAACTGGCCGAAAAGTGGGGAAACGGATGAGCCTGCGCAGCGGCCTGATCCTTGGCCTGTGCCTGGTGACGGCTTTGGTCTTCTTTACGACGGTGATCTGGACAATGGCCGAGGCGCGCGACCGCGGCGTTCGTCAGTTGAACTCGACGCTGGCGCGGGTCAGCGCGATGATCGAACGCAACTACCAGATGATGCCGAACGAGCCTGCGTCGCTGCACATTCGTCGGACGACGATGGATGTGATGCAGGTTTTGACGCCGGGCACGTGCGTGGTGATGGAAGAGACGCGGATTTCGCGACGCAGGTTCTGCGCTGATTGGCAGGTGTTCGGACGGATCTCGCCAGGATGGTTCCGCAATCTTCAGGATGCGCTATTCGGCGTGCCGGACGCGGTGTCACATGAAGGGCGGCGCAACCTCACCGATACTTATCGCGCAGAGGTCTCTTTTGACCCGGTCGCCTTCGTCACGAGCACTTGGGGCCAGGTGCGCCTCGCGGTGCGGCAAGCTTTGGCTATGTCCGCAGGCGTGCTGGCACTGGGCACCGTTCTGATCCTGCGCTCCACTCGACCGGTCCCGCCTATCGTTTCGGTCCTCGGAGCACTAAGCGAAGGCCGGCTCGCGGAACGGGTGCGGCCACGTGGCTTTGCCGAATTCCAGCACATCGGGCGGGCGGTCAATTCTCTGGCGGAGCGGCTGGAAAGGTCCGAAGGCGAACGTAAGGCGCTTACCCGCCACTTGCTCGAACTAGAGGATGTCGAGCGGCGCCATTTGGCGCGTGATCTGCACGACGAGTTCGGCCAGATCCTGACCGCCACCGGCGCCTTGGCGAGCGGGATCGAGCGGCGCGCGGGACAAACAGAGCCGGAAATCGCGCAGGATGCGCGCACAATCATCGGTCACGTCGCACGGATGATGGATACGCTGCGCGGAGCCTTCGCACGTTTGCGCCCGCCAGAGCTGGACGAGCTGGGGCTTGCCGCGAGCCTGCGCCAAATGATCAGCGGTTGGATGGCTGCTCGCGACGGTCGGGTGCGCTTTGAACTGGATACGGTTGGTTTGGATGAGGCCGGCCTGACACCCGATGTGGCCCTTGGGCTCTATCGGATCGTGCAGGAGGCGATCACCAACGCCATGCGTCACGGCAATCCGACTCTGGTCGCGATCGCTTTGTCGGGTGGTGGCCGCGCACAATTGGACCTGACAATCGAAGATGATGGTGGCGGGCGGGTCAGCTCGCCCGCAGTGGGGCGCGGCAACGGCGTTCTTGGCATCGCCGAGCGGGTCGAGGCGATGGGTGGCAGGCTTCGCGTCGAAAGCACCGGATCAGGAGTCCGGATCAAGGTGCAGGTTCCAACTGTCCAAAGCGCGGCGGCATGAGCGCCCACCACGTCCTTATCGTAGACGATCATCCGGTCGTGCGGCAGGGTTACCGTCGGCTGATCGAGGCCGATGGCCGCTACCGCGTGGTGGCCGAGGCAGGATCGGCGCGTGAAGCCTATGCCGCCTATCGCGCAAAAAACCCCGATCTGGTTCTCATGGATCTCTCCTTGCCGGGCGCAAGCGGCATAGAGGCGACGCGGCATCTGTGCAGCTATGACGCCAAGGCGAAGATCCTGGTCTTCACAATGCATCAGGGTGCTGCTTTCGCAATGAAGGCGATCGAGGCGGGCGCCTGTGGCTACATCACCAAAAGCAGTGATCCGAGCGAACTGATCGCCGCGCTTGATTCGGCGATCAAAGGCCGGCGCATGATCTCGACCGACGTGCAGGCGGAAATTGCGGACGAACAGATGTTCGGGCGCTCCGCTCGCCTGGCCGAACTCACACCGCGTCAAACCGAGGTTCTGCGGCTGGTGGGGACCGGTCACACTTCGGTCGAGATCGCGGAGGCGCTGGGGGTTAGCATGAAGACAGTGCAGAACACACACTACCAAGTGAAAAGCCTGCTCGACGCGCGCACCGATGCACAGTTGGTCTGGATCGCAATTGAAGCCGGGCTTCTTGCCACTCCACCCACCAAATAACAGGCAATAAACTG
>CBDUOT010000105.1:0-12185 GCA_965368915.1 uncultured Rhodobacterales bacterium | reverse complement strand
CCGCGCGCCGTGTAAAGCGTGGCCTCATAAAGCGGCACACCCAGCCAGCGATAAGTCGTTTGACCCAAAGGTTCGGGCGTTGCGAGACTGTTTTTGACCTCGGCAGGCACGTTTTCTGCACGAAGCGGCAGTGCAACGAGAAGGGTCAGGAGGAACGGTACTACCGCCGCCATACGCGACCACCAACTGCTGAATGATCTGCCAATCAGACGCATCACGTCACCTCCTCTGCGGGTGGCACGGGCCGTGTCCGGTAACGAGCCCGCTTGAGCACGAGCCGAACCGCCTGCCAGTGGATAAGCGCGACGGTGCGCGCAGCGCCAGCAGGTCGGCGAAGCGCGGCGCCGAGGATCGAAAGACTCGTCAATCGGCATCTGGCACCGGTGAGCGTGGCGAACAGAGTCTCATCGCCGTTCTTGTAGGCGATCAGAACCGACATCCGTTCGTCAGCGAAACGGAACGCGAAACGATAGTCGCCGGCGACATCCTGAAACGGCGAGACATGGAAGACCTTGCGCGCTTCGATGCGGTCCCGCGGCCGGATGACAGAGAAGTCCGGCTTGGCACAAACATAGGAATGTCTGTCGCCGAAGGTATTGTTCACCTCGGCGATCGCCGCGACAAGATCGCTCCGCCGAAATACCAGCCAAAAGCTGACGGGATTGAAGATGTAGCCAAGGAAACGCGGCTGCGTCAGCAGAAGAAGCCGGTCGTCCGGCCCGAAGACGAACCCGCGCGCTTCCAGAACCTCGCGCGCCCAGACCGCTCCGCGCCCCGAACCGCGCGCTCCGCCGTGGTGGCGGTCATCGACCGAAGCGAGGTTCCAGCGGTTGCGCGAAAAGAGAAGCGGCCCGTCGCGTTCCTCTGGGTCGATCAGCACGTAATCAACACTGTAGCTGAACGCATGCCCGACCGTTCCACGGCGCGCATGGGTTGTGGCCCCTTTGATATGTTCGGGCCAATGCGTCATACGAACTGCCGCTCAAACGCGTTCGCGATGCGCACCGCAGATGCGAAACCGTCTTCATGGAAGCCGTGCCGCGTATAGGCCCCCGCAAACCATGTATTCCGCGTCCCCTGAATCGCGTGCAGCGCTTCCTGCGCGGCCAGCGCGTCGGCATCGAAAAGCGGGTGGCGGAAAACGGTGTCGTCGTAGACAAGTTCTTCGCGGATCTCCTCGGTCGGGTTGAGGGTCACGAATAGCGGATCGGTCTCAGGAATGCTTTGAAGCCGGTTCATCCAGTATGTGACACCGATCCTCGTTTCCTCGCGCGTGCTGTCGGACTGGTAGACCCAGCTCGACCAGCAGGCTCTACGACGCGGCATCTGGCCTGTGTCACGATGCAGGATCACCCGGTTGTCCTGATACCGCAGCTTCGACAGGATACGCTGCTCATCGTGTGACGGATCGGAAAGAAGACGAAGCGCCTGGTCTGAATGGCAAGCGAAGATGACGTGATCGTAGCGCTCCGCCTCCTCCCCGTGCACCTGAACCGTTGCGCCTGCCTCGTCTCGGCTGACATGGGCGACGGGCGCGCCGGTGCGCAGGTCGCAGCCGCAAAGGCGCAGGTGACGCTCCAGCCTGCGGACATACTCCACGCTGCCGCCATCGACGGTCCACCACTGATGCTGCCCCCTCGCACTGAGCAAGGCGTGGTTACGG
This sequence comes from uncultured Rhodobacterales bacterium, assembly GCA_965368915.1. Classification (GTDB taxonomy): domain Bacteria; phylum Pseudomonadota; class Alphaproteobacteria; order Rhodobacterales; family Rhodobacteraceae; genus Albidovulum. Next base: position 10,522 of record CBDUOT010000105.1, on the reverse strand, counting down.
AAGAACTGAATAAGAGAACGCGCGGGGAATGCGCTGATATCTGCCGGCGGCGTAGACCAGATCGCACCGCAAAGAGGCATGAGGTAGTACCGCCGAAACCAATCGCCCAGCCGAAGATCATCGACAAGGTCGCCGATCGTGAGATCATCGCTCAGCGCCGCCGCCTCCGCGCGCGCATTAAATCTCAGGATGTCACGTAGCATTCTCAAAAACGGCGGTCGCACGACGTTCCGCCTCTGCCCGATTATGGAGGACAGGTCCTTCATGCCGTATTCGACATGCCCCTTGTCGACAGTGACGCCAAAGGTCATGTCGCTTTTCGCGACGGGCACGTCCAATGCCTCGAACATGCGGGTAAGGTGGGGATATGTCGCGTAGTTGAAGACGATGAAGCCGGTATCGACAGGCTGATCGCCGCGCAGGCCCGCCATCACGGTCCGCGCATGGCCTCCGAGGCGAGGCTCTGACTCATACAAAGTCACGCGGTGGCTGGGAGACAGCAGATAGGCCGCTGCCAACCCTGAAATGCCTCCGCCTACGATTGCGATGTTCCGTGGGCGTGTCGGAAACTCGTCAAATGACATGTCCATCCCTCATGTTTCTCAAGGGTTACGGACCGGACTGTGCTTCGGATCAACTTTTCCGCATCAGGTCGCGACAGGTCTTTTTGATCCGACCCGATGCCTCTTTCGTAGACTGGGCATGTTGATCGCCGTTCAAAGTCCTGCGAAACTCAGCCAGCCGTTTTTCGGAGGCGGCCACTTGGCCATCGTGGTTGGTTCGGAACAGGAAGAAGCCTTGTCGGAAGAGCGGTCGGACGATCTCAGCGATCAGACCCGATGGATGATAGCGGTGCGCGACCGGCGCGACCGCGAAGCGTTCGGTCGGCTGTTCGACTTTTATGCGCCCCGACTGAAGGCGGTTGCGATGCGATCCGGTGCAAACGCAGCGCAGGCCGAGGACATCGTGCAGGATGTGATGCTTGCGGTCTGGCACAGGGCCGCGCAGTTCGACGCCACCCGCGCGCAGGTATCAGGCTGGGTCTATCGAATTGCCCGAAATCGCCAGATCGATCTCGCCCGCCGGGCCCCGCGCCCCGTGCCGGAAGAGATCGCAGAGCCGGATACAGCCTCTGAGGACGCCACGGATATTTTGGCGCTGGAGCAAGAGGCCGGGCATCTACGCGAAGCGCTCGCCCGGCTGAAACCAGATCAGCGGGAAATGATCGAGAAGGCATATCTTGGCGAACTCAGCCACACTGAAATTCAGGACGTGACCGGGCTGCCGCTTGGGACGATCAAGTCTCGCATCCGTCTGGGTCTCGACCGTCTCCGCCATGAGTTGAAAGGACTGCGCCGGTCATGAACGGCATATCTCGTCATGTACCCGAACCGATGATCGCCGCCTACGCGGCGGGCACGCTCGGCTACCCGTTCGAACTCGTCGTGGCGACCCATGTCTCCATGTGCGACGAATGCCGCGCGCGTCTTGGCGCGCATGAGGCTGCAGGGGGGGCCGTGCTTGCCGACACGAACGTTGAAAACCTGTCGCCCAGCCTCAGGGACCGCGTTCTGGACCTTCTCGACACGCCTGCACCGATCGAAACGCACTACGCGAGGACTGACATACTGCCCGGACCGCTTGTCGATGCGTTGTCGGGTCAGCCGCCGCGTTGGCGGTCAGTCGGTCTTGGGGTAAAGCAATGCATCCTCCACGAAGGCGAAAGCGGAAGTGCGCGGCTTCTGTCGATCCCGCCCGGACAAGAGGTTCCCGAACACAGCCACAACGGCCTTGAGCTGACGCTGGTGCTGCAGGGAAGTTTTCACGACGAAACCGGTGAATTCGGTGTCGGTGATTTGGAAGTGGCGGATGCCACACTCGAACACACGCCCATAGCGGGCTTGGGCATGCCCTGCATCTGCCTTGCGGCAACCGACGCGCCATTGCGCTTCCGCTCGTGGTTGCCTCGTCTGACGCAACGCTTCTTCCGCATCTGACTACTCAGCAGCGGGAAGCTGCGTTGGCAGTGCTAGCGCTTGGCCGCGTAAAAGGAAACCTTGCGCTCGAAGTAGGCCAACACCTCGGAAATAGTGAAGGCAAGCGCGAACAGCACGACCAGCACAGCCCAGAAATGCGCCATCAGGAAGTTTGCGGAGTACAATTCGAAGAGCGCGCCGAAGCCAACGATAGAGATCAGAAGCTGGCCGATGATCACGCCTTTTACGGCACGGATCACGCCGATCCGGACGCCGCCGAGGATCTCGGGCAACGCAGCCCAGAGATAGATCTTGAAGAACGCGTCGACCGGCGAGGCCCCGAAGCTCCGCGCCATTTCAACCAGTGAGCGGTTGATTTGCAGGACGCCCGCCCGCGCGTTCAGGATGATGATCCATATCGCGAACAACGTCGTCGTGATGATGATCGATTTCATGCCGAAGCCGAACAGCACCATCAGAACCGGGACCAGAGCGGTCAAAGGCGCGCTGAGGAAGATATTGACCCAAGGCAGCAGAAGTTCATCCAGAAGTCGGGTCTTTCCCATAAGGATGCCCGTGGGGATACCAATCACCACCGCGAACATAACCCCCATGATGAAGGCGTAGGCTGTCTCACCAAGCGCCTTGAGAAAGGCGGGCGTTCCGATGATCGAAAAGAGCGTCGTCACGACTTCGGACAGCGGCGGGACGAAGAAGGTCATACCCGACTGCCCGATGATTTCCCAAAGAAGACCCCAGAGGATCAGCGAGGACATGCCCGGCAGGCGCACACCGAAAACGGTCATGGGGCTACTCCACGTAACTGCGTAGCGACGCCCAGATCCGGTCGACGATGTCGAGGTATTCAGGGTCGCGGCGGATGTTGTCGACTCCCTTGTCGCGGAAGCCGCTGGGTCGGATGATTTCGTGTACGCGGCTGGGGCGCGGCAGCAGGATGGCGATCTGGTCCGAAACGTAGACCGCCTCTTCGATCGAATGCGTGACGAAGATGAACGTCTTGTTCTCATTCGCAACGAGGCTCAGAAGGTCTTCCTGGAACTTTCGCCGTGTCTGTTCGTCCACGGCAGAGAAGGGTTCGTCCATCAGCAGAACCTGCGCGTCGACCGAAAGCGCACGTGCGAGCCCGACCCTCTGGCGCATGCCGCCGGAAAGCTCGTGCGGGAAGCCCTTCTCGAAACCCGACAGACCCACCTCGCCGATGTAACGCGCCGCGATGTCCTCGCGCTCGCTCTTGTCGACTCCGCGAAGTTCTAGGCCAAAGGCGACGTTGCGCAGCACGTTCGCCCACGGAAGCAGCGCGAAGTCCTGGAACACGAAGGCCCGGTCCGGTCCCGGCCCGGTCACGGCCTTCCCGTTCACCTCGATTTCACCCGACGTTGGTTCAAGAAGGCCGGCTATAATCTTGAGAAGAGTTGTCTTTCCGCAGCCGGACGGCCCGAGAAGTGAGGTCAACTGCCCCTTCGGAAACTCAAGCGAAAGGTTCTTCAGCGCTTCGACGGAGCCGTAGTTCTTGGATATCCCGCGCGCCGAGACTGCCGTTTCGGCCTTGAATTCGGCGGGGTGCAAGATTTCGGTTTTAATCTGAGACATAGCCACGGTTGTTTCCTTCGAAGAGAGCGGTTTCGAGCTTTTCGAGAAGATTGAGGAACAGCACGGCGAGCAGAATGATCGAAAAGATCGCGGCATACATGCTGGGATAGTCGGCGATCGAACGGCTGAAGGTGATGATGTCGCCGACACCCGTCGGCGTGATCTTCAGCTCGGACAGGATCGCCCCGATGAATCCGGCAGAAACGCCCAAGCGAAGCCCCGAGAAGATGATCGGCGAGGCAGCGGGCAGGATCACCTTGAGGATGATGTCGGTGTCATTTCCGAGGAACGAACGCCCCATTTCTTTAAGGTTCGACGGCGTGTTGCGCACCGCTCCGGCGGTATTAAGCACGATCACCGGCATCGCCATGATGCAAACGACGAAGACCTTGGATGTCAGGCCGATACCGTATGCCATCACGAGCAACGGGATCAGCGCTGCAAGCGGCGCGGCCTGCATCACGACGAAGATCGGTGAAAACAACCAGTCGAACCAAGCACTGAGTCCGATCCAGAGCCCCAGGGCGACCCCAAGAACAGCCGAGATCGCGACGCCGATCACGAGGGGCTTGAGTGTTTCCCCGTAGGCGGTGAAGAGCGTGCCGTCGAAGGTCATGACAGCAAGCGCCCGCATCGATTCGAAGAAAGTCGGAAACGCGTAGCTGACCGGAATCCGGCCCGCGATCTCCCATGCGCCGAAGACGATGACGGCAGACAGAACCTTAAGTGCTTGCGATCGTGTCATGTGGTTCGACCCTATGGCAGTCGGGGCGATCGCCCTTCGCAGGCGACCGCCGCCATGCTCAGTTCATCGCGGCATCGAGCGGCTTCATGTACCAGAAGTCCTCGATGTTCAGCGTCGACGGATCACCTTCAAGCTGACCGGCCTGAGTGTACCACTCCAAGTCGGCCATCGCGGCCTTCTTGCCACCACCGTTCGGATCGTAAAGACCGCCCTCCACGGCGTCCTTGTAGAAGCCGTCGAGTTCGCCAAGGATTTCAGGTGGCAGCTGCCCGATCGGCCCGTCAGGGTTGGTTTCGCGGCTGATGATCGTCGGGTCTTCGTTCATGTCGCGCCACACGCTCAGAAGCGCATTCACGAAGATCTGCACGTCCTCTTCGTTTTCCTGAATCCAGTCGAGGTTTGCGAAAAGCGCCTCGTCACTCGCGTCCACGTCGAACATCGGGAGCACGTTGAACTTGTCAGAATGCTCGCGCATAATCTTGTTCTTATTGGACAAATCGATGATCGTTGCATCGGCTTGCCCAGCAACCAGCGCGACCACGCGGTTCGCCGATCCGGGAACGTAAGACCGTTCGCCGAACTTGATTCCGGACTTTTCCTCGATCACGTTCGCGATCGAATCCGTACCGCCGCCGCGCGAATGAAGAAGGATCGGCTCACCGTCGAGGTCTTCAAGCTTCTCGTATTTCTTCGTGGTCACAGGAAAGAACTTCAGCTTGGACAGCTGGAAGATGATCCTTACCGGCGCTTTCGAACGCTGCATGGCTGCATAGGGCGTTCCGAAGCCGATATCCATCTGGCCGCTGAGGACCGCCTGGATCGCAAGCTCTTCGTCCGAGAAGGCCGTCCATTCATAGTCGAGCCCGTTGGCCTTGGCCCGATCGAGCGCCACGAAGAATGCGGCGAGTTCATCGGATGGCGTTTCGGCAAGGGCGATTTTGATTGTATCGGCCTTCGCGACCGACATCGCCAACCCCAACGCCAATGGCGCTGCGAGCGCCGTTCTGGCGATGCTCTTGAAAAAGTGTCTCATTTCTCTCCTCCCTGAGAATGGAACTGTCTGTCTTATCGTTCTTGGTCCGGACCTTCACACTTTCTGGCTTTTCGCCGGACTCTGCTCTCAAACCTCCCCGAACAGACGGGCCGACACCGACCCGACGTGATTTCGCATTGCTTCATAGGCACCGGCTGGATCGCGCGCCTCAACCGCTGCCGCGATGCGCCGATGCTCGGCAAAACTTGTATGACCCTCTGGTGGCCGCTCGCTAGCGCGAACGACTGCGGTCCAGCCAACGGACCGGCGAACACGGTTAAGCTTGTCGAAGATCGACAGCAGCAGGATGTTGTCGGCGGCCTCCGCAACGGCGCGGTGGAAAATATCGTCCTGCGCTTCGTACTCTGCCCAGCTTGAAGCATTCTCGGCGCGCTCCAATGCAAGGTTCACTCTCGCAATCGCGGCGGCCGATGCGTTGATGGCGGCTTCGCGCGCGATGGCGGATTCGATGCAAAGCCTCGCCCGCATCATCCGCACGGGCGTCAACTGCGTTCCGATGTCGGCAAGATCATAGATCAGGGCGCCGTCGCGCTCGTCCGAAATGAACGTGCCCTTGCCGACATGCCGCCAGATCACGCCTTCCCGTTCGAGCGCGTCTAGCGCCTTGCGCAAAGTCGCGCGGCTCATCCCGAGGTCGCTCATAAGTTCGCGCTCTGCAGGAAGCCGGTCCCCCGGCCCGTAAGAGCCCTCGTCGATGAAGGCCCTGAGTGCGGCGATCGCCTGGCTCTGTCTTGGAGGCTCTGGGCGCGTCAGCACCTAATCACTCTCTCTATTGGTTGACCAAATGGCGCTTATTGGTTCAAATAACGCGAAATCACGGCCTCAAGCAACAAAAAAGCACCTTTCTATCAAATTGGTTTTGATTGATCGGAATCAAGAAGTGCGGTAGCAGCGGGTCATACAGAGGGAGGCACAGATGCCGGATTATGTGATCGAAACACCGAAAATGCCGACCGTTCCGGTCGCCGGAACTGATGCCCTTTTCCCGGTCCGCCGGGTCTATTGCATCGGCCGCAACTACGCCGCCCACGCGATCGAGATGGGTCACGATCCAGATCGGGAGGCGCCATTCTTCTTCCAGAAGAATCCAAACAACCTCGATATCTCGGGCACGTTCCCCTACCCCGACAAGTCATCGGACGTTCATCATGAAATCGAAATGGCCGTCGCCCTGAAATCAGGCGGCACGAACATCCCGATCGACAAGGCGCTGGACCATGTCTTCGGTTACGCCGTCGCGCTCGACATGACACGGCGTGACCTGCAGGGTGAGGCCAAGAAGCTTGGCCGCCCGTGGGAGATCGGCAAAGCCTTCGAACGCTCCGCTCCGATTGGCTCCTTCCGCCCTGTTTCTGAAGTGGGGCACCTGGATAACGGACGGGTCGAACTGAAGGTTAACGGCGAGGTCCGGCAGGAAGGCGACCTGAACCAGATGATCTGGAAGGTGCCGGAGATGATCTCGTACCTTTCGGACTATTTCGAGCTTGCCGCCGGTGACGTCATTCTTTCCGGCACACCCTCGGGCGTGGGGCCTGTGGCGCGCGGCGATACGCTTGTGGCGACGATTGATAGTATCGGGACGCTGACGGTCAACGTGGTCTGACCTGCCGCCTGCATCGGCGCGGCCAGCCATTCCTATGGCCGCGCTGACTTAGACCATTCGCGATCACCGGACCATGAATGCCGGAACGTTTTCGGCCACCCATCGTCGCGCCTCACCTTCACGCAGCCAGTTTTCCGCCAAGCCGCTCCAGCATGGTCAGGCATTGCTCCAACTGGTCGAGCGAAACGAACTCATCGGGCTTGTGCGCCTGCTCGATCGACCCCGGCCCGCAGACGACCACCGACATGCCGAGGGACTGAAATATGCCGGCCTCGGTCCCGAACGGCACGGTGCCGGCGTCGTTCGCGCCCGTAAGTTCCATCAGGATTTCCTTCGCCTCGTTCTCATCCGCCGGAACCAGCCCGCCGACTTCGCCGATCACTTCGGTGACGATATCGGCATCGGGCGACACGGCCCGCATCGCGGGCAGGAGCGTGTCGGCGCAGAACGCCAGCAGGTCTGCCTTCACGAAGTCGCTGTCGCTTGGCTGGACGGGGCGCATCTCCCAGTCGATGCGCGCTTTGCCGGGGATGACGTTGTGCGCGACACCACCGACCAGCGCGCCGGTGTTGATCGTCGTCCAGGGCGGATCGAACCGGCTGTTCTCGGGCGCGCGGGTTCTGAGCTGTTCCTTGAGTTCGAGAAGCCGCCCGACATAACGAACGGCGTACTCGACGGCATTCACGCCCAGGTCTGGGCTTGAGCCGTGACCTTCTAGCCCGGTGAAATGGGTCGAATACTCGTAGCACCCCTTGTGGCCCTCGATGACCCGCATCGAAGTCGGCTCGCCTATGATGGCGACGCCGGGGCGAATGCCTTGGGCGCGCAGAATCTGTGCCAGCGCCTGTGCGCCGAGGCAGCCGGTCTCTTCGTCATGAGTGAAGGCGAAGTGGATGGGCCGATCCCGAACGCGTTCCGCATAGAATGGCGCCATGGCCACGGCGGCGGCAATAAAGCCCTTCATATCGCATGTACCGCGGCCGTAAAGATTGCCGTCGCGCTCGACCATTTCGAAGGGATCAGTGGACCAGTCCTGATCGGCGACCGGCACCACATCCGAATGCCCAGAGAGCACGATGCCACCATCCTTGTCCGGACCCAGCGTCGCAAACAGGTTCGCTTTCGCTCCGGTGAAGTCCTTGTGAATGTCCACCCGCGCGCCGACAGCCCTGAGGTGGTCGGCCAGGAAATCGATCATCTCGAGATTGCTGTCTGTCGACACCGTCGGAAAAGCGATCAGGTGACGAAGCAGCGCCTTGGTGTCGTCGAGTTGGTGCACGGCCCTCATTCCTTCACAAACAACTTTCGCTCTACATCGCAAAGCGTTGAAGCAGAACCGTTTTCACGAATTAGGATCGTCTCCGTCGTCTCGAGCCCCCAGTTCTCCATCCAGAGCGCGGGCATGAAATGGAAGGTCATACCGGGTTCGAGCACCGTTTCGTCCTCTGCCCGTATTGACGCCGTCCGCTCGCCCCAGTCAGGCGGATAGGACAACCCGATCGGGTAGCCGCAGCGGCCTTCGCGGTGGATTCCGTATTTCTTCAGGACACTCAGAAAGGCATTGGCAATGTCGCATGTGCGGTTCCCCGCCCGGGCCGCCTCAAGACCCGCTTCGATGCCCTCGATCTGCGCCTTCTCCGCCTCCAGCATTTCTGCCGGAGGGTTCCCCAGATAGACAGTGCGGCAAAGTGGTGCGTGGTACCGGCGGTAGCAGCCCGAAAGCTCAAAGAACGTGGCCTCGCCCTTTCGCATGGGGTCGCCGTTCCAGGTCAGATGCGCGGCGGTGGCGTCGAGGCCCGACGGCGTCAGTGGCACGATGGCGGGATAGTCGCCCCAGATGTCACCCACGCCGGTGATCCCGGCGTGGAAGATCTCGGCGACAAGGTCGTTCTTGCGCACGCCCGGTTCGGCCTTGTCGATGGCGGTCCGCACGACATGTTCGGAGATCTTCGCGGCGTTGCGGATGAAGGCGATTTCCTCGTCTGATTTAACGAGGCGTTGCCAGTTCACCAGCGCTGTCGCGTCCGAAAAGCTCGCCTCTGGCAATTCGGCGGTCAGCACAGAATGAGCCTTGGCGGAGTAGTAGTAGTTCTCCATCTCGACGCCGATCCGTGCCCTGCCAAGGCCAAGCTCGCGGATGATGCGGCCCAGGTCCTGCATCGGGTGGCGAACAGTCGACTGCACGTAGTTGTCGGCATAGCCATGGATCGTCGCGGCCTCCATCCAGCAGGTCCGGAGCGCGCCGAGGCTGTCCATGTAGCGGCCCCACCAGTGAGGATCGCCTTCCATCGTCAGAATTACGCCCTGATGGACGTAGAAAGACCAGCCATCATAGCCCGTGAGCCATGCCTGGTTCGATGGGTCGGTGACGAACAGCACGTCGATCCCCGCCGCGGCCATCGCTCGGCGCGTCTTGGCAATACGGCGGGAATATTCGTTAGCGGAGAAGGCAGCGTTTCCGATCGGCATGGCGGTTTCCCCGGGCAAATCTGTGCACAACGCTAGGGTGCTGCGTGAATTGCGGCAAGAGGTTCCCGTTTTCTCTCCGCGCGGCCCGCCTTGGTTCAGGTTGACGAGGGCCAAGGCGGCATGATGATGTGCACACCGATTTCAATCACCGGCGCGCATCGGTCCGTGTCTGCCGCGTAAGGGGGTGCCATGCTCAGAAACGATCGGCTCGACCAGTGGGATCGCGAGAACTTCTTCCACCCCTCCAGCCACCTTGCCCAGCACGCGCGTGGCGAAGCACCGAACCGCGTGATCAAGTCCGCATCGGGCGTGTTCATCGAGGATCGCGATGGCAACAAGCTGTTGGACGCTTTCGCCGGCCTCTACTGCGTGAATGTCGGATATGGCCGGCGGGAAATCGCGGAAGCCATTGCCGAGCAGGCCAGAGAGCTTGCCTACTACCACGCCTATGTGGGCCATGGCACCGAAGCGTCGATCACACTTGCCAAGATGATCCTCGACCGCGCGCCTTCGAACATGTCGAAGGTCTATTTCGGCCTTGGTGGTTCAGACGCGAACGAGACGAACGTAAAGCTCGTCTGGTACTACAACAACATCCTCGGTCGGCCGGAGAAGAAGAAGATCATCTCTCGCTGGCGTGGCTATCATGGGTCGGGCCTAATGACCGGCTCGCTGACTGGACTTGAGCTCTTTCACAAGAAATTCGACCTGCCGCTCGCGCAGGTGGTCCATACCGAGGCGCCCTACTATTTCCGGCGCGAAGATCTGAACCAGTCTGAGGCGGATTTCGTCGCCCACTGCGTCGCCGAGCTTGAGGCGCTGATCGAGCGCGAGGGCGCCGACACGATCGCCGCCTTCATCGGAGAGCCGGTTCTGGGCACCGGCGGAATCGTTCCGCCGCCAGCGGGTTACTGGGACGCCATCCAGAAGGTGCTTCGCAAGCACGACATTCTCCTCATCGTCGACGAAGTGGTCACAGGCTTCGGCCGGCTTGGCACGATGTTCGGATCGGATCACTACGGGATCGAGGCGGATATCATCACCATCGCCAAGGGTCTGACTTC
>CBDUOT010000104.1:0-12274 GCA_965368915.1 uncultured Rhodobacterales bacterium | reverse complement strand
CACTTTGGGCTCAAAGCAACCGGTCATGCTGATCTAAAGCGTCAAGTGCCGCGCCCGTGCGCCCCACTCGATCGCGGCGGCGTGCAGGCGGTCGATGCTCAGTTCATGCCGGATCTCTTCGAGAAGCCTCAGCTCGTCCTGACGTATCGAGCCGTCGGCGGCGGCGACGTCGCAGGCTACCGCGTAGGCGGTTTCCCAGAGACGGTTGGGAAGCGCTTCGCGGACCATCGCAAACAGCGTGTCCAGACCGTCATCCTCTTCCATAAGTTTGTAGACGGTTTCGGCGGCTTCGCGCACGCTGTCCATGTCGTAATCAGCGAAGATCGGCAGGTGATTGACCTGACGCTCGATCGCGATGAGTTCGGAAGTGCGGATCGTTTCGTCCGAGACCGAAACGGTGACCATCATCGCGACAAGCGCGTCCTGGGCGGTGAAAGCGGGAAGTGTATGGCTCACTGTCATCGGTCCTTATCTGGTTCGCCGGCAAATTATTGACGATCCTTCCCCCGTTCAATAGGAGACGAACCTTGCGGCACGAGCGGTGTCGCCGTTTCGGGAATGAATGTCATGTCTTCTTTGCGCGATGCCGCGATGAACTCCAAAGCTTGGCCTTTCGAGGAAGCGCGCCGCGTGCTGAAGCGGTACGAGAAGAAGCCACCGGAAAAGGGCTTCGTGCTGTTCGAGACGGGCTATGGCCCCTCGGGCCTGCCGCATATCGGAACGTTTGGCGAGGTCCAGCGGACGACCATGATCCGCCGTGCGTTCGAACTCATCTCGGATATCCCGACGAAGCTCGTCTGTTTCTCGGACGACCTTGATGGGATGCGGAAGGTGCCGGACAACGTGCCCCAGCAGGAGATGCTGAAAGAGAACCTGCAACGTCCGCTGACCTCTGTCCCCGATCCGTTCGGAGAGTACGAAAGCTTCGGCCACCACAACAACGCGATGTTGCGACGGTTCCTCGACACCTTCGGGTTCGAATACGAGTTCATCAGCGCGACCGAGTTCTACCGATCGGGCCGGTTCGACGAGATCTTGCTGCGCTGCTGCGAGCGTTACGACGACATCATGAAGATCATGTTGGCGTCTCTGCGCGAGGAGCGGCAGCAGACCTATTCGTGCTTCCTGCCGATTCATCCTGAAACAGGGCGGGTGCTTTACGTTCCGATGAAGGAGATCAACGCCAAGGACGGCACGATCACCTTCGATGACGAGGACGGGCGCGAATGGACACTCCCGGTAACGGGCGGGCAGGTCAAGCTTCAGTGGAAGCCCGATTTCGGTGCGCGCTGGGCAGCGCTCGGGGTCGATTTCGAGATGTACGGCAAGGACCATTCGACCAACACGCCGATCTATGACGGGATATGCCGCGCGCTTGGCGCGAAGGCGCCTGAGCATTTTACCTATGAACTGTTCCTCGACGAGCAGGGTCAGAAGATCTCCAAATCGAAGGGCAATGGCCTGACGATCGACGAGTGGCTGACCTATGCCTCGACCGAGAGCCTCGGCTATTTCATGTACCAAAAGCCGAAGACCGCGAAGCGCCTCTGGTGGGACGTGATCCCGAAGGCGGTGGATGAGTATCACCAGCAACTTCGGGCCTTCCCGGATCAGACGGTCGAGCAGCAGCTCGCCAATCCGGTTTGGCACATCCACGGCGGCAAGCCGCCGGCGTCAGACATGGTCGTGCCGTTCGCGATGCTTCTGAACTTGGCCTCGGTGGCCGGGGCCAAGGACAAGTCGGGGCTCTGGGGCTTCATCCAGCGCTATGCGCCCGATGCGACGCCCGAGCAGAATCCGCAGCTCGATCAAGCCGCGGAATTTGCGGTGCGTTACTTCCGCGACTTCGTGGCGCCTACGCGGACGTTCCGCGCGCCGAGCGAGAAGGAGCGCGCGGCGATGGAGGATCTGGTCGCCCGCCTGAAGTCGTGGGATGGCGGCTTGGATGCCGAGGCGCTGCAATCCATGGTCTTTGCCGTCGGCAAGGAGCACGAATTCGAGCCGTTGAGGGACTGGTTCACCGCGCTCTACGAGGTTCTGCTGGGCGCGAGCCAAGGCCCCCGTTTCGGTGGCTTCATTGCGCTTTACGGCGTCGATGAGACCGTGGCGCTGATCGAGCGTGCGATGGCGGGCGAACTCGCGGCCTAGCCACGTAAGATCTCCCACCAGCGGCGTCTGCGGCCGGACCGTCCACAGGAGCGCCCGCGTCTTCTTCACGTTTTTGCGCACCTCGTGATTGAGTTCGGCGCGGAGGATGCCGGGGTTGCCGAGCAGCGAACGGGAAGCGGAAAGGCGATGTTTCGCCAGCCGCCGCGCGCTTTCGCGGCTTTGCCGCCACTTTTGCTGAACTCGTAGGGCCTGTGCAGGGCAGTACCCTGAATCAAATCAGTCTTTGGCCATAGGCCCATGGAAGAGTACAATCTACTCCGTGGAGTTCATGTGACAGGGGGCGGAAATGACCCGTTGGATCCTGATTCCGGCGGTCGCGATGGTTCTTTGGTTCGCGGCGAATCCATCCACCGGAGATGACGGTGGCGATATCCAAGGCGTAATCGGTGAACAGATCGAGGCATTCGGCGCCGGTGATCTGCAGACCGCATACGGCTTCGCCTCGCCCATGATCCAGAACATGTTTCCGACGCCTGAAATCTTCGGCCGGATGGTGCGCGAAGGCTATCCGATGATCTGGCGGCCCGACGACGTGCGCTTTCTTGATCTGCGTGAGGAATCCGGGCTGCTGCTGCAGCGCGTGGAGTTCCGCGATAGCGATGGGCGCATGCATCTGTTCGACTATGAGATGATCGCCGGGCCAAACGGCTGGCGAATAAACGGGGTCTATCCTGTGCCTGAACCTGGTCTGTCCGCCTGACGGCCTTGCAGCGCACGCTGAACTAACGGCGCGCTTAATCTTTCACGATAGAGATGTCCGTCTAGGGCCCGCGTCGGGCCCGGCAATCCCCATTCGAGCAACTCATGCAACGGCCCGACAGGCCGGACGAGCGGCTGTCGGCTGACGTCTTTGCGCAGGGTGCCGAATGGGAGGGGGCTGGAACATGACAAGGGGTGTCATCCTATGAACAAGGCGATTACGGACGGGCTGGTCTTCATGCCACCGCAATTCGAGAACGGGCTGGATGTCTGGTCTGCTGGTGACGGGACGCCCGGGTCGCCAAGCTATGCCGGTTCTCCCAATGCCGCACTGGTACCTGCGGATCAGGATTTCGCAGGCTGTCTGGAGCTTCTGAAGACCACGACCACGACCAAGCTACGCTACACTGGCGACACGCCGATCGTGCCGGGCTGCTATCTGCGCGTTCGCGCCCGCGTAAAGGCGATGAGCGGGAACCTTCCCGCTGTCCGAATTGCCGCCTGGGCCGGCGGCGCGGGTGGGGCGCACGTCACGGGCGTCGTCGAGTCGGGGCCGAGTGTCCAGCTTCAGGCCTACGGCAAGATCGAGACGATCGAGGCGATCGTGGGCACCGGAACCCGAACCGGCGTCGATATGGCGTGGGGCAGGACCGCGCTTTACGGCCATTTCGGGATCGACCTTACGGGGTCAAACGGAGGGGTCGTCCGGATCGACGACATCGAGATCGAGGACGTAACCTCGGTCTTCCTGCGCAGCATGATGGATTGGGTCGACGTGCGTGACTACGGCGCGAAGGGCGACGGCGTCACCGATGATTCCGCAGCATTCGAGGCCGCGGATGCCGCGGCCGATGCAAGCGGGCGCGATCTATTCGTTCCGGCCGGGACCTATTTTCTCAACGCGGACGTGACGCTTGAAGCGCCCGCTCGGTTCGAGGGCACAGTCACGATGCCGGTCAACCGGCGCCTGTCGATGACGCGAAACTTCGACCTGCCGAGTTACGCCGATGCATTCGGCAGCGAGGAGGAGGGCTTCAAGAAAGCGTTCCAGGCGCTTCTGAACTTCTCTGACCACGACTCTCTCGATCTCAAGGGTAGGCGGATCGAGGTGACGGGGCCGATCGACCTTCAGGCGGCGGTCAACAACAAGTCCACCTTCGCCACGCGACGCGTTGTCCGCAACGGCCAGTTCAACGTCATCGCCGGGTCGGCCTGGAACCCCACGGTTGTGACCTCGCAGGCGAGCTATTCGACTTCGAGCCCGACGACGCTGGCAGGCGTCGCCAACATTGCCAACATTCCGGTCGGTTCGCTCGTCGAGGGTACCGGTGTCGGCCGCGAAATCTATGTGAAGGGCGTGAACGTCGGGGCAGGGACGCTGACGCTGTCCAATCCGCTCTATGGGGCGGCAGGCACCCAAGTCTATACCTTCACCCGGTTCAAGTACGTGCTGGATTTTGGCGGTTTCTCATCGCTTTCCCAGATGGCGCTCGAGAACATCGACATCCAGTGCAACGGAGAGGCGAGCGGCATCAACCTCGCCCCTGCGGGTATCGTCTTCCAGATCCGCGACAGTTTCATTCAAAACCCCAAGAACCGCGGCATCACGTCGAGCGGACAGGGTTGCCAGGGTATGATGATCGACCGCTGCCAGTTCCTTTCGGCCGAGGGGCCGCTGCTGGCACAGGACCGCGTGTCGATCGCTTTCAACACGAACGGCAACGACGTGAAACTGAGAGATTGCCGCGCGCTGAACTTCCGCCATTTCGGGATCATGGCAGGGGCGGGCAACCTGATCGTGGGCAACCACTTCTTTCAGGCTGACAGCGCATCTGCAGGAGTTCGGCTTGCTGGCCTCGTTCTGATCGGAACGGATGTGAGGACCGCGATCACCGGAAACTCGATCGACAATGCTTTCCTGGAATGGACGAACGAGCACGAGGCCGATCCCGATTTCTTCAGCCAATATTCGTTCGGCGGGCTCACCGTGACGGGTAACGTCTTCACGGTTTCAGATAGCGCGCCGTGGTTCAGTTGGATCGTTGTGAAGCCCTACGGGGCAGGTCACTTCATCCAGTCGTTGAACGTCACGGCCAATGCCTTCAAGGCGTATACCCGCAGCATCGACCGAGTCGAAAAGGTGGACACCACCTTCGCACCTCTGGACAACAGCCGGATGCGCAACATCTGGTTCGAAGGCAACACCTTCACCGCCGTCAATCAGGTGGTCGCGAACCCGGTCATCCGCGAGTTCTCGCAAGGCTCAACCGCAGCGACCTGGACTGTGGCTGCAGGCGCCTACCTGCCTTTCGGCGGCTGGGCGCGGACGGTTGAGGCGGTCGTGCCGCAGGGCATGATCACCGGGCCATCGGGTGAGCGCCGGACGGACCAGCCCTACGTCGAGGTTGAGCAGGGCGCAGCGAAACAGAATGTCACCCTGAACTGGCTCGCACCGTCGAAGGGCAAGGTGCAGGTGACGATCCGGATGGATAGTCCGAACTGACGGAAGAACCGAGACGGGTGGGGACATGCCCCACCCGTTCCCTATAACGGAGGCGGGGGCGGGACGGCTGCCAGGATTTCGGCCCAAAGAAGCCGCCGGTCGATGGGCTTCGTAACGTAGCCGTTGAAGCCGAGCTCGATGAAGTGATCGCGCCGATAGGTCACGGAATCGGCCGTCAACGCCACGACAGGAATGCCGGACCACTCGGCCCCTGAGGCTCGGATTTCGCGGAACGTCGCCTCACCGTCCATGTCGGGCATGTTCATGTCGAGCAGAACAAAGTCGAATTCGTCCGACGCAAGGCGTTCCAGCGCATCCGCCCCGCTGCCCGCCTCCACGGCCTCGATCCGGAGCGCGCGCAGCATTTGCACGACGACGAAACGGTTCGTGGCAATATCGTCCACGACCAAGGCGCGAAGCTTTCCATATACGGTTTCCGCGCCAGTATCGGGCGGCTCGGGCACCATGACGAACGGAAGCTCGATCCTTGCGACGAGACTGCCGTCTGGCGCCTTGAGCACGGCAGAGCGAGCGCCCATCACTTCCGAAATGCGGTGAACGAGCGTCATCGAAAGCGGTTCCCCCGCGGGAGACGCCGGTTCGGGGTCGCTGTTCCGTGTCGGTTCGCGGCCTGCAAGCGTCAGCCGCAAGCGGTCCTTGCGGCCCGGAGCGAGCGCGCATCGAATATCGAGCTGTGGCGGATCGCCTTCGCCCTGAGAGGAGAGCACGATCGTCGCGAGGTGGCTCAGGCACTTGCGCAGCAGAAGCGCGTCGAACCGACCGAATTCCGGCACCTCCTGCGCGATCTCGATTGAGATCTCGGGCTTGGCATCGGCTGGTACGGGCAGCTTCATCGATGCGATCATCTCCAGCTCTTGCCGGATGACGGACGTGACAGGCGTGAAGCGGATCTCGCCTTCGGTCACGGAAGAAAGGTCGACCACGTCCTCGACCAGCATCTTGAGCCCGCGCGCCGCGGACTGGATCGCCACGGCGTGAGTCCGCGCTGAACCAGCCGATGCTTCACTCTCAAGCAGGTCGCTGTGGCCAAGGATTGCGGTCAGCGGAGTTCGGATCTCGTGACTGAGCGCCGAGAGGAAGCGTGACTTGGTCCGACTGGCTTCGCGCGCTTCATTCACGGCGCGGACGAGGTCGGCCTGGGCACGGTGGTTCTGGACGAGCGCAGAGATGAAATAGCAGATCACGACGATCGCTCCGAACGCCGCCAAAGCTACGTAGTCGTCCGAGGCAGTACCGCCCAGGCTGGACAGCGGAATCGCAAGAAGCGCGAGTGCAGGCAGCAAGCCGCTGGTCAGCCCCAGCGCAAGATGCGTGGACCGTATGACGGAGATGTTGAGAAGCGTCGCAAGAAGTGCCAGCACGCCGAGGAACTTGATCAACGGATCGTCGTGGTGCCAGACGAGAAGCGGAGGCAAGGAGAAAACCATGAAGCCGAATGCCGAAGCCGCCAACACCGCGGTGCGGCGGCCGGCGGTCGGGCTGTCTTCGAAAGCGAGCATCTGGTGCCGCACTACGACCTCGGAACCCACGCTCACGAGGTAGGTCAGAAAGACCACCCAGAACGGCAGAACAACGCCAAAAACGACACAGCAAAGCGCAACGCCGATTTGCCGCGATATGAGATCGCGTTCGAGACGGAGCCGCTGGCGCCGCATCTCGTCATGCAAGTCCCTGCGTTCCGTCATCACAAACACGCCGTAAACTATTGACGCCACAACCTGATTGCCGCGCCGTCACATCACTCTAAGATCATTCGCCGAAAGTGCATAGGCCTTAGCGAAGCCGGCGTTCAAATGCCCGTCTGCGACGTCGAAGGCCACGAAATTGAAATCTGAGAAATCGATGTAGAGCGCAGCCTTCGGATGGCTGGCCAGCCAGGCCTCGCGCAGTGCGTTTCGATCGGGATCGTCACGTGCGATGAAACGGGCTGTCGCGCGCAGGGTCAGGCGTGGATGGGTAAGGGGATCGCCCTTCTCTCCGGGTTCGCCCACAAGAAGTGCCGCGCGCGGATTGCTGCGCAGCGCACGGGTGTGGTGCGCCAGGTCGGATATCAGGGAGATGGGTGTGCCGGCGTGCGACAGGCCAAATCCTACCCGGCTGACGAAAGGGGCACCGGTCCCCGGCTCGTTCACGGCAAGCGCCGCCGTGCGCGCGTCCTTTAGAAGCGTCGCGGCCTGGCGCCGCGCCTCGTCGTCGGTTTCGCGGATCGGAGTGGCGTTGTCCCTCATGGCGCGCCTCGTTTCTCTCTTCCATCGGTATCAGCGCGGCAGCCCTGCGGCAAGCTTGCGCCGCATCGGCGCAAACGCGAATCACGCATCATGTTCTGGGCAATTGAGCTCGCTCGCGGTTGCGGCACGTCGTCAGTGGAAAGAAGGCGGATGCAGCCTCCCGGCGCGGCGGGTCACCGTTTCGTGAACAGCCAAGGGGTTGAAACTTCATGGCAAAATTTAGGCAGAGGTATGGTGATTTACAAAATTATCCTGAATCCTGTGAAAGAATTAACAGAAAAATACAATGTTTAAAATAGGTTATGAAATTTATCACAAGTAGTTTACACTGCGCCTTGAAAGGGCCTTTCAGGGGCCCGTTCGACTTTTGGGGCTGTGCGAGCCGATCGGAGCGCAGCGTGCACACGAAAGGAGCTTGGGCATGACGGTACAGGGTGGAGTTGATGCATCGGTCAAGCGGGCGATCCCGGCAGGGTTCGAGAAAGCCCATGCAACGCCTTCGGTCTACGCCGACATGTATGCGGCATCGATCAAGGATCCGGAAGCGTTCTGGGGCGAACAGGGCAAGCAACTCGACTGGATAAAGCCGTACACCAAGGTCAAGGATACCAACTTCAACTTCGGCGAGGTCTCGATCAAGTGGTACGAAGACGGCGTCCTGAACGTCGCGGCCAACTGCATCGACCGTCACCTTGAGAAGCGCGGCAACCAGACCGCGATTATCTGGGAGCCGGATGATCCGGCAACGCCCGCTCAGCACATCACCTACCGCGAACTTCACGAAAAGGTCTGCCGGATGGCGAACGTCCTGCTCAGCCAGGGCGTGATGCGCGGAGACCGTGTGGTCATCTATCTGCCGATGATCCCCGAAGCGGCCTACGCGATGCTGGCTTGCGCACGAATTGGTGCGATCCACTCGATCGTCTTCGCCGGCTTTTCGCCCGACGCATTGGCCAACCGGATTAACGACAGTGAGGCGAAGCTCGTCATCACCGCCGACACGGCGCCGCGCGGCGGCCGGCGCACGCCGCTCAAGTCGAACGCCGATGCCGCGCTCCTGCATTGCTCGGACAAGGTGCGCTGCCTTGTCGTCAAGCATACGGGCGACCAGACGACCTGGATCGATGGCCGCGACGTCGACGTGCTGGCGATGATGGATACAGTGGCGCCCGATTGCCCGCCCCGCCCGATGGGTGCGGAAGATCCGCTGTTCGTTCTCTACACCTCGGGTTCGACCGGCAAGCCGAAGGGGGTTGTGCATTCGTCGGGGGGTTACCTCGTCTATGCCGCGATGACCCATAAATACACATTCGACTACAAGGACGGTGACATCTTCTGGTGTACCGCCGACGTCGGCTGGGTCACTGGCCATTCCTACATCGTATACGGTCCGCTCGCGAATGGTGCGACCACTGTGATGTTCGAAGGTGTCCCGACCTATCCGGATGCGGGCCGGTTCTGGGAAGTTTGCGCCAAGCACAAGGTCAACCAGTTCTACACCGCGCCGACCGCGATCCGCGCACTGATGGGGCAGGGGCCGGAATGGGTTGAGAAGCACGACCTGTCCAGCCTGCGCATCCTCGGCACGGTGGGCGAGCCGATCAATCCCGAAGCCTGGACTTGGTACAACAATCATGTCGGTAAGGGAAAATGCCCGATCGTCGACACCTGGTGGCAGACCGAAACGGGCGGCCACCTGATCACGCCGCTCCCGGGCGCGACCGAGACCAAGCCGGGCTCTGCCACGGTGCCCTTCTTCGGGGTGAAGCCTGCCGTGCTCGAACCCGAAAGCGGCAAGCTGATCGAGGGCAATCCGGCCGAGGGCGTGCTTTGCATCGCCGACAGCTGGCCGGGCCAGATGCGCACAGTCTGGGGTGACCACCAGCGCTTCATGGAAACCTATTTCCAGCAGTACAAGGGTTATTACTTCACTGGTGACGGCTGCCGCAGGGATGAGGACGGGTATTACTGGATCACCGGCCGGGTCGACGACGTCATCAACGTTTCAGGCCACCGGATGGGCACGGCCGAGGTCGAATCCGCGCTCGTCGCGCATGCCAAGGTCGCCGAGGCTGCCGTGGTCGGCTATCCGCACGAGATCAAGGGCCAGGGCATCTACGCCTACGTCACGCTGATGAACGGCGTGGAGCCGACGGACGAGCTGCGCAAGGAACTGGTGAAGTGGGTCCGCACCGAAATCGGCCCGATCGCCTCGCCCGACCTGATCCAGTGGTCGCCGGGCCTGCCGAAGACCCGCTCGGGCAAGATCATGCGCCGCATCCTCAGGAAGATCGCCGAGAACGACTACGGCGCGCTGGGCGACACGTCGACGCTCGCCGATCCGTCGGTCGTGGACGAACTGATCGACAACCGCATGAACCGGGGTTGAGCGGCATGAGGGATGGTGCCACCACTTCCGCCGTTTTGATCCTTCTTGGGCCTCCGGGCGCTGGCAAGGGAACCCAAGCCCGAATGCTCGAGGAAGAGTTCGGTCTGATCCAGCTCTCGACCGGCGACATGCTTCGCGCGGCCGTGGCCGAGGGCACTCCGGCCGGCCTTGCTGCCAAGTCGGTTATGGAGTCGGGTGGGCTCGTCTCGGACGACATCGTCCTGGCGATCCTCAAGGACCGCATGGCGCAGCCGGACGTCAGTGCGGGCGTCATTCTCGACGGCTTCCCGCGAACGGCAGTACAAGCCGGATCGCTGGATACGCTTCTAACTGAAAATGGCCAGAAGGTCAGTGCGGCGATCAGCCTCGAAGTCGAGGACGAGGCGATGGTCGACCGTGTCGCGGGGCGCTTCACATGCGCCAGTTGCGGAGAGGGATATCACGATACCAACAAGCGGACCGCCAAAGCGGACGTTTGTGACAAATGCGGCGGCACGGAGTTCAAGCGCCGGGCCGACGACAACGCCGAAACTGCGCGCGAAAGGCTGAATGCCTATCACGCCCAGACGGCGCCGCTGATCGCGCATTATGCCAAGTTGGGAGTGCTCGAGACGGTCGACGCGATGGGACCCATCGCCGATGTCGCTTCGGCACTGAGGAAAATAGTAACCCGCGCGACGGCTTGAAGGGAGTCCGGCATCCCACATCGGGGGTGCCGGAAGGGAAACGAGGGAACTCAGGGAGTGACACTCATGGCGGACAAATCTTCGTCCAATGCCTACTGGGCCGCCAATATCAGGCTCATCAAAATCTCGTTGGTGATTTGGTTCATCGTCTCGTTCGGCTTTGGCATCCTGCTGAGACCGATGCTGTCGGGGATCGCTATCGGGGGAACCGACCTTGGCTTCTGGTTCGCCCAGCAAGGTTCGATCCTCGTGTTCTTGGTCCTGATCTTTGTTTATGCGGCGCGCATGAACAAGCTCGACCGCGAACACGGCGTGGAAGAATAAGGGAGAGCGAGGATAATGGATCAGTTTACACTCAACCTGCTGGTGGTGGGTGCGACCTTCGCGCTCTACATCGGCATCGCGATTTGGGCCCGTGCGGGTTCCACTTCGGAGTTCTATGCCGCCGGGCGGGGCGTTCATCCCGTCATGAACGGCATGGCCACTGGCGCCGACTGGATGTCGGCGGCTTCTTTCATCTCGATGGCGGGCCTGATCGCCTTCGGCGGCTACGACACCTCCGTCTACCTCATGGGCTGGACCGGTGGTTATGTCTTGCTGGCAATGCTGCTGGCACCTTACCTGCGCAAGTTCGGCAAGTTCACGGTGCCGGAGTTCATCGGCGACCGCTTTTATTCGCCGACCGCCCGTATGGTGGCTGTTGTCTGTCTGATCGTCGCGTCGGTGACCTACGTTATCGGTCAGATGACCGGTGTCGGCGTGGCTTTCTCGCGCTTCCTTGAAGTCGACAACTCCACGGGTCTGTTCATCGGTGCGGCCATCGTGTTCCTGTACGCCGTTCTGGGCGGCATGAAGGGCATCACCTATACGCAGGTCGCCCAGTATGTCGTGCTGATCACCGCCTATACTATTCCGGCAGTGTTCATCTCGCTTCAGCTCACCGGCAACCCGATCCCGGGTCTGGGTCTCTTCTCGGATGCTACGGCAACCGGCGAGCCCATCCTCGCGACGCTTGAAGGTCTGGTGACCGATCTGGGCTTCAAGTCCTATCTGACCCAGTCGGATACCACTCTGAACATGTTCCTGTTCACGCTGTCGCTGATGATCGGTACCGCGGGTTTGCCGCACGTGATCATCCGCTTCTTCACCGTGCCGAAAGTGGCTGACGCCCGCTGGTCGGCAGGTTGGGCGCTGGTCTTCATCGCGCTTCTCTATCTCACGGCCCCGGCCGTGGCGGCGATGGCTCGCATGAACCTGATCAACACGGTTTATCCCAACGGTGTGGCTGAGCAGCCGGTTGCGCGTGCAGACG
Organism: uncultured Rhodobacterales bacterium; assembly: GCA_965368915.1. Taxonomy (GTDB): domain Bacteria; phylum Pseudomonadota; class Alphaproteobacteria; order Rhodobacterales; family Rhodobacteraceae; genus Albidovulum. Next base: position 267 of record CBDUOT010000104.1, on the reverse strand, counting down.
TTCCGGACTGGGTCGACAACTGGGAAAAGACCGGTCTTCTGACGTTCGAAGACAAGAACGGCGATGGCCTGATCCAGTATGTTGGCGACGACGCTGTCAACGAACTGTCGGTGAACCGCGATATCATGGTTCTGGCCAACCCCGAGATTGCACAGCTTCCGGGCTGGGTGATCGCGCTGGTGGCTGCTGGTGGTCTGGCTGCGGCTCTGTCTACAGCGGCAGGTCTGTTGCTCGCCATCTCTTCGGCGATCAGCCATGACCTGATCA
>CBDUOT010000103.1:0-12723 GCA_965368915.1 uncultured Rhodobacterales bacterium | reverse complement strand
GCGCCCGCGATGAACCCTGCCTGACCGAAGACAAGCGCAATGACAGGCGCAAGCGTCGTCGTCGTATCCGCCGCAATCGAGCCGCCTTGGTCGGGCGTGGCGTACTTCGCATCGGCACCGACCGCCCAGCCATCAGATGCGCGGAAACTGGCAAGAGCCGGCTGCGTCATGAAGAACAGGGCATGTGCATATTGCTGAGCACCGATCTGAAGGCCCCAGCTCGCCTGCGTTGCCGAGTAGTAGTCGACCGTTACATCGTTGATCCGAAGCGCGCCGCGTCCGTAAGCGCCGCCGAAAACGAAACCGGCCTCGGTCATCAACGGCATATACAGGACACCTGCCGCCTTGTTGGTCAGATCGACCGTACCCGGATAGCGTTGGTGCAGGAAATCGCGCGTTGCATCCACGCGCGCGTCAAGCCGCGCTGCGCGATCGCCGCCCACGCCATTGCCGCAGGCCGACAGGCCCAGCGCCGCGCCGCCCGATAGTATTAGTCCCCGACGAGAAATGCCGTTCATTTGACTGCTCCGCTCAATATTGAATGCCGGCCTGTTCCGACCGGTTCCGCTACAATCTATAGGGCAGATCGCACGCGCTGTCATTAAGTGTTGTGTCTGCGCCTGTTCACATCTGCGCTGATTCGCCGAGGATTTTGGCGATTTCCGGCGCGAAGTAAGTCAGGATTCCATCACAGCCCGCGCGTCGGAACGCGAGCAGGCTTTCGACGATCACGTCTTCCTTCAACCAGCCGTTCAGCACCGCTCCCTTCAGCATCGCGTATTCTCCCGACACCTGATAGGCGAAGGTCGGCGCGCCAAAGGCCTCTTTCACTGCCGCGCAGATGTCCAGGTAGGCGAGACCGGGCTTGACCATCACCATGTCCGCGCCCTCGGACAGGTCACGCGCAACCAGCCGCAGCGCTTCATCGCGGTTCGCCGGGTTCATCTGGTACGTCTTCTTGTCGCCCTTGAGAGCGCCCGAAGCGCCCACGGCGTCCCGGAACGGTCCATAAAAGTTCGAGGCGTATTTCGCCGCGTAGGACAAGATCGCCACATCCTTGTGACCGTCTGCTTCGAGCGCGCGTCGCATCGCCCCGATCCGCCCGTCCATCATGTCTGAAGGACCGAGGATATCGGCGCCGGCCTCGGCTTGGGCAAGCGCCATCTTGACGAGCGCCTCGATCGTCTCATCGTTCAGGATTGCCCCGTCGCGCACCAGCCCGTCATGGCCGTTGGCATTGTAGGGATCGAGCGCCACATCCGTCATCACCGCGATTTCCGGCACGGCGGCCTTGATCGCTCGCACCGCGCGGTTGGACAGGTTCTCAGGGTTCCAGGCCTCTTCGCACCCTTCCGTCTTGAGCGCGGGGTCGGTGTAGGGAAAAAGGCAGATCGCCGGAATGCCCAGCCGCATCGCCTCTTCCGCGGCGCGGACCGTTCCGTCGACGGTCTGACGCACGACACCGGGCATCGAAGGCACTTCGGCATCCGCACCCGGCACGTCGGTCACGAAAACCGGCCAGATCAGATCCCTGGCCGACAAGCGTGTCTCGGCCACAAGATCGCGAAGCGCGGGCGTGCGCCTGAGCCTGCGAAAGCGGGTGGCGGGGAAGGGGGCTGAAAGAGGGGTCATGTTGTGGGCCCTGTTCATCGTCCTTTCCACGGGTTACACGCTTGGGAAAAGATCACAAGGGTGGAAACGGTCGCAGGGCAGAGCTACATGAGAATGCATGGTTCCGGGGGCAGGACTTGGACTTCACGACACTGATATTCGACCTGATCGACCTCAGGTCCTTCTCGAACCTCTGGTATTGGATCGCGTTGGCTGTCACGTGGTCCACCGCCTCGCATTGGGTGCTTGGCATTCCCTATGACATGGTCATGCGCGCGCGGCGGCTTGGCGGTCAGGCCGAGACGGATCTGCAGGACATGGCGCGCATCAACACCGCACGCATCCTCTACATCGGCCGCGAGGCCGGGTTGTTCCTTGTCACGGTCGTGGCCTTCTTCCTAACGGCGCTCGCGATTCTGGGCTTCTGGTATGAAGTGGAATTTTGCCAGGCCGTGTTCCTCATCGCGCTGCCCCTGTCGTTCGTCGGACTTCTCAGCCTGTCGACCGCCGCCAAGATCGAGGCCGAGGGTGACACCGGAGAAGCGCTGCGCAGGCGGCTTACCGTTCATCGAATGGCGGTGCAGGTGATCGGGATGATAGCGATTTTCGTTACAGCGTTCTGGGGGATGCTCCAAAACTACTCGGTATCCATCCTGCCCGGTTGACACCGGCGGAAGGAAGGCTAGGTGGGGGCGATGACCACGCCCGCCCATATCACGCTTTCTGGCGCGCCCGAAGGGTATGATGCGCATCTCCTCGCCCGCGAGCTTGGCAAAGGCGTGCCCGTCCTGCATGTCGCGCGCGACGACAAGCGGATGGAGGCGATGCGGGCGGCACTCGCCTTCTTCGCGCCCGACGCGCTCGTCATCAACTTTCCGGCGTGGGACTGTCTTCCCTATGACCGTGTCTCTCCCAACGCAGACGTCTCGGCCACGCGGATGGCAACTCTGGCGGCGCTGGTGCAAGGGCTGCCGGGACCGTTCATCCTGCTCACGACGCTTAACGCCGCGACCCAGAAGATCCCCGCGCGCGAGGTGCTGAAGGCCGCGTCCTTTACCGCGAAAGTGGGCGGACGCGTGAACGAAGCAGGACTGCGCGATTTCCTCGTGCGCATGGGGTTTTCGCAAAGCCCGACCGTGACGGAGCCCGGTGACTATGCGATCCGGGGCGGTATCATCGACATCTATTCGCCGGGCGAGGGTGGTCCTGTCCGGCTTGACTTGTTCGGCGACGTGCTGGACGGCGCGCGCCGCTTCGACCCCGCCACGCAACGTACGACCGAGAAGCTGACGGCGATCGAGCTTGCGCCCGTCTCCGAGGTCATCCTCGACGAAGCGTCGATCACCCGGTTCCGTCAGAACTACCGGATTGAGTTCGGTGCAGCCGGCACCGACGATCCGCTCTATGAAGCGGTCAGCGCGGGCCGCAAGCATGCCGGGATGGAACACTGGCTGCCGTTCTTCCACGATAAGTTGGAGACGCTGTTCGACTATCTTCCAAATGCCACTGTCATGCTGGACGACCAGGTCGCCCCCGCGCGTCTGTCACGGTGGGAGGGGATCGAAGATCAGTACGACACGCGACGCGAAGCGATGGCGCGCAAGGACCGGCTGGACTCGGTTTACAAACCGTCCCCGCCGCACGGGCTTTATCTGGATGACGCCGCCTGGAACGACGCGGTCGCCGGGCACCGCGTCGTGCAGTTCGTGGAGCTTCCGCAAGCGACTGGGCCGGGTGTGCTCGATGCCGGGGGACGGATCGGGCGCAACTTCTCATCTGAGCGTCAGCTGGAAAATGTTAATCTTTTCAGCGCACTGGCAGATCATCTAAATAGCAGACGCCAAGAAGGTCAAGTCGTCGTCGCTTCCTATTCGGAGGGTGCGCGCGAACGCTTGAAGGGTCTTCTGGAGGACGAGGACGTCATCGGCGCCATGCCGATCCGCGATGTCCGCGACGTGCCTGAGGGCAAGGGTGGGCTGTTCCTCACCGTCTGGGCGTTGGAACACGGCTTCGTAGGCAATGGTCTGACGGTCATCTCTGAACAGGACGTGTTGGGTGACCGGCTGATCCGGGGCGCGAAAAAACGCAGGAAAGCCGAGAACTTCCTGACCGAAGCTCAATCATTGTCTCCGGGGGATCTGGTCGTTCACGTCGATCACGGCGTCGGGCGCTACACGGGCTTGGAGACGATCTCAGCGCTTGGAGCGCCGCATGACTGCGTAGCACTCGAATATGCGGGTGGTGACCGGTTGTACTTGCCGGTCGAGAACATCGAACTCCTTAGCCGCTACGGCCACGAAGAGGGTCTTCTCGATAAGCTCGGCGGCGGCGCGTGGCAGGCCAAGAAAGCCAAGCTCAAGGAGCGCATCCGCCAAATTGCCGAGCGCCTGATGCGGGTTGCCGCGGAACGGCTGCTGCGGAAGGCGCCGATCTTAGAGGCGCCGCATCACGAATGGGACGCCTTCTCGGCGCGGTTTCCTTATGAGGAGACCGACGATCAGCTTTCGGCGATCGATGAGGTGGTGGACGACCTTGCCGTGGGACGGCCGATGGATCGGCTGATCGTCGGTGACGTGGGCTTCGGTAAGACCGAGGTCGCGATGCGCGCAGCCTTCATCGCCGCGCAGTCGGGCGTTCAGGTGGCCGTCATCGCGCCGACCACATTGCTCGCGCGGCAGCACTTCAAGACGTTCGCCGAGCGCTTCCGGGGCACGGCAGTGAACATCCGTCCGCTTTCAAGGTTCGTTTCGGCACGCGACGCCGCCGAAACGCGGGCGGGCCTGGCCGAGGGCAGCGTCGACGTTGTCATCGGGACGCACGCGGTTCTGTCGAAACAGGTGAAGTTCCACAATCTCGGCCTTTTGGTCATCGACGAAGAGCAGCACTTCGGCGTCACCCATAAGGAGCGGCTGAAAGAGATGCGGTCGGACATCCACGTCCTCACTTTGACTGCGACTCCGATTCCAAGAACACTGCAACTTTCACTCACAGGTGTCCGGGATCTTTCGATTATTGGTACGCCTCCCGTCGACCGGCTCGCGATCCGGACCTATGTCAGCGAGTTTGACACTGTCACGATCCGTGAAGCGCTTCTGCGGGAACGCTATCGCGGCGGGCAGTCGTTCTATGTCGTTCCCCGGATTTCTGATCTGCCCGAAATCGAGGACTTCCTGAAGACCCATGTTCCGGAAGTCAGCTACGTTGTGGCCCACGGTCAAATGGCGGCGGGAGAGCTCGACCAGCGGATGAACGCATTTTACGACGGGCAGTATGACGTTCTGCTGGCCACGACGATTGTTGAAAGTGGTCTGGATATTCCGACCGCAAACACCATGATTGTTCACCGGGCGGACATGTTCGGCCTTGCTCAGCTCTACCAGATCCGGGGTCGGGTCGGCCGGTCGAAGCTCAGGGCCTACTGTTACCTGACGACCAAGCCGCGCGCGCCTTTGACGCCCAATGCGCAGAAACGGCTGCGGCTACTGGGAAGCCTCGACAGCCTTGGGGCGGGCTTCTCGCTGGCCTCGCAGGACCTAGATCTGCGCGGTGCGGGTAACATCTTGGGTGAGGAACAATCCGGCCATATCAATGAGGTAGGCTACGAACTTTACCAAGCGATGCTGGAGGAGACGATCGCCCGGATCAAGGCGGGCGATATAGAAACGCCGACGGACGATGACGGTCAGTGGTCGCCGCAGATCAATCTCGGCGTCCCCGTCATGATCCCCGAGAGCTATGTGCAGGATCTCGACGTGCGTCTCGGGCTTTATCGGCGGCTTTCAGGGCTGAACACCAAGGTTGAGCTTGAAGGCTTCGCGGCAGAACTCATCGACCGCTTCGGTCCGGTTCCGAAAGAGGTCAACACGCTGCTTCTCGTCATGCGCATCAAGGCGATGTGTCGCCGCGCGGGGATCGGGCGGCTCGATGCGGGCCCCAAGGGCGCGACGATCCAGTTCCACAACGACAAATTTGCCAATCCCGCGGGCCTGGTCGACTTCCTGCAGGCTCAGGGCGGGCTTGCCAAGGTGAAGGACAACAAGATCATCGTGCGTCGCGACTGGGTGAAGGACAGCGATCGCATCCGCGGCGCCTTCGCAGTGGCGCGTGACTTGGCGGAGAAGGCGAAGGCGCCGGCTTAACCGACCCCGAACGGAAAAAGGCGGCAACCCGGGGACTGGGCGCCGCCTTTCCACTTGCACCGGTCACTCGTCAGGTATTCGAACAACTCTCGGAAGAGGCCGGATCGAGCGGTGTGACACTTCACCGATCCCGATCCGATCGCTGCCTGACCCTCGCGCCACTAGCGCTCGGCTGGCCTAGTTTGCCTCGTTACCTTCCCACCCGGTTCTGTAGCGGGGATTCAAGGGACAGACCCCGCCATTTGGAAGGGTCCCACAAGTCCTGTCGATAACCAATATCGGTCGCGTGTTATTGGATAACATGCGGTGGCGGGACCGCGCGCATGAGGGGCAGTGCTAGAAGGCAGAACACCAGAACCCCGGCCATGAGCGGCACGGGAGTGCCGTCGAAGGCGAGCCCGATCGGTACGGCGAGGGGGACGGAAAGTACGGTTGCGATCGCGGCCACGATAGACGCGGCGGTGCCGGCGATATGCCCCATTGGTTCGAGCGCGAGCGCGTTGAGATTGCCGATCGTGAGTCCCGCCATGGCAAAGACCGAGACCGTCCAGAGGACATAGGCGGGGAAGGCCAGAATGTCTGGCATCCATCCCGTCCAGAACAGGAACAGCATGACGGAAGAGATGACGACCTGAACGATGAACGTAGTGGTCACCATGGTTCTCATGCCGATTCTTACGACGAGGCGGGCGTTCAGAATGCTCGCGGTGCCCGCGAAGATCGCGATCACCGCAAACCAGCGCGGGAAGCTTTCCCCTCGGCCGAAGGTCTGGTCAAAGACCTGCTGGGTCGAGGAAAGCGTCGCGAAGAGGCTTCCGAAGGCCAGCGTCTGCGCGAGGGTGACCAGCATCACCACGCGGTGTGTCACCACTTCGCGCACCGCGACCAGAAGGCTTTCAGGTTTCAGGGGTCGGCGCGCGTGGTGGGCGAGCGTCTCGCCTTGGCGGAGCATGAACCAAGTCATTGAAATCGCCGCGAAGAGCACGAAGGCCACGAAGATCGCCCGCCAGCCGAAACCCGCGATGATGAACGATCCGATCAGCGGTGCGACCGCCGGGACCAGTGTGAAGATCATCATCACGAAAGAGATGAGCCGGGCCATCTGGCGGCCGGAATAAAGATCGCGGATCAGGGCCATGCCCGCGATCCGCGGCCCCGCAACGCCGAGGCCCTGAAGGAAGCGCGCGGCCAGGACCAGCTCTAACGTCGGGGCCGACCATGCGAGCATCGCGCCTGCCGAGTAGAGGATGGCGCCCAGCAGGATCACGACGCGGCGCCCGTAGGCGTCGGAGAGGGGCCCCGTTACGAAGGTGCCGACGCCCATGCCAAGCACAAAGCTGGTGATGATCAACTGCGCTCGGTTGGGTGCGTCAGGGGTCAGTTCGGCTGCGATCTGCGGCAGGGCGGGAAGCATCGCATCGATGGAAAACGCCGTCATTGCGAACATCATCGCGAGCAGCGCGATGAACTCGACGACCGGCAGGCGCCGTTCCTGCGGTGGGTTGCTCAGTGTTGTCATTCCTTGGTTCCGCTTTCCGCTGCGGCGAGTTCGGCTGCGACGTCGTCAATGATCTGGATCCATGTCTCGGTCGGCTGTGCGCCCTGAACGACGTGCTGGTTGGCGATGACGAAGGTCGGCACGCCCGTGACGCCGCGCTCGCGCGCATGGGCATCGCGCGCGCTGATATCCTCAGCGTCGCTGTCGCTGCCAAGAAGCCGCTCCATCATCTGGCGGTCGAGGCCGACTTCGCCCGCGATGTCCAACAGCGTTTCGGGATCGCCCACGTCGCGCCCGTCACGCCAGATCGCGCGGAACAGCGCCGAGACCATGGCGGTCTGACGGCCCTCCAACCCCGCCCAGTGGATCAGCCGATGCGCGTCGAGCGTATTTGGCTGGCGGGTGATGCGGTCAAGGTTCAGTTCGATCCCGGCCGCTTCGGCATGTCCGACGAGCGGTGCGTAGGCACGCACTGCGCCCTCCTTGCCCCCGAACTTCGCCTCCAGGTAAGCACGGCGGTCCATGCCGTCCTTCGGCATGTCGGGATTCAGTTGGAAGGGATGCCACTCGATCAGGAAGGGATGGTCCGGCCTGGATTCCAATGCGCGGTCGAGATAGGCCTTCCCGACATAGCACCAAGGGCAGGCGATATCTGAGATAATGTCGAGCCTGATCATTGGCTTTCCTTCCATTCTTCACGTAGCGCGCGACGATTGAGCTTGCCGTTCGCTGTCACGGGAAGCTCATCGCGCTGGATGTAGAGACGTGGCTGCTTGTAGCGGGCGAGGCAGCCTTCGGCATGCGCGGAAAGCGCTTCTTCGCTGGCGGTGCCGGTATAGAATGCAGCGATGACATTGGCATCGGCGCGGACCGGCAGTTCCACGGCGGCGCTTGCTGTCACTTCGGGATGGGCGTTCAACGCGCCTTCGATCTCAATAGGTGACACGCGAAAGCCGCCCGCGTTGATCATGTCGTCGACCCGGCCAAGGCTCGTGATCGCCCCGTCTTCCGCCATCACCACCATATCGCCAGTCTGAAACCACTCGCCCTCGGGGGCGTGGATCTGGTCGCCGTCAAGTGTGCCAAGGAACAGGCCCGGATCGCCGCGGTGCACGCCGAGGATGCCCGGCTTCCCGCGTTCGACCGGGGCGCCATCAGGCCCGAGTACCGCTACGAGCCGCCCGGGCTGCGAATAGCCGGTCGCGCCTTCGGGGGCGGGGCGGTCGGGCGACGAGGAGAGGAACGTTGAACATTCCGACATTCCCATCGCCTCGTGCAGGTCTCTCCCGGTGGCAGAGCGCCAGGCTTCACGGATGGCTGGCGGCAGCTTTTCGCCAGCAGAGAGCCCGTGGCGCAGGTGTGGCATCGCAATCTTCCCACCGTCTTTCAGGAGTTTTCTGTAAACACCTGGAACGGCTGCGAAAATAGTCACATCGAAGCGCTTGGCGAGCAATGGAAGCTGCTCTGCTGCCACGCCATCGGCTGCCACCAGCGCCGTGGCGCCGGCGACCCAAGGGTCAAAGAGTCCAGTGCCAAGCGTATAGGTCCAGTTCAGGGCACCTGCATGCATTAGCCGGTCCGTGCTCGTGATGCCCGTCCAGCCCGGACCCATCATGCGCCGCGCCCAGACGGCGCGATGCGCATGTGCGACGGCGCGTGGTTTGCCGGATGTGCCAGACGTGAAGACGACATAGCCAAGCCGGTCGGGATCACCCATCGCCCAGTCAGCGGGCGCGAGCATTTCGAGATCCCGCAATTCAGTAGCGGTCAGGACGGGGCAGGGTGCCGGGGCCGGAAGCGCGATCCCCTCGTCGGCGACGATCAAACGGGGTTGAACGACGGCGCAAAGCCGAGTGACTTCGCCAGCCGTCAATCCCGCAGCCGTCGGAACGGGAACAAGGCCTGCGGCCACCGCGCCCAGAAAGGCCAGCGGAAAGGCAACGCCGTTGCCAAGGCGCAGCAGGATGCGGTCGCCGGGAACCAGGCCGCGCGAGAGCAGGCCCGTGGCCACACCGCGCACCGCGGCTTCAAGACGCCCGTAGCTCCACCGTTCCGCGCCAGCGGGGCGCAGGATCTGCAGTGCCACGTGATCTGGCCGATCGGAAGCAGCCGCAAGGACATGCGCCGCGAGGTTGAACGGTGCGGGGCAGGAATCAAACGGCGTAGGGGTGGTCACGGAAAGCATGCCTCTCGCTACGCCGCGCGTCGGGGCGTTGCAACCCGACTTGGATTGGCGCTATTGCACAGACACACCTCACGGACGGAACAGATGAGCGACCTTGACCCCATCGGTATTATTCGCATCGCGAGAGACGATGGCGCGTTGGTACACGAGGCTGAGCCGCTCAATCTCGGGGAGCGGGTGCGTGATCTGAGAAAGGCGCGCGGCTGGACGCTGGCACAGGCGGCGGGGAAGGCGGGGCTTGCGCGGTCCACGCTCTCGAAGATCGAAAACGGCCAGATGTCGCCTACTTACGAGGCGTTGAAGAAGTTGGCCGAGGGGCTGGCCATCACGGTGCCGCAACTGTTCACGCCCCCCTCGAAAGCACAGATTTCTGGCCGCATGGCGGTGACGAAGGCGAACGAGGGGCTCGCCCACGCAACAGCGACTTATGAGCATCGACTTCTGGCAGGACCACTGCGCGCTACGAAAATGCTTCCCTACTCGACGCGGGTTCGTGCGCGTGACATGGCGGAATTCAACGGCTGGGTGCGCCATGACGGAGAGGAGTTCCTGTACGTGCTGACCGGTGTCGCGCGTCTTTACACGGAATTCTATGAGCCGGTGGACCTGAGGCGCGGTGACAGCGCCTACTACGACGCCACGATGGGCCACAATGTCATCTCCCTGAGCGCTGAAGATGCGACGATCCTTTGGGTGACAAGCCTGGTTTAGAAATGGGGCGGCCTGAACCGCCTGAAGAAGGGTAAGCAGGATGCGTGTCCAGACGCGCCCGATCGAAGGGCAGAAACCGGGAACCTCGGGTCTGAGAAAGAAGACGAAAGTCTTCATGTCAGGTGGTTATCTTGAGAACTTCATTCAGTCGATCTTCGACGCTACAGGTGGCGCGGAGGGCAAGACATATGTTGTTGGCGGGGACGGGCGCTACTTCAACGATCGCGCCGCGCAGACCATCCTGAAAATGGCCGCCGCGAACGGCGCGAAGCAGGTCATCGTGGGGCGAGGGGCGCTTCTGTCCACGCCCGCAGCTTCGCACCTGATCCGGCTGAAAGGCGCCGATGGCGGGATCATCCTGTCCGCCTCGCACAACCCGGGCGGCGAGGACGAGGACTTCGGCGTGAAATTCAACACGGCGAATGGCGGTCCGGCCTCCGAGGCGGTCACGGAAGAGATCCTCGCTAGAACGCGAGAGATCGACGCGTACTACATTGCGGATGAGGCGGATGTCGATCTGTCGAAGATCGGATCGGAAGCCATTGGTGGAATGGATATTTCGGTCATTGACCCTGTCGCGGACTATGCCGCGCTGATGGAAAGCCTCTTTGACTTCGATGCGATCCGGAAGATGTTCGCCGGCGGTTTCAGGATGCGGTTCGACGCGATGTGCGCGGTCACCGGGCCTTATGCAGTCGAGATCATCGAGAACCGTCTCGGCGCCGGTCCCGGCACGGTCGTCAATGCCCAGCCTTTACCCGACTTCGGCGGGATGCATCCCGATCCGAACCCGACGTGGGCGCACGACCTGATGAACCACATGTTTGCACCCGACGCGCCGGATTTCGGCGCAGCCTCCGACGGCGACGGCGACCGGCATATGGTCGTGGGGCGCAGGATCTATGTTGCGCCGTCGGACAGTTTCGCGGTGTTTGCCGCGAACGCCCATCTCGCGCCGGGGTACCGGGCCGGGTTGAAGGGCGTCGCACGGTCGATGCCAACATCGACCGCGGCGGACCGGGTGGCGGAGGCGCTCGGGATAGGGGCTTACGAGACGCCGACGGGCTGGAAGTTTTTCGGCAATCTTCTCGATGCGGGAAAAGTCACTTTGTGCGGAGAAGAAAGCTTTGGCGCGGGGTCGGATCACGTTCGAGAGAAGGACGGGCTTTGGGCCGTTCTTCTTTGGTTGAATATCATCGCGGAACGCAAGGAAAGCGTTGAACAAATTCTTAAAGATCATTGGCGTCGCTTTGGTCGGAACTACTACTCGCGCCACGACTATGAGGCACTTTCAACGGCGGATGCCGAGGCGGTGATGGACGGCCTGCGCGGACAACTCAGCGATTTGCCGGGAAAAGAGATTGAAGGCATGCGGATCGCGTCGGCGGACGATTTCACTTATGCCGATCCCGTGGACGGTTCTGTGTCGCTGGGGCAGGGGCTGCGGGTCGTCTTCGAGGACGGGTCGCGGATCGTCATGAGGCTTTCCGGCACGGGAACTGAGGGCGCGACGCTAAGGCTCTACCTTGAGCGCTATGTGGTCGGGCCGGAAGGGCTCGACGCTGATGTGCAGCAGGCGCTGGCCCCGGTGATAAATGCGACGGAAAAACTGGCCGGGATCCGTGCGCGGACGGGGCGTGAGGGGCCGGACGTCATTACCTAAGCTGTCGGCTATCGGTGGTGGACCGATCAACCTCAAACACACAGCGATCACGGTCGGTCTGGTTTAGCTGTGGGCCACAGCGATTTGCCGGGGAATAAAATTCTCGGATGTCTGAAAATACAGTAGATCGTATTATGTGAAACGTTGCGACCCATCTTCGTCACGGGGGTATTCCTGGTCACCAGAGTGGGGAGCAGCGAAATCACGAGCCCCCGCCCGGAGTGCCGCTTCAATTCGTCGATCAGCTGTCCTATAGGCATTCAATGAGCCGCACAGAGCCAATCCTCATCGGTGTCGACGGCGGCGGCACGACCAGCCGTGCGGCGCTCGTTATGGACGGGCGGCGCTTCGATCTTATTGGCGGTCCCGCGAATGTTTCGGCGTTCGACAGTGCGTTGCAGAACCTCCGCACGCTTCTGGATCGCCTGATCGGCATGGCGGAACTCGCCGAAGCCGATCACCGCGCGATCCGGATCCACCTGGGCCTTGCCGGTGTTGTGGATGACCGGATCGCCTCTCGTGTCGCGGCCGCCTTGCCCTTCACCGATATCAGCGTCACCGGGGACCAGATGACGACCATCGCCGGCGCGCTCGGTCCTGATGACGGCGCAGTGGCCGCGATCGGTACAGGGTCGTTTGTCGGAAGACAATCCGGCGGTTTCATCCGCACGGTCGGGGGCCGGGGCTTTCTTCTCGGAGATGAGGCGTCGGGCGCATGGCTCGGCCGGAGGCTTCTGAGCGAAACGCTTCTTGCAGAGGACGGAATCGCAGAACCGAGCGCCTTGACCGAAGAGATCCTGAGGGAAATGGGGCAGGGCGCTGGGATTGTCGCGTTTGCGCTGTCCTCAGCTCCCGTGGATTTCGCAGCGCTTGCTCCGCGGGTTCTCGCTGCGGCGGAAGACGGCGACGCGGTCGC
>CBDUOT010000102.1:0-12851 GCA_965368915.1 uncultured Rhodobacterales bacterium | reverse complement strand
CAGGTGCCGATCCCGCATGGAAGCCGCGAAAGCTTCATCGAACGCACGGATATGGGGATGGTCTTCTTCCTTATCCCATGGGGCGTGGCGCTTCTGTTCCTTCCTTACTGCGTATACAAAACCGCGACGACCAGGCTCTGGCCCCTTGGGCTCTCAGTCCTGCTGTGTTTCGTCCTGGGAACCGGTGGCACGACACCGATCCCACGTATGCTGCTGCGGGGCGCCTTCGACATCCTGACGCTCGACCGCTTCACGTTCTGGGCGTCGATCCTGATTCTGCCTTTCATTGGCTTGATGTTCGAAAGCCTCACGGTCGGCCGTTCGCGCAAGATCATTCACGAAGCGCTGGGCCGGGGGGTGCATCGCGCCATCGTCGGGGGAATATTCGGCTCCATGGCGGCGCTTGCGGTGCTTATAGCTGTCCTGCCGACGATCAAACCCACTCAGCCCGACTTCATCGATCCCGATCCGATCGTACAGTTCCTTGGAACTGATGAGCACGATCGGTGGCGCTACCTGACGCTCGGGTTCGGCGATCAGTTCGCATATCTCTCAGCACTTACATCCGCCCACTCCGTGGATGGCAACTATCACTCCGCGCGCCGGTTGCCTGATCTCACACGCTATTCGGTCGAGCGTCTGGAGAACGCGAAATACCTCGGCGTTCCGGGGTTGGGCTCCTTGCGGCAGTTCGTGGAAAATGCCGAGCGCTATAATCTCAAGTACGTTTTCTCAAACGACGCCTTCTACGACCCGCTGCTGTATTTCAGCGGCTGGACGCGCCTGAACCGGCTGGATAACGGCATCGTCGTTTGGGAAAAGCCGGATGTCTCGCCGCTTCCGCTCTTCCTGCCGAAGAAGGAAACACCGCGCCTGCATGTCTTGATGTGGGGCACCCTTCCACCGGTTGCGCTGTTGCTGGCCGGGTTCATTTTCTTCACGAGCGCGCTTCAAAGGAACTTCGGTGCGAAACACCATGAGGTTCGTCCCGTCACGGAAAGTCGCGGTGCCTATGCGGATCCTGCACGCGTGCGGCGCTGGGTTCTATCGCTCGCAGCGCTCTGCCTCGTTCTCGGCACCGCGATTGCGGCATGGGCGGTCAAGCAGACGAAGCATAGCCCCGCGCCCCAAGCGGTCATCGAGGCGTATTTCGATGCGCTCGACTTCCGCCGCTTCGAGGATGCCTACGATCTTCTCGATCCGGGAACGCGTGCGACGTACGAAGATACCTTGTTCAACTGGCGCTGGCGCGGCGGGCTCATCGCCTCTTTCGGAAAGCTGGCGGGCATAGAGGTCGAGAACACGTCGGCGGCGCAGGACATTGCCGACTGGGAGGTCAGGCTGGACTGGCTGACATCGCTCGACATGCGAGAAGAGAGGCTGAAGATCCGGACCGTGCGCAGGGACGGACGCTGGTTTGTCGTTCCGCTCGATATCCGTCCGGTCCAGACGCCGGTGCGTCTTCAGCGCGAAGGCACCGTTGCTTGGAACGTGGTCGGCCGCCGCCAACCGCGCGCCGAAACGGACCTGCACCGCGACCGGCTGGACCGGCCGAGATTCTGGGTGGACGACGCGCGGCTGGTGCGAAGAAACGGCAGATATGCCGTCGTCGGTCAGCTGACGAATGCGGATTCCGACCCCGCGGCGGTAAGCCTTTTCGCGCAGATGTACGGCAATGATCGCCCGCTCGCATGGCAGGCGATGGGCCGGGTAGGGGGTGATCGGCTTCTTCCCTCTGAAAGCGCCGGGTTCCGCGTTGATTTCGAGGGTGTGCTGTCGCTGGCCGATGCCACGGCGAAGGGCGGCTTCGACCCGACGCTGTTCATCCCGCCAGAGATCGACGGATTGCCGGATGCAGCGGCGGTTGAAGCGCGCGCTCTCGTGACCTCGCACGGTCTTTATCGCGACGTGGCGCTGAATGCTTTGCGGATCGAAGACAGCGATTCCGGGATTTCGGTCACTGGCATCGCAGTCAACACGGGAACCGAGGTCGCGACCCTCAGCCGTATCAATGCGCTGCTTTACGGCGCCGATGGGAAGGTCATCTGGGCAGAGGCGGGTTTCGTGGACACGAACATCTATCCGGGCCAGAGCGCACCATTCGAACTATTGCTGCCGAACCGCTCAGAAATCGAGGTTGTCGCCGAAATCGAACCCGAAAGGATCAGCACGAATGGGAGCTCGATGCAGCGCGATCAGGAGTTGCCTGGCGCACAGGATGGAACGATCCCGCTGAATCCCTCGACTGGATACGTGGCTCTGCGTCTGCAGGTTTCGACGATGGTGCATGATGCGTTGTTCTGAAAGAAAAGTACTGACGACCGTTTCGCTGGCGGCGACCTTGTCTCTGGCGCCCTTCGCGGCGCACACGCAGGAATTTGTCGCGGACGCCTTCGGGCTGTTCACTGAAGCGACTTCGGATGAAGGCCGCGCCGAATGGTCGGGGCTTCGGCAGCGCATAGGCGACGGGACCAAGCAATCCGAAGTGGTTGCGCCAGGGGAAGTCGATACTCTGCTCTATTTCCTCGGTCCAAAGAGCCTTGTTGCTGGAAAGGACGAAGGGCACGCCCTGGGCGTCGCGCTGGACGAACGAGGCAATCTTGCCAAGGACGGACAGGCTATGGACTTCGTACTGGGGCCGTTGGCCCGGAGCGGAACGCTGCGCTCCGGCATCGCGGACGCGCTTTTCCTACCGCCGACCGAGGCCGGCATCCATCAGTCAGGCGCCGCGACCGCGACGCGTCAAAGCAGCCGGGCAGAGTACCGCGTGATTTCTGACATCGGCTCTGTTGAGCCAACGCTCCTTCCGTCCCTGGAGGGTCCGCTGGATCCCGAAGCGTTGCATGAAGTGGCAACTGAAGAGCTTCGTGACCGCTACGACAACAGGGTCGAGGACGGAGTCGCGGTCGGCTTCCAGATTGTCCTCGACGATGGAACAACGACCCGGCTCGATGGGGTGACAATCGACGGCAGGGCAACGGCGCGGCTGTTGACGCGCGATATAGCCGGGCAGGGAAGTCTCTCTGCCCACTTCGCTTCGCAGGGAAGTCGATCGATCGATCTTGAGGTTGAACGCTTCGCGGCGGTCGGAGCGCTCCCCGCACTGGCCGCGCCGCTGGAGGATATTGGCGCAATAGGTCTTCGGGTTGGACCCTTTCGCACCGACGCCGGACACATGCTGAACGACGGCGCCGGTGTCCGTGTGCAGGCGACCGGTAAGACCGGTGATGAGGCTGACGTCTCGGGCTGGATTCGAGATGGATATTTCGATGCGATCCTGCCGCTCGATCCTTTGCATATCCCGCTTTCGCTTCGCGTCACGACCCCTCTGGGCACTCAGAGGATCGAGATCGACACATTTTCCGAGGACCCTGAGTTATGGCTGGAGATCGCAGAATGACACGGCTTCGCACCAGCATATTGGCGGCCGCCGCCGCGCTCTTGGCTGTCTCAGTATTTCTCATGCTCGCGGCCAAAGCGTATGGTACGGCTACGAAACGCGAGGTCATGCACCGCTACTTGAGCGATGCGCTCGTTCAGCGCGTCGAACCCGCGCCGAATGTCGAGTGGGTACAGGGTAACTGGCCGCTCGTGCGCGACTTCACCCAAACTGACGAGGCGAAGATCGGCAAAGCCATTGACGACGCGTGGCAAGCGCATGCGGCGGCGATGGCAACGGGTCAGATAGGGTTCCTGCCGGACTACTTTTCCGGCGTTGCCTTGGACCGGGCCGAAATCTCCGCGCTTTCGGGTTTCGACAATGACACGCGGATGGTCATTCTTGACCACGTCGCAAAACCGAGCGTGTACCATCTGGACGGGTCGGTCCTCCAGGCGGAGGCCAAATCCTTCGCCGTCCGCTTCGCGCTGGACGCCAATCAGCTCTCTGCATTCGACATCACGCTTGACGGCAACGTGACCACCTTCATGAACGAAACAAGCGGATGGCGCGTGTTCAGCCATGAGCGGAACTCGGCAGAGGACCCCGAAAGGGGCAGTGCCACCTACGAGGGCGGAGCGCTGGCGGGGATCAACTATTACCCCGCCGAAACCCCATGGTTCGAGTTCTGGCCCAACTTCGATCCCGATCTCGTTGCCCGCGATCTCGTGCTTATCAAGAACCTTGGGGCGAACT
Source organism: uncultured Rhodobacterales bacterium (assembly GCA_965368915.1). Classification (GTDB taxonomy): domain Bacteria; phylum Pseudomonadota; class Alphaproteobacteria; order Rhodobacterales; family Rhodobacteraceae; genus Albidovulum. The sequence continues at coordinate 8,716 of CBDUOT010000102.1, read as the reverse complement.
CGGTCCGCATGTTTCTGGCGCGCCGCGATTTCCTCGACCCGACCGTCGCCGACGCGCATATCGAGTCGCTGAGGATGTTCCTGCAGTTGACTGATCGCGCGGGGCTGCTGGTCGTCCCGACTCTCTTCGATCTGAAGCCGGAATACGAGACTGGCTCGTGGCCGGATGACGTGCGATATCTGAAACGCGTGCTTCCGGTTCTCAACGAAGCGAGCAACATCGCTTTCATCGATCTCAAAAACGAGCCCGACCTCGATGGGCCACATCACGGCGAGGGGCTGGTGGAGGCTTGGCTGCGCTCGATGGCGGCATATGTGCGCCAGAACTCGCCCCAGCATCCACTTACCGTCGGCTGGTCGAGCGCCGAAGCAGCCACTCAACTGATCGACGTTCTGGATGTCGTGACTTACCACGACTACGCGCCCATCGAGGGGGCTGCCGACCGCCTCGCGGACCTTCGCGTAGCGGCCGGCTCAAAGCCGGTAATGGTGACAGAGATCGGCTCGAGCGCGTGGTCCGTCGCGGCCGGATATCCGGGATCTGAAAAGGCTCAGGCAGCTGACCTTGCGTCCCGCTTCAACGCTCTGCGCGATGCGGACGGTGTATTCGTCTGGACGCTACATGATTTCCCCGAACCGGATGTCAGAGTGATCGGCCATTCGCCTTGGGTCAGGGGTCTGCAATCGGCGTTTGGTCTCTTTGACATGAACGGGGACCCACGGGCATCGGTTGATGTCGTGCGGAAGGCGTTTGACAATTTCAACTGAACTGCCGTTGCGCCTGAGCGCGAACGGAGATCAAGCGTCTATCCAAAAGTAGAGTCGTTGGTGGCGGTCGGATAGGTCCGCTGACCAAATTCTTTGAACTCTAATCTTCTGAAATCAAAACCATTCTTCCGCAGCTTGGACGAGCGGCAGGTCCGCCTTGCATAAGCAGGCGGCAGGTCGCCGATTGCTTGCCCATAACGTTGTCCCTTGGGTTTTCCAGGCAACCGGCGGCCTGCACGAAGTGAGTTCGCCGTCCAGACCGGGCGGTGGTTGCGAGTAACAAATGTTCAGGAGATACCGATGCAAAACCCCCTCCGCATCGCCCTAGTCAGCGCCTTCCCGCCGGGTCGGCAAAGCCTTAACGAGTACGGACTTCACCTCGCCCGCGGGCTGGCGGAGTCCGCGTCTGTCTCCGAGGTCATCGTGATTGCCGACCGTCTGGAGGATGGCCAGCAGGAACTCGACCTTGGGCCGAAGGTTCGCGTGTGCCGTGTCTGGGATTTCAACAGCATCGCCTCGCCTGCAAAGATCGTGGCCGCCCTTCGCCGGGAAAAGGTGGATGGCGCTATCTACAACGTGCAGACCGCCAGCTTCGGGGACAAGGAAGCCCCTGCCGCGCTCGGCCTGATGACGCCTATGCTCTCGCGCCTCGCGGGCGTCCCGAGCGGCGTAATCGCACACAACATCATTGCCGGGATCGACCTCGAAAACACGGTGCTCAAGGGGCAGCGGATCCGGCAGGCGCTCGTCAGGGCTGGGGGCGCGATCGTCACCCGTGCCATGGCGTCGGCCAACTACACCACCGTGACGCTGAAAAGCTATGTAGAGATCATGAAGGATCGCTGCCCGGCTGCCGATGTCAGCCTCGTCCCCCACGGAACGTTCGACACCCAGCAGCGCGACATGATCCCCTTCGAAGACCGCCCCTCACGGATTGTCACGATGGGCAAGTTCGGTACCTACAAGCGGCTCGAAACCCTCTTGGCTGCGTTCGATATGGTGCGCCAGGACGCCCGCTTCGCCGACATGCAACTCGTCATCGGCGGGTCCGATCACCCAAACACTCCTGGATATATGGCCAGCGTCGCCGAAAGCCGAAAGAACGACAGCGGTGTCATATTCCACGGCTATGTCGCGGAAGAAGACGTCCCGGAATTCTTCGGTAATTCGCGGTTGAGCGTTTTCGATTACGAGTCGACGACCGGCAGCTCCGGCGTCCTTCACCAGACCGCCTCCTACGGTGCGGTTCCCGTCTTTCCGCGGATCGGCGATTTTGTCGATGTGTGCGAGGATGAGGGGTTGCAGGGCGCGCACTACAAAGCGCGCGATGCCGAAAGCATGGCGACTGCGATGGCAGCCGTTCTGTCCGAACCTGCCCACGCGAGCGAGGTCGCTAAGTCGAATCGGGACGCCGCCCTGGGCATGCCTTTCTCTCACGTCGTCGACTACCACGTGAGCCGCCTGTCAGCGATCCGCGCCACCAAGCCGAGATCCGTTGGCGCCGCAATCATAAAGCCTGCGGTCTGAGCGGGGACTATCCGATCGGGTAGTGCCGCTACTCCATCGCGGATGGGCACTACCGGAAGGAACCGCGTCGTAGCCTTCTGAAGCCCCCAAGTAGTCTTCCGCTGCCGCGACGCGAGCCCCGCCATACGCCATAAGAGTTTCAGTTCAGTCAGAGGTTCCGCCATGCTTCATACTACCGATTTCACCCCAGCCCTCGAAGGCAGCCAGTTCGTTCGCTCCATCTCGTTTGGGGAATCGAAGAAGCCGGCACGCGTGGCCATCGTGGTGCCCTGCTACAACGAAGCGAAGCGTCTCGACTGCGGTTCGTTCATCAGCTTCCTTGCTGAACACGAAAGCGTCTCCTTGGTCTTCGTCAACGATGGTAGCGCCGACGCGACGCTGGACGTTCTGGCTGTCGTTCAAGCCGCGCGTCCGGAGCAGGTCGAAGTGCTGAGCCTTCTCCAGAACTCCGGCAAGGCCGAGGCGGTTCGCACGGGAATGCTCCACGCCGCCCATAATGGCGCCGAGTTCATCGGCTACTGGGACGCCGACCTCGCCACGCCGCTTGAGGCGATCCCTGACTTTACCAAGGTCCTGAGCCGCTTCGACGAGGTCGAGGTTGTCTTCGGATCGCGCCGCTGCCTTCTTGGTCATCGCATCAACCGCACCTTCTTCCGCCGCTGCGTTTCGCGCGCATGTTCGGCTCTGGCGCGTCTCGCCGTGCGGCTTCCCGTTGCCGACACGCAGTGCGGCGCCAAGCTGATGCGCAACACCGCCGGTCTGAAAAATGCACTCTCTTCGCGCTTCACCGCTGGCTGGCTCTTCGATGTGGAGCTCTTCAGCCGCATCTCCGCCCGCACACAGGATCGCCGCCGTGCCTTCTATGAAATGCCGCTGTCGGAATGGACCGAAGTCGCTGGCTCCAAGGTGTCGGGCAAGGCGATCGTGAAGAGCGGCTTCCAGATGCTGCGTCTGATCGCGCAAAGCTACGTTCGCGATATTGCCGCTGAAGGCAAGGCCGTCGGCGCGGACGCCATCCTCATCAATCCTGCCCACACCATGCACCGGGCGGCTTAGGATGTTCGCGCCTGCATTCATGGATGAGCGCCCGCGGCTTCTTGCATCGCTCGCAGCGATGCTTGCGAGCCCGGTTGTAATCATCTTTCTCTCTTCGAATTTCGTGAATGCGGGCAATCTTGCCTACAACATTGTCTTCAGCCGCCTCTTGGGCCCCGAACTGTTCGGCGACCTGGCGACGGTTCTGACCATCAAACTCGCATTGCTCGGCGTGCTCGGCGCGATCCAGATGGCTGTAAGCCAAAGGGTCGCCGGGCTTCAGGGGGCTGAGGGGACCGCTGCCGAGCAGGCCCTGTCGCGCATCAATCGGATCTGCTTCGTGGCGCTTTGGATTGCGCTACCACTCACGGGCGTCGCCACTTGGGCGGGTTCGGTTGATGCGCGGCTCGGTTTGTCCTCCCCTTGGATGTTGTTCATCGTTCTTGGCTCGCTGCCTTTCACCGCGCCGCTGTCGATCCTGCGCGGGGTTGTGCTGGGCCGTGTCGATGTCAAAGGCATCGTTCTTTCCGCCAACATCGAAATGGCCGTGCGTCTCGTCGGCGGCATGCTTGCCTGGCAGGCGGGATTGGGTGTGGAAGGCGTGGTCGCCGCGATCGCACTTTCCATCGTCGCAGGTTGGTTCATCATCCGCGACACGCTGCCCGCGCCGAAGACTGCATTAAAGGGGAACATTTCCTTCAGTCGCGCGATTTTCGTCGCCGCTTTGCCCTTCGCTGTTCTTCAGGCCGCACAGGTTCTGATGTTGGACGGCGATGTCGTTACCGCAAAGTTGCTTCTCAGCGACACCGAGGCGGGGTACGTCGCCGCTCTCGTCCTTTTCCAGCGCATCCAGTTCTTCGCCTGCTTCGGTTTGGCCGCCGTCCTGCTGCCTTCGGTCGCTTCCGCGGTTGTGTCTGGGGACTCTGTCCTGCGCAGCGCAGCGCCCGTTCTGTTCATCTTCGCGGCTATTGCAGCGCCGTTTGTCGCTGGCGTCATACTGATGCCCGAGCTTCTCATCACCGCGATGGTGGGCGGGGCCTTCGCAGCAGCCGCGCCCTATCTCTGGATGGCAGGCATCGCCGCCGTCGCCTGTACGCTCAGCTACCTGCTGGCGACGTTCCTCGCGGGGCTGGGCGATCGCTCGGGGATATGGATCTTCGCGGCGGCCGCACCCGTTCAGATTGTCGCCACCTTTCATCTCTACAACGCCGGGACGTTCGGTCCTGAACAGATGCTCGGCGCAAAGCTCGCCTGTCAGCTCGGCCTGGCTGCCGTTCTTGCAGGCTTCACCGTCTGGCGCATGTTGCGCCGGACATCTTACCAGCCGGTCCCCTCCGGCATTTAACGATCACCAGGAGTAGCCCCCTATGACACAATCCATCATCCGACCGCTCATCCTTTGCGGCGGCAGTGGCAAACGCCTCTGGCCGGTTTCCCGAAAAAGCCAACCCAAGCAGTTCGTCCGCCTGACGGGCGATGTCAGCATGCTTCAGGCGACGGTTCGCCGACTTGAAGACATGGGATGCGGCGCGCCGATCCTCATGACAGCGGACGACTATCGGTTCACCGTCGGAGAGCAGATAGCCGAAATCGGGGTGAAAGGCGCGAGCATCGTGATCGAGCCTGTGTCGCGCAACACTGCGCCCGCAATCTGCGCGGCGGCCGAGATTGCGTTCGAGGATGATCCCGAAGCCTTGCTTCTCGTTGCACCTTCCGACCATCAAATCGGCGACGTCATCGCGTTCTCGAAGGCGGTCGCTGCCGCTGCCGACCGCGCCCGCGCGGGCGAGATTGTCACCTTTGGCATCCGCCCGGACCGCGCCGAAACGGGCTATGGCTACATCGAACTGGCCGACCCCGCGGGTCAGGACGGCGTCGCCCAACCGTTCGTTCGGTTCGTGGAAAAGCCGGACCAGAGCGCGGCAGAGGCCATGCTTGCCGCCGGTGGTTTCGTCTGGAATGCGGGCATCTTCCTGTTCTCCGCCAGAACGATCCTGGCCGCCTTTGAACGCCACGCACCGGAGATCCTGAAAGCGGTTCGCGCCGCGATTGAGACGGGCCGCCGCGATCTCGACTTCTTCCGCCTTGGCGAAGCCTTCTCCGATGCCCCCGAAATCTCGATCGACTACGCGATCATGGAACGCGAGAGCGGTTCCGTTGTGCCGGTCGCTGCCGCCTGGAACGACATGGGTAGCTGGCGCAGCGTTTGGCAGGAATCGAAGCGGAACGAGAAGGGCGTAGCGGTCGATGGCGCCGCGATGGAAATCGCCTGCGAAAATTCGCTGCTGCGATCCAACGACCCGGACGTTCAGGTTGTCGGAATCGGGCTGAAGAACATCGCCGCTATCGCGACGCGGGACGGCGTACTTGTTGCCGACCTCGACGCGACGCAGGACGTTTCGGACGCGGTGACCAAGATGGCTCTTGTTGGCATTCGCCAGGCAGAGGAATTCCCCCGCCATTCACGGCCTTGGGGCCACTACGAAACGCTGGCGCTGGGCCCGCGTTTCCAAGTGAAGTCGATCGTCGTGAAGCCGGGTGGCCAGCTGTCGCTGCAAAGCCATGTCCACCGCGCCGAACACTGGGTTGTGGTCGAGGGCACGGCGACGGTCACGATCGGCGAAACCCAGAAGCTCGTTGGCGAAAACCAGTCGGTTTACATCCCGCTCGGCGAAGTCCATCGCCTCGCGAATCCGGGCAAGGTCGAACTTCGACTGATCGAAGTGCAAACCGGCGCTTATCTGGGTGAAGACGACATCATTCGTTACGAGGACATCTATGAGCGTGCTTGAGCCGATCGCGGCCTCGGGCCGCCCCGTCACCCGTGCGGCGCTGCCGTGCTTTAAAAGCTATGATGTCCGGGGCCGCATCGGCACCGATCTGGACAGCGCCATCGCCCGCAGGATCGGGCACGCCTTCGGGCGCGTCATGTCGCCCGACACCGTGGTCGTCGGCCGCGATTGTCGTGAAAGCAGCGCTAACCTTCAGACTGCCGTCATCAACGGCCTCCGTTCGGCCGGCGTAAACGTCATCGACATTGGCCTTGCGGGAACCGAAGAAGTCTATTTCGCCACAGCCCATTTCGGCGCTGGCGGCGGGATTGAGGTCACGGCGTCGCACAACCCGATCGACTACAACGGTATGAAGATGGTCGGCCCCGACAGCCGCCCGCTTAGCGAAGAAGAGTTCGACGCCGTACACCGGGCCGCCATGGTCGAGGCAACCGATGCGGCGGTCAGGGGTTTCCTTCGCGAAGACTCGGCGCGCGAAGCCTATGCACGTCACGTTGTGTCGATGATCGATGTGTCCCGGCTTCGCCCCATGAAGATCCTGACGAATGCCGGGAACGGCGTCGCGGGCGCGGCCTTCGACGCGATTGCGGCGGAACTTGCCCGGCAGGGCGCCCCATTGGAGTTCGTCTGCATCGACCATGCGCCCGACGGATCCTTCCCGAACGGCATCCCCAACCCGCTTCTGCCGGAAAACCGCAGTAAGACGGCGCTGCCGGTCATCGAGAACTGGGCCGATTTCGGCATCGCCTGGGACGGCGATTTCGACCGCTGCTTCTTCTTCGACGAAAACGGCTCGTTCATCGACGGTGAATACGTCGTGGCGCTTCTGGCGGCTGCCTGCCTTTCAGACGAGCCGGGTGCCCGTATCGTGCACGATCCCCGTGTCGTCTGGAACACCCACGAAACGATCGCGCGTGCGGGCGGGCAGGCGGTGCAGTCGCGGACAGGCCATGCCTTCGTCAAGCAGAAGATGCGCGAAAGCCAGGCGGTCTATGGCGGCGAGATGTCGGCCCACCACTACTTCCGCGATTTCATGTTCTGCGACAGCGGCATGATCCCGTGGTTGAAGGTGGCGGCGCTGATCTCCGATCAGGGCAAGGGACTGTCAGAGTTGGTGCGCCAGATGCGCACCGACTTTCCATCTTCGGGCGAAGTGAATTTCCGCGTGTGGGATGTCGCCGAAGCTTTGGCGCACATCTTCCAACACGTCGCGGAGAGCGCGGTTGAGGTCGACTGGACGGACGGTCTCAGCGTGTCGTTCCCAGACTGGCGCTTCAATCTCAGAGGGTCCAGCACCGAACCGCTTCTGCGGCTCAACGTGGAGGCCCGCGGCTCGCAGAGCCTTGTGAGAGCCAAGGTGGAAATGATAAACGACCTGCTCCGCGAGCATCGGGTCGACGGCTAAGAAGCACGGCATTTTCGGCAAGTTCATGCCCGCGCCAGAATGTGTAAATGGTTGCCCGGACGTTCCGTTCCCAAAGGCGAACGGCAAGGGTGCAGAAAGGACGAGTACAATGTTTTTCAAGAAGATCACGGCTGCGCTTAGCGGTCTCCAATCCTGGGCAGCGCTGGCGGCTAGCCTAACCGTCGCAGGGTTCGTGTCGATCTCCGCTACCCCGGCCTTCGGCGAGTCGGCTTTTTCGCTTCCCGACCTGAAGTTCGGCGGTGCGACGGGCGGCATCTTCCGTTTTCCCAACACCAATCAAGACGTCGATGACGGAAATGCCTTCGCCGAAGCCTGGTTGAAGGCCGATGTGGAGCTGTGGAGCCAAGGCGACACCAAGTTGAAGGCCTATGTGCTGGCCAACTATGTTCGCGACACCGAACCCTATGCTTACAACAACACCAGGAAGGCAGGCGTCGGCCTTAGCCTTTCCACGCGCATCGGCGATCACCTTGAGCTTATCTTTTCGGCGCGCCACGATTGGTTCGGTGAACTCGACACCGACACCCGCCGCCAAGGGATGCGCTATGCGATCGATTACTACTACTACAAGTACAAGGAAGACCGTATCCCGGACGCGCTGTGGGGCATGGACAAGACGGCCAACGTCTTCAAAAGCTATGGCACGCTGGAATCCCCCGGATCGCTGATCAAGGGTGACAACAACATCGTACTGACGCTCGGGGCCGAGTATTCCGCCGAATACACCATGAATGACAGCAAGCTGGTGTTCGTGCCGTTCGTCGACACCCATTTCGCCTGGGATGCGGATGGTAATAACTACAACAACAAGCTGATCCCGGCGGTTGGTGCAAAGGTTCGTTATCCGCTCGAAAAGGGAGAGCTGTTCGCTGGCATCAAGTTCGAGGCCGACTACCGCTGGCAGGCGAACACGCTGGACACGGGCCCCATGCTCTTCGCAGGATGGTACAAGGGTTTCTGATCACCTCACCGCGATATCGGCGCCAGCCTCGGGTCTGGCGCAACTTGCCTTTCAGCCGCACATGGTCCCGGCATGCGCTCGCATGCCTCGACCGCTTCCAAAGCGCGCGAAACCGCCCGCTTTTCTCGCAACCACAGTTCTGAATGGGGAGAGTGGTGGGCGACCCTGGAATCGAACCAGGCATGGGTCTCCCCGGCGGAGTTACAGT
>CBDUOT010000101.1:0-12918 GCA_965368915.1 uncultured Rhodobacterales bacterium | reverse complement strand
TGCGGCACGAGGAAGAGCACTGGATCGGCCGCCCGGATCACCGAACGCGGAGTGGTGACCTGCAGCGCATGGACGACGCCCTCGACAGGTGCGCGGATTTCCAGCCGCTCAATCTGTTCGATCAGCGCGCGGCGGCGCTCGGCCAGTTCAAGTTCGCGGTAGCCGAGGTCCCGAAGCTGCGAGTTCGCGTCCTCACGCCGGGTGCTGCCGCGTTTCAGGACTTCGATCTCGATCTCGGTCACACGCCCTTCTGCTTCTGCGCGGGCCGCGTCCAGTTCCCCCGCAGCCCCCGCTAGTCGCGCCCGTTCCCGTTCGAGCGCAAGAACGCGGCCGGCTTGGGTCAGCCCCCGGTCCAAAAGGCTTTGAAGGTCGACGAGCTCTCTTTCGATCAACGCGATCTGGCTGTCGGAGGCCTCGCGCTGGGCGACGATGCCATCGATTTGGCTGGCGATCTGACTGCCTCGGCGTTTGAGCTGTTCGATTTCGTTGGCTTCCGTTTCGGCGCGCGCGCGAAACAGCTTTTCCTGTCCGGCCATAAGGGCAGCAATTTCGGGCCGCTCGGTCGCCTGCGCGATCAGTTCCTCAGGGAATGCAATCGTATCGGCATCGTCGCGTTCCGCTTCCAAGCGCCCGCGCCTGGCGAGTATCTCGAAGAACTGGCCCTCGACGATGGTAAGTTCCGAGCGAAGAAGAGTTCCATCGAGCCGGATGAGCGGGTCGCCCGCAGCAGCAAGATCACCATCTTTCACAAGAATCTCTGCCACGACCCCGCCGTCCGGGTGTTGCACAACCTGGCGGTTCTGCTCGACCTCGACCTGGCCGGGTGACACGACGGCGCCCGCGATCTCGGTCGTGACGGACCAAAGTCCGAAGCCGCCGACGAGAAGTGCCAGTGCGACCGCGCCGAGCAGAAGCGGTCCGCGCACTGAAGGCTTGGCGTCGCGCTTGATGTGGCGGCTCATGTCACACCTCCCGGACCGGGCGCCCGCGCGATCTGCTCGGCGTTCCTGACCATGGATTTCAAGACTTCGTCGCGCGGTCCGAAGGCGCGGCGGACGCCGCCGTCAAGCATCATCAGAAGGTCGCATTCTTGAATCGCCGCGGGACGGTGCGCCATGATCAGCACCGCGCCCCCTGCCGACTTCACCTCGCGGATCGCGGAATTCAGGGCCATGGAACCGTCATTGTCGAGGTTCGAGTTCGGCTCGTCCAGAACGAGGAGCACGGGGTTGCCGTATAGCGCACGTGCCAGGCCGATCCGCTGGATCTGCCCACCCGACAGTCGCCCGCCGGCCTGGCTGACCCGCGTATCGTATCCATCGGGCAGATCGAGGATCATCTGGTGCGCGGCCGCCTTTTGCGCGGCAGAGATCACGAGTGCATCGTCGGGTTCCGGGGCGAGGCGTGCGATGTTTTCTGCAATGGTGCCGTCAAACAGCGTTACGCGCTGCGGCAGGTAACCGATATATTGGCCAAGCATGTCCGGGTCGTACTGATCGAGCGTCGCCCCATCGAGTCTGATCCACCCTCCCGCAGGCCGCCAGAGCCCTGTAATCGCCCGCGCCAGCGTCGATTTGCCGGCACCTGAAGGTCCAATGATGCCAACCGCTTGCCCCGGCTCCAGACGGAACGAGACCATCCGCAGCGCCGCTTGGGACTGGCCGGGCGGCACCACTGTCACCTGATTTGCTTCGAGCACAGCGCGCGGCCGGGGCAGGGCGGTGCGTGCGGATGGGGCGGGCACGGTTCCAAGAAGTGCGGCAAGCCTGTGCCAACCCTCCTGCGCGCGCTGAACAAGAGCCCATCCCCCGATCGCCTGCTCGACCGGGGCAAGAGCACGCCCCATCAAGATCGACGCGGCGATCATTGCTCCGGGCGTCAGCTCTCCGCGAAGCACGAGGAAGGCGCCGAGCGCAAGCATCGCGGATTGCAGGAACAATCGGAATGTTTTGGAGAATACCGAGTAGATGCCGGAACTGTCGGTGGCGATCAACGCTTCGGCGACCGCCTGACTGCGCGACTTGGCCCAGCGTGTGAAGCTCGCGCCCCGCATGCCGAGGCTTTGCACGAGGTCGGCTTCATCGCGAAGCTGGTCGGCCATGCGCTCAGCGCGCTGCCCTGCCTGTTGTGCGCCGAGCACGGCCCGCCGTGTGGATTGCTGGTTGAGTGCGGTGACCACGACGAGGACCGCTCCTCCCGCAAGCGCGAGAAAACCGAGCCAGGGGTGAAAGATGAAGACCGCCGCAAGGAAAATCGGTGCCCACGGCATATCGAACAGGGACAGGAAGACCGGTGCGGCGAGGAACTGACGGATCGCCTCAAGATCCCTGAGGCCGACCGCGGCGAGTGAATCGTCCGGCCGAAGGGCGCTCCGCGTGAGCGATGCCGAGAAAACGCGCGCCTCAAGTGCGGAGGCGAACCGCGCCGCGAGGCGAGTCATCACGCGCCCACGCGCCAGGTCCAGAAGTCCCATCATCAGGAACAGGAAGGCCACGAGAACGAACAACGCCAGCAGCGTCTCTTCCGACCGGCTGCCAAGCACGCGGTCATAGACCTGCAGCATGAAGATCGGTCCGGTCAGCATCAGAAGGTTCACGAACGCCGAAAACAGTGCGACCGACCAGAACAAGCGGCGGTTCGCACCGCGCGCGGCCGTCAGTTCCTCCCGCCCCTTGCGAATCTGTGTCTGTTCCATCCGCTCGCTCCTGCCCCCGGACGTATATCCGCCGATGCCGCGCTACTGCCCGGTGCTTTCCCTCTCACGACTTGCGCCCGGCGGCCATGGCTTTTAAGCCTTGGAGGCCTTTCAGGCGCGGCGGTCGCGTTCCGCAGCACATCACATTCGCGATCTTCGCGGAAAGATAGAAACAAAATGTTGAGAAATCCATTGGTGCATTTCCCGATCAGGCTGCGGACCGCCTCTGTCCCGGCGCTACTTTTCGCGATTACAGCCTGCACGGCTCCCGAGCCCGGCGCTGAATTCAACGACCCATTCGAAGAGCAGAACCGCGCGGTTCATGCAGAGAACGTGGCGATCGACCGCACATTCTTCGGTGGTGGAAAACCCGACAAGAAGCCGATCTTGCCCCAGCCTGTGGCCGAAGGGCTGGGCAATGTGGCCGATAACCTGTCGATGCCCGGGGCCGTGGTCAATTCGGTTCTACAGGGCCGGCCAGAGCCCGCTTTCCGCAATACGTTCCGCTTCGTCATCAACTCGACCGTCGGGCTGGCTGGCATCTTTGATCCCGCGACGGCGATGGGCATTGATGCGGAAGACACCGATTTCGGCGAGACACTTCACGTCTGGGGCGCGTCCGAGGGCGCTTACCTCGTCCTTCCTTTGGCTGGCCCTACAACCGAGCGCGACCTTGCCGGGAAGATCGTTGATGCTTTCCTCGATCCGGTGGGCGCGGTTGTCGGAGAGCCGGAGACCTACTATATCGCGGCGGCAAAGCTTGGCGGCAAGATCGCGGATCGGCAGCGCTTTGGCGATACGGTGGATTCGATCCTGTACGAAAGCGCCGACAGCTATGCGCAGATGCGGTTGATCTACCTTCAGAACCGCAATTTCGAGCTTGGCATTGAAGCCGATGTGTTTGACCCGTACGAGGATCCTTATGGACAATAACCTGACCCGCCGGCGCTTCATCGCCACGTCTTCGGCCGGCGCTGCCGCCATGGTCCTGCCAAGTGCCGCGGCGGCCCTCACCGTGGGCGAGGCGCGCGCGCTGATCGACCGGCTCGTCAACGAAGTGAACACGGTTATCAATTCCGGGAAGTCGGAAAGCGCGATGTTCAAGGACTTCGAGCGGATATTCGCGCGCTACGCGGACGTGCGCTATATCGCGCAAAGCGCGCTTGGCCCTGCGGGGCGCTCGGCCGCCCGCGCCGAGATGAATGCCTATGTAAAGGCATTCCAAACCTACATCGCCCGCAAGTATGGTCGCCGTTTCCGTGAATTCATCGGCGGCAGCATTGAGGTCAGGGATGCCCGCCCACTCAAGAGTTTCTTCGAAGTGCGCTCGGTCGCGCATTTGCGCGGGCAAGCGCCGTTCCAGGTCGATTGGCATGTCTTCGACAAATCCGGCAAGGATCTGTTCTTCAACATCATCATCGAAGGCGTGAACATGCTCGCTGCCGAACGCACCGAGATTACCGCGATGCTCGACCGCCGCCGCGGCGATATCAGGGCGCTTGCTTCAGATCTTCTTCGAGCCGGCTAACCGGCATTGGCCCATGACAAGCGGAACCAGCAGCTGACCGCTAGTTCCGGTTCCCCAAAATCGCGCCCAGCACGTTCATGAGAAACTGATCCGCCGTATTGCGGGTTTGCGGCTGAGGGCGTTGCTGCTGGGGTTGGGGTTGCGCTTGAGGGGCCTCCGTCTGCGCAAGCGGGCCGCTTTCATAGCTCTGTCCTTGCCACTCAGGCGCGGGCAGTTCCTCGGGGCGCATCATTGGCAGCGGTGTCGCGGGCTGCTCTTGTTCAACCCGCGCCATCACTTCGTGCCAGATTTCCGCCGGAAGGCCACCGCCGGTGACACCCGTCAGCGGCGTGTTGTCATCGTTGCCCATCCAGACACCGGTCACGTAGTTGCCCGTGAAGCCAATGAACCAGGCGTCACGCGCGCCTTGGGTCGTGCCGGTCTTGCCCGCCACCTGCCGACCCTCGATCCGCGCGCGCCTGCCTGTGCCGCGCTCGACGACCTGAGTCATCATGTAGACGAGTTGCCGGGCGGCGTCGTTCGAGATCACACGTTCGCCCATTCCACCCTCTTGGCCAATCAGAGGTTCATCGTCCCCTTGGATGCGAAGCTCGACAAGTCCGTAGGGACGCACCGAAGACCCGCCGTTCAGGATGCCGGCATAGGCGCCTGTCATCTCAAGAAGGGTGGATTCCGACGCTCCGAGCGCGAGCGCGGGGCCGGCGGCAAGGTCGGACTGGATGCCGAAATCCGACGCCACCTGACGCACCGCCTCAAGGCCGACAGCCTGGCTGACCCGAACCGTGGCGGTGTTGACTGAATGCGCCAATGCATCTGTCAAAGGGATATAGCCGCGATATCCGGGGTCGTAGTTCTTGGGCGACCACTCGCCCGAGCCTTTGACGTAGAGCGTGACGGGCGCATCCTCGACCAGTGAATTCATGGTGTAACCCATGTCGAGAGCTGCCGCGTAGACGAACGGCTTGAAGGTGGAGCCGGTCTGCCTGAGGGCCTGTGTGGCGCGGTTGAAAGCGCCCGCAACCTTCGACTTTCGACCGCCAACCATCGCGCGGACAGCACCGTCTGCCGACATGACGACGATCGCCGCCTGCGCCTTCGAGCCCTGCTTCACCTTTGTGTCGAATACGTAGTCAAGCGCTTCCTCTGCCTGTTTCTGGATGCGCTGGTCGAGCGTCGTCTGGATGACGACATCCTCCGTGGTGTCCTGTGTCAGGAAGTCAGGTCCCGAGTCCATCACCCAGTCGGCGAAATAACCGCCTGCCTTGGCCTCGGCGGCGGGCGAAAGTCGCGCCGGATTGGCAAGCGCATCGCGATACTGCGCATCCGTCAGGTAGCCTTGGTCGTGCATGAGGCTCAGAACGACGGAGGCCCGCCCCTGCGATCGTTCCAGATCGGCGGTCGGCGCATAGCGCGACGGTGCCTTCAGAAGCCCCGCGAGCATCGCGGCTTCAGCCGGGGTGACCTCGTTGGCAGACTTGCCGAAGTAGCGCTGGCTTGCGGCTTCGAAGCCGCGGGCACCCGCACCGAGATAGGCCCGGTTGAGATAGAGAGTGAGGACGCTGTCCTTGCCGTACTTCGCCTCCATCGCGAAGGAGAAGGGCACCTCCTTGATCTTGCGCCATTTGGAAGAAACCCGGCAGTCGGTCTCGTAGTCCGCCTCGGTTTTCCACTTTTGCGGATCGTAGGGCACGCCAAGGCAGATCAGCTTTGCGACCTGCTGGGTGATCGTCGAGCCGCCGTTGCCCTCGAACGGGCCGCGCCCTTCTCTGAGGTTGATCTTCACCGCGCTCGCGATGCCGCGCGGTGACACCCCGAGGTGGCTGTAGAAGCGCTTGTCCTCGGTTGCAATTACAGCGTTCTTAAGGTGGGGCGAAACTGTATCCGCCGTGATTTGTCCGCCAAAGGTTTCACCACGCCAGGCGAACACGCGCCTTTCGCGGTCAAGCATGGTCACCGAACCCTTGGTGCGCGCGTCGATCAGCGTCTCAAGCGGCGGAAGTTGAGCGTAGAAATAAAGCGTCGCAAGGCCCACGACGATCGCACCCATCGCCGCGATGCGCCAGCCCGTCCCCCAGACGATCCGCCAGACAAGGCGTACGAACCCGGTGACGAGGCGGACAGGCCAACTCGACTTGCGCCGTGTCCGCGCCGCCCGCTGCTTTTTCGGCTTGGCGGCCTTCGGTTTCCGCCGCTGGGCCTTTTGTGGCCCCGTCGCCGAATACCGCCGCTCTGCGACGAGAGGGGGTTTGCCGCCACTCGCTCTACTCATCTGGATGATATCCGTGCCTGCTTTCTTTCGGGCAACATAAGCGTTCGCGCACGGAATGTTTAGCCATCGAAGTTCACGATTGGCTTCAGTTTTTTGCCTAAAAATTGGGCGTCGCTGCTGAAAATTGCCGCGTTTCTCACCGATCGCCGCCTGCGAGGTCTGAAAAGCGTCGCCAATCTTGTCACGCTGCGCCGCAGAACATGAGTTAGGCGCGAACCCGATCCGTGGGTGCAGAAGAGGAGTGGGACGTGAAATACATCATAGCGGCGATCAAGCCCTACAAGCTCGACGAGGTCCGCGAAGCGCTGACCGCGATCGGCGTCCGGGGCATGATGGTAAGTGAGATTAAAGGCTTCGGCGCGCAATCCGGCCATACCGAAATCTATCGCGGTGCGGAATACGCCGTGAACTTCGTGCCGAAGGTCAAGATCGAGATCGCGGTCAGTGCGGCGCTTGCCGACGACGTGGTCGAAACGATCGCGAAGGTCGCCAAGACCGACAAGATCGGCGACGGCAAGATTTTTGTCCTTGATCTGACGGAAGCGCGGCGGGTCCGGACTGGCGAGACTGGGGAGGACGCGCTGTGAAGGCAGATCTCGGAATTCAAGGGACCAACGGAATGAAACTCAAGAATATCGTCGGAATCGCCGCGCTGTCGGCTCTGGTCGCACTGCCGGCCTTCGGGCAGGACGCCGCGGCAGACACGACTCCGCTGAATGAAGAGGTCGGCTACATCTTCACGACGTTCATGTTCCTCGTCACCGGCTTCCTGGTGATGTGGATGGGCGCGGGCTTCTCCATGCTTGAGGCTGGGCTCGTACGTCAGAAGAACGTCACGATGCAGCTGATGAAGAACGTCGCGCTCTTCGCGATCGCGGCGATCATGTACTACCTGATCGGTTACAACCTGATGTATCCCGGCGACGGTTGGAGCATCACGAACGTGCTGGGCGCGTTCTCTCCTGCGTCGATGGAGCCGGTCGGGCTTGCCGATACCGAAACCGATCTCACCTACGCTTCGGTCGGTTCGGACTTCTTCTTCCAGCTCATGTTCTGCGCGACGACCGCATCGATCGTGTCGGGCACCTTGGCCGAGCGCATTAAGCTGTGGCCGTTCCTGATTTTCACGGTGATCCTGACGGGTCTTATCTATCCGATCCAGGCTTCTTGGAAATGGGGCGGCGGGTTCCTTGATGCGAACTTCGGTTTCCTCGACTTCGCAGGTTCGACGGTGGTCCACTCGGTCGGTGGCTGGGCGGCTCTCGCCGGTGCGCTGATCCTCGGGCCGCGTCTGGGCAAGTACAAGGATGGTCGCGTCAACCCGATCCCGGGCTCCAACCTGGCGCTCGCGACTCTCGGTACGTTCATCCTGTGGCTCGGCTGGTTCGGCTTCAACGGCGGTTCGCAGCTCTACATGGACACCGCGGGTAACGTTGCAGACATCAGCCGCATCTTCGCAAACACCAACACGGCTGCAGCCGGCGGTGCCCTCACGGCGCTGATCGTCTCGCAACTGCGCTTCGGCAAGCCGGACCTCACGATGGTGCTGAACGGCGCGCTGGCCGGTCTCGTCTCGATCACGGCAGAGCCGCTGACGCCGAGCCTTGGTGCGGCGACGCTGATTGGCGCTGTTGGTGGCGTGCTGGTGGTCTTCACCGTTCCGCTGCTCGACAAGCTCAAGATCGACGACGTGGTCGGCGCGATCCCGGTGCACCTCGTTTGCGGCATCTGGGGTACGCTCGCGGTGGTCATCACCAACTCTGACGCGACGCTTTACGGTCAGCTGATGTCGATCATCATCGTGGGTGTGTTCGTCTTCGTCGTGTCGGCAGTGGTCTGGATGGTCCTCAAGGCCGTGATGGGTATCCGCGTCGATGAAGAGACCGAGATCAACGGTCTCGACATGGCCGAACTCGGGATGGAAGCCTATCCGGAATTCGCCAAGGGGTAAGCGCCCAAGGGGATGAAGAAGATGGCCCGGACCTTCAAGGTCCGGGCCTTTTCTTTTGCGTTCAGCGTTAGTGAGGCGCCGGAGAGATCGTGTCGTCCCGGTTTCGCGTGTCGCGGTCAGATGCCGACGTCGATGATCGCGCGGGCTAGCACGGGCACGGTCTTCGCGTTCAGGCCCGCGATGTTCAGCCGTGAATCGCCGACCATGTAGATGCCGTGTTCGGTTTTCAGCCGCTCCACCTGTTCGGGCGACGCCCCTAGGCGCGAGAACATGCCGCGGTGCTGGGCGATGAAACCGAACCGGTCCGAGCCGGACAGCGCCTGAAGCTCCTTCGCGAGTTGTTCGCGCAGGCCAAGCATTCCAAGCCGGACCTCTTCAAGCTCGGCCTGCCACTCCGACCGAAGGGCGGGATCTTCGAGGATCATCGTGACAAGCCGCGCGCCATGGTCCGGCGGGAAGGAATAGTTCTGCCGGTTCAGGAAGGCGAGCGTGCCTTGCGTGACCTCGCGCTTCGCGGGTTCGGACAGCGCCATCAGCGCGCCAGTCCTCTCGCGGTAGATGCCGAAGTTCTTCGAACACGAGGCGGCGATCAGCACCTCGGGCAGACGTTCGGCTATCAGCCGGACACCTGCCGCGTCGGCGTCGAGCCCGTCGCCAAACCCCTGGTAGGCAATGTCGATCATCGGAACCGCGCCGGTCTTTTCACAAAGATCGGCCACCGCGCGCCATTCGGGCAGCGTCAGGTTCGCGCCGGTCGGGTTATGGCAGCAGCCGTGCAGCAGAATGACATCGCCGGTTTTGGCGCCGGCCAGATCGGCGATCATTCCGTCGAAGTCGACCGCGCGCGTTTCGCTATCGAAATACCGATAGGGACGGACCGTCATGCCAAGGTAGTTGAGGATCGACAGGTGATTGGGCCATGTCGGATCCGAAACCCAGACGGCCGCGCCGGGAGAGGCCATGCGGATCAGTTCGAACGCCTGCCGGCATGCGCCCGTCCCGCCGGGAGTCGCGACCGAGGACAGCCGGTCGGCGGCAGCGGCGTCGCCGAGTACCAACGAAGCCATCGCCGCGTTGAATGCCGGGTCTCCGGCAAGACCCGTGTAGCTTTTGGTGGTTTCCGTTTCCCAAAGCTGTTTTTCGGCCGACTTGACCGCGCGCATCACGGGCGTAATGCCATCCGCGTTCTTGTAGACCCCGACGCCAAGGTCGATCTTGTCCGTTCGGGGATCGGCCCGGAACTGCCCCATGAGTTGCAGGATCTTGTCGGCGGGTTGCGTCTTGAGATTGCCCAGCATGACGAAACTCCTCTTATCCGGCAGCGATCTTCAGATCGCCGTACATGCCCCATTCCGACCAGGACCCGTCGTAGAGCGCATGGTCGCGTTTGCCCAGGCGTTCGAGCGCGAGGTTCAGAATGGCGGCCGTCACGCCCGATCCGCAGGTCGTAATCGTGGGGCGGGACAGGTCCACGCCCGCCGCTTCGAACACGGTGCGAAGCTCTTCGATGGGCTTCATCGTCCCGTCTGCGTTCAGAAGACTGCGATAGTGGACGTTGAGCGAACCGGGAATGTGCCCGGACCGAAGGCCTTCGCGCGGCTCCTCCTCTTCGCCCTTGAAACGCGCGGAGCTGCGAGCATCGACGATGACATGATCGCCCAGCTTTGCGGCCGCCGCGACCTGGGTCACATCTTTGACGAGATGCGCCTGGCGCTGCACGGTGATGTGGCGGTCGCGCAAAACGGGGGGCATGTCCTCGACGGGCCGGCCTTCGGCCTGCCATTTCGCAAATCCGCCGTCGAGCACCGCGACGTCGGCCTTGCCCATGAGCCGGAACGTCCACCAGACCCGTGCGGCCGAGAAAAGCCCCGCGCCATCATACACCACGATCTGGTGGCCATCGCCGACGCCCATCGCGCGCATTCGGCTGATGAACTTCTCGGGCGGCGGCGCCATGTGCGGCAGGGGGGAGCGCTGATCGGCGATCTCGTCGATGTCGAAAAAGCGTGCGCCGGGGATATGGGCGGATTGGTATTCCGCCTTGGCGTCCCGACCTGCATCGGGCAGGTACCACGACGCATCCAGAATGCGAATATCGGGATCCTTCAGATGCGCTTCGAGCCAGTCGGTGGATACCAGCGTTGTCGGATCGTCAGTCGCCATGACCAGCCCCCTGTTGCCTGCCCTGAATTAACCGGGGCGGACAGGGGGACGCAAGGCCGCAGAAGGCGGCAGGGGCGAACTTGCGCCCCTGCTGCGAAATTAGCGCTTTGCCAGCATGTTCTTGACGACGCCGACGATCGCCAGCAGCGCGCCACCACCGACGCCGCCCGAAGCGACCGAAGAGATGATGGAGCCGATGTCGAGACCCGAGGCAGCACCTGCGCCACCGCCAAGCAGCCCGCCAAGGATCGTCTGGCCGAGCCCGCCACCGACGATGCCAGCAACGGAGTTGCCGAGCGTGCCGAGGTCGAAATTCTTCAGAAGTTTGCCCGCAACGTTGCCGCCCGCGGCACCCGAAATCAGGCTGATGATAAGCTGTTCCATGTACTCGTACCCTTACTAAGGGACCGCTCGCTTTAAGACACCGGAGGTTGCGGCCCCAGTTCGTCCGGTGCGGCGGAAAGTCTCACGTTTTCGTGTATCGGGCAATCCGTGTTCGCCGCGAAGTAGATCTGACGCAGCGTCAGTTCTGCTTCAGAAGGCGCTGTTTTTGGCGGTTCCAATCGCGTTTCGCCTCTGTCGCGCGCTTGTCGGCGACCTTCTTGCCCTTCGCGACGCCGATCTTCAGCTTAACGACGCCCTTGTGGTTGAAATACATGACGAGCGGTACAAGGGTCATCCCCTCGCGGCCGACCGCTTGCCAGAGGCGGGACAATTCCTTCTTTGAAACCAGAAGCTTGCGCTTTCGTCGTTCTTCGTGTCCAAACACACCGGCCTGCTTGTAGGGAGCGATATAGCCGTTGATCAGCCACAGCTCTCCTTCCTCGACCGAAGCGTAGCTGTCCGCGATGTTCGACTGGCCCGTGCGCAGCGATTTGACCTCGGACCCGGTCAGCATGATGCCGACCTCGAGATCGCTCTCGATGAAGTAATCGAACCGCGCACGGCGGTTTTCGGCGATCACCTTGTAATTCGGGTTCGTATTCTCGGCCATGGTCGGGTTGAGATAGGCGAGGTGGTGCCTTGAGTCCAGACGGTCTCGTCGTAGGCTGCCACCTCATGTATGCGGGCATGTGCAACGCAATCACGTGGTGAGCCAGGGCTGCTATCGACCGGAGGGGAAGACCAGATGTTCATCCAGATCGCGCTGGGGACGGTGCTTATGCTTCTGACGATCCTCGTCTCCGGGCTCGCATTCTGGGCGCTGGAGGTGCTTCTGGTGCGGTCGCGCAGTTGGCTGATCCGCGAACCGCACAGGCCGAAACTGGCGCTTGTCCTGTCGGTCGCGGTCGTTTGGGTGCTGATCGTCGTGACTGCAGGGGTCTGGATCTGGGCTTTCGCGCTTCGGGCGTTGGGCATCTTCGCGACCATGGAGGCGTCGGTCTACTTCTCGCTCGTTGCATTCACGACGCTTGGGTTCGGTGACATTCTGCTTCCGTTGGAGTGGCGGCTGCTAGGTGGAATGGCGGCGGCGAACGGGCTTTTGAGCATGGGGCTTCTGACTGCGATGATGGTCGAAGTTCTGCGTCACGTTCGCGTCCGCCAGATCGAGGGAAAGGGAAAGTCGAGATGAGCATCAAGGGGCAGATCGGAATCGTCGGTGGCAATGGCCAGCTTGGCAGCGCCATCGCGAAAGGGTTGTTGAAGGCGGGGGTGATCGAGCCGGAGCAGCTTTGGATTTCCAGCCGGTCGGGCGGCGCGGAGCATTTCGATGCGTGGCCGGGCGTCCGCATTACCCGGGACAACAAAGAACTTGCCGAGCTTTGCGGGACGGTCATCCTGTCGGTGCCACCTGCCAGTGCCGAGGCAATAGCAATCAAGGCGCCCGACAGGTTGGTGATCTCGGTCATGGCCGGGATCGCGTGTGCTGATCTTGCCCGCCTGACTGGCGCGCGCCGCATTGTCCGCGCCATGTCGAGCCCGGCGGCCGAGCTTGGACTTGCCTATTCGCCGTGGGTGGCAACCGCCGAGGTGACCGAAGCCGACCGCGGGGTGGTTCGAGCCGTTTTCGGCGCCTGCGGCGTGACCGACGAGATCGCGGAAGAGACCCATATCGACAATTTCACCGCGCTAACCGGCCCTGTGCCGGGGTTTGTAGCCCTCTTCGCCGACTGCATGATCCGCTACGCCGAGGGGGCCGGGATCGCGCCCGACGTGGCGGAGCGGGCGGTGCGGCAGCTATTCCTCGCGAGCGGGGAGGCGCTGGGCAAAGGCAAGGACAGCCCGGCCGTGCAGGTGAAGGCGATGGTCGACTATGCGGGCACGACGGCCGCCGGGCTGGTCGCGATGGAGAAGGCCGGGGTCGCGCGCGT
>CBDUOT010000100.1:0-12963 GCA_965368915.1 uncultured Rhodobacterales bacterium | reverse complement strand
AAATTTGCTCGTGCCGCCCGGATCACTGTCTGACCCTCGGGTCCACCTTGGCGCAGCCACATCCCCTCGCGAGAGACCGAGACCACGTTGTTCTCACCCGAACGGTAGCTGTTGGCGAGCGTATCATAGCGCTTTGCCGTCCCCGCGACGATCGGATTCAGCACAGCGACCGAGAAGGCGCCGATGGCGAGCGCCATGGCCAACGGTGCGACGAGCATCCTTAGCGCAGATCGACCCGCAGCGCGGATCACGACGAGTTCGGAGGACCGCGCAAGCGACAGGAAGAACGCAATCGAGGCGAGGATCGCGATCATGGGCAGTATCCGATAAACGGATTGGGGCACGTTCAGAAGCGCCAACTCGGCCGTTGAAGCAAGCCCAAGCCCCGCACCTGCGAACCGGCGGATCTGCTCGACCATCTCGATCAGGAAGAGCAGAAGGAAGAAGGCCGTGAACACGGTCAGGAACATCGTGAGGAAGCGGCGGGCAATATAAAGCGACAGCGTCATGAGGCCACCACCGAGGCGAATTCATGGTGCACCTTCCGGATGCGCCCCGCATAGGCGAGCAGCACCGCCGCGAGCAGGAGACCCAGAAGCGAAGGCAGATAAAATACGGGCCAGAGTGAGGGAGCGCTGGTTACCGCGCTCGTTGCACCGTTCACCAGTGATTGGACGACAATGAGCAGTACGACCGACAAAACAATCTGCCGCCACAGCCCGAACCGGCTGTAACCGCCTGTCAGCAATGTCGCGAACCCGATAAGCGCGCCGACGATCGCGAGTGCGGGCTGAGAGAGACGGTCGTGCAACTCGACCCATAGCGACGAGCGATCCGTCCCCATGGTGGCAAAAAGCTCCTCGTCTGGCCAAACGAGCGCCGATATCGGCAGCTCCTCGACCGTGGGCACGCGTTTCTTGCCGCCGGATATCAGGGCGCCGATGTCATAAGTGAAATCTGCAAAACGCGTCACGGCAAGCGCGCGCGTCTCGGTCGACAGGGTCTGGGCCATGCCGTCGAACATCACCAGCTTGGGTCCCCCGGGATCCTTGACGAGCAGGGCGCGACGGGCGGTATAGGTCGTGCGCTCCCCCCGTCCACTCAGGTCGGTGAGGAAGATGTCCTGCAACTCGCCACGGGGTGTGATCTGGCGGATGTAGAAGGTGATGCCCGGCGCGGGATGCAGAAATGTTCCCTCGTTCAGGAAACCTGCCGCGACATTCTCGGCGATTTCGCCGCGCCGTTCGGCAAGCTTGGCGCGGCTTGCTGGCACAAGGACGGTGACCAGCACAGCCATCATCAACGCGACAATCACGCCAAAATACAGAACCGGCCGTGCCAGCCGCCAGGGCGAAAAACCGGTGGCTTGCATAACGACAAGCTCGCTTTCAGCGGCAAGCCGGTTCGTGACGTAGACTGTTGCGACGAAGGCCGCCACCGGCAGGACGAGGCGAATGACGTTTGGAAGTGTAAGCGCTGTGAACTCGAGGAAAACCCATGCCGACTGGCCGTCCGAAATGAGCTGGTCAAAGAGCGAGACCGCCCGGTTGACCCAGTAGACGGACACGAGGATGAGCGCGAAGAAGCCGAATAGCATCATCAGCTGCGACAGCAAATATCTGTCGAATCTGGACACTTTCACCTTCTCCTGTCGATCTTCCCGAGCCATCCCTAAACCAAACCCGGAGCGGGGAAAACTGATATCTGGCCAAGGCCGGGACGCCCATGTAGGGTCCGGCGAAACCACGCCGGAGATCTGCAATGACGACAGCCATCCCTGTCCACTTCCGCACCGCCGAACTTGAGACCATGAAAGAGGCGGGAGGACGACTTGCTCTAATCGTCGCGCCAGAGGTGCGCCCCAACGCGCTTGTGCGCCGGATTGACCGGGTCACGCGCGGGGCGATTTCGCGTGCACTCGATGGACAGGCTTGGAAGAAACTCAAGACCGGCGACGCGATGGATCTTGCTTATCCCGCTGGACTGAATGCCGATGCAGTGCAGCTTGTTAAGCTTCCGAAGAAGGCAAGCGTCGCGGAGGCACGCAAGGCTGGTGGCGCGATCGGCAAGTCGCTTGGTGAGGCGGGTGTGACTGTTCTGGCGGTCGGCCAGCCCCGCGCCGCCGAAATCGTGCTCGGGACTCTCCTGAAGGCCTACGACTTTCGGCGTCATCAGACTTCCGAGAATAAAGGCAAAGGCGCGATCACGATCCTGTCCGACAAGGTCGAGGAACTCGAAGCCGCGTGGACGGCCTACGCCGCCGTCGCCGAAGGAGTGGCCTTCACGCGCGATCTCGTCAACGAACCGGCCAACGTGCTGACCACCACCGAGTTTGCCGAACGGCTGGTGGCCATGAAGGACTTGGGGCTGAAGGTCGAGGTTCTCGAGGAGAAGGACCTCGAGAAGCTTGGAATGGGCGCGCTTCTGGGCGTGGGCCAAGGATCGGAAACCCCCTCGAAGGTCGTGGTCATGCAGTGGCTGGGCGGGAAGAAAAGTGATGCTCCCTTCGCGCTGGTCGGCAAGGGTGTCGTCTTCGATACCGGCGGGATTTCGATCAAGCCTGCCGCGGGTATGGAAGAGATGACGATGGACATGGGCGGCGCGGGCGTGGTCGCCGGCGTCATGCGCACCCTCGCCATGAGGAAAGCCAAGGCGAACGTCGTGGGCCTCGTTGGGCTGGTCGAGAACATGCCCGACGGACGCGCCCAGCGGCCCGGCGATATCGTGAAGTCGATGAAGGGCGATACGATCGAGGTTATCAACACCGACGCTGAGGGTCGGCTCGTGCTGGCTGATGTGCTCTGGTACGCGCAAGAAAGGTTCAAGCCGTCGGGCGTCATCAACCTAGCCACGCTGACCGGTGCCGTCATTGTCGCGCTCGGTCACGAGAACGCGGGAGTCTTCTCGAACGACGACACACTTTGCGGCGCCTTCCTGAAGGCGGCGGGTGCGGAAGGTGAGGGCGCCTGGCGTATGCCGATGGGACCCGCCTACGACGAGCTTCTGAAATCGCGCCTCGCCGACATGAAGAACGTGGGAGGGCGGCCAGCAGGTTCGATCACCGCCGCACAGTTCCTGCGCCGTTTCATCAAGGATGATGTGCCTTGGTGCCACATCGACATCGCGGGCGTGGCGCTTCCGCCAAAGGAAACCGCGATCGCGCCGAAAGGGGCTACCGGCTGGGGCGTCATGTCGCTCGACAGGCTCATCCGTGATAAGTTCGAGGAGGAGGGCTGAGCGCCCGCAAGCCAAGGACGAGGGTAGATGATCATCCCCGCCACGCGCTACCAAGATTGCGAGGCCGCCCTGACGTTTCTTAAAGAGGCGTTCGGGCTGACTCCGCACGCTGTTTTTCGCGACGACGATGGCCGGATCGTACATGCGCAGATGATGCACGCCGGCGGGATGGTGATGTTCGGGCCGTCGCGGGGCGGCGAGTTCGACCGTTTCATGACCGATCCGGGCGAAACCGGTGGTCGCGAAACGACGACGGTCTATGTCGTTGTACGTGACGTTCCGGCGGCGTTTGAGCGTGCGAAGGCGCAGGGCGCGAAGATCCTTCTATCGCTAAGGATAGAAGACCACGGCGGTCAGAGTTTTACCGCCGCTGATCCGGAAGGCCATATCTGGACCTTCGGAAGCTACGATCCTCTGGCACCGCACGCCGTGTAATGGGACAGGTCTTTTTCTATCATCTCACGCGCTCTACGCTCGAGACGACGTTGCCGATGCTGCTAACGAAGTCATTGCAGGCGGGTTGGCATGTCGTCGTTCGCGGGCGCGATAAAGGGCGGCTGGAATGGCTTGACCAGACGCTCTGGAAGGGGAGCGAGGAAGCGTTCCTGCCGCATGGCATTGCGGGCGGGGCGCATGACGCCCTTCAGCCGATCCTGCTGACGACAGAAGCGAAGGTGCCGAACAACGCGCAGTGCCTCATGTCAGTGGACGGTGCCGAAGTCGCGGATGAGGAGTTGGCGGGGTTTGAACGGGTCTGCGTTCTCTTCGATGGCAACGACCCGGACGCGCTGGATCACGCCCGCGAACAATGGAAGTCGCTGACCAAGAGCGGCGCAGTTGCGCAATATTGGAGCGAAGCCGGCGGAAGATGGGAAAAGAAGGCCGAGAGCGGGGCGCAAGGATAGCGGCCCCATACATCTCCTTCCATCGTTTCGCTTGCCTTGGTCAGATCGGAAAACCGCACCGAAGTTGCACCACTGGTTGCTGCGGGCTAGCCTTGGGGCAACAGGGCAAATGACGCGCAGCGTTGACGCGCGAGCCTGTCGGGGGCGTGGATGAACGGAATTGATCGGAAATTGCCGTGCGCAGATTTAGCTTTGGCTAAGGCGCTTCGGGGCGGATGAGCGGACTTATCGACCGCGCCACCGGGCTCGCAATGAGCCGAAGCTACTGGCTTCTGGTACTGGCTGCGGCGATAATGATCGGGCCTTCCATCTGGCCAGTGCAGTGGTCCGGCAACGAGATCAACTATTTCGACCTCTCCTACAGATTTGCCCGGCCCGACGTCTTCACCGAACATCATGCGGTCTTCGACGCCTCGAACGGCCGCATCGTAAGCTTCTTAATGATCGGCACGGTCATCGACCTTCTGGGGTTCGAGACTGCCAAGACGGTGTTCGCACTGACACTTTGGTTGCTGTCTTCGCTGGGGCTTGCAGCGATTGCACACGATATCGGGCTCCGGGTGACGGAACTTGCCGTCTCGCTTCTGATCTTTGTGCGAAGACAGGGCATCCTCGGCAATGAATGGCTGTTCGACACCGTGGAGGCCAAGGGTTTTGCCTATATCGCGGTGTTCTATGGCATCACGTTGGCACTCAATGGACGCTGGGCAATCGCCATGGTGGCAACAGCGATAGCCACCTACATGCACTTTCTTGTGGGCGGATTCTGGGCGTTGGCGCTGATCGTGCTCTTCCTGCTCAAAAGCGGAGGGGTTGCGAGGGCGATGCGACTTGGCCTTCTGTTCTTCGTGCTGATCCTGCCCATCTTCCTCGTGCTGCTGTATGAGCGGGTGGGAGTGGCGGTCGATGTCTCTGACCTCGACAGGACGCTGAGCCAGATCTACACGGAGTATTCCGTTCACTTCCATGTTGCGCCGCTGATGCAGGGTCTGCGCGCGTTCATCACGGATTGGCTGCCGGGACTGCTCGCGCATCTCGTGCTGCTCACCACTCTGATCATGCTGCGTGACCGCTTCGCAGATCGTACGCTGGCTTTATGGTTGATCGGATTGAATCTTTACGCGTTGCTCGCGCTCGGCATCTACATGCTCGACGACGGCAACTACCGTTTGGCGCAGTTCTACCTGCTGCGTCCGGCGGGACTGACCTATCTGCTCTCACTCATGGCGGTCGCCCACGTGGTATTCGGAACGGTCGAGACGGCCCTTAAACCTAAGCTGGCGCTCGCGGGTGCCACGACGGCTTTGTTTTTGATATTGCCTCAAGCCCTGTCCAATCTAGCGCTGATCGCGACGAAAATCCCGCCGCATGCCCGGCTTGAAGCCGCGCTGAGCGTTACCGAGCGTGAAGTGCTCGAATGGATCCGCACCAACACCCTTCGGGATGACGCCATCGCGGTCGAACCGGTGGGCCGGGGCTCCATTCTCGAGGGCGACCCGTTCCCCGGAGGGCTGGAGCGCCTGACCGGGCGCGGCTTCGTTGTGAACTACAAGTACATTCCGACGTACAAGCCCGATCTCGTGCGTTGGTACAAACTCCTCCAGGCTCGACAGGCGTTCTTCCGGGGCGATTGCAGCCAGAACGGCGTTCTCGACGCGGACTACGCTGTGATACGTCTCCGAGACGGCGTGCAGAAGGCCGGGCACTGCGTGGAGCCGCTTTACGCGAATGAGGAATTTGTCATCGGAAAGGTCTTGTCGCCAGGGACGCAGAGCGTTTCAGACGGGTCGTGACCACTCTGTAGATCCGGTCAGGGAAATGATCAGCTCTATCTCTTGAATGTGAGTGTGTCGCGGGTCAGCGTCAGTTCGTGCCGGCCAAGATAGCTCATCCCCAGAAGCGACGTGTCGAGCGCACCGCCATTCACCACGGCGGGTACGTTTGTATCGGTCGCATCTGCCAGGGTGAATGTCTTTAGCCGAACTGGTGCGGTCGATACCTTGCCGTTCGCGGTCATCGCCGAGCCAAAATAGTTCAGAGTATTCGGTTCAAGCCCCGCGCGCTCGGCATCGCGCTGGGTCAGCACAATGTCCGTGGCCCCGGTATCGACCACAAACAGCACCCGCGTGCCGTTGATTTCGGCAGTTACGTAGAAATGCCCGTCGTCGGCGACCGGCACCTCGACGCGGTCGCCGCGCACGACCGCTTCTCTGGGCAGGGCCGAACGGCGGATGTCGCCCCAAAGCCCCGCGATTGCGATCGCACCCATGAAGATTAGTCCCCAGACAGCCGCCTGCTGTGCAGTCTTGCCGAGGCGTTTCCGGTTCTCGATCAGGAAGTAGCCGACAATAACCGCGAGCAGCAGCCCGAGATAGATCATCCGTGCAATGTCGCCTTCCGCCATGGCTCAGAAAAGACCGGTGCCGCGAATGCCGTCAAGCACGAACTGAACGGAGAGTGCGGCGAGGAGCATGCCCAGAAGCCGAGTAATCACGAGGGTTCCGGTGCGCCCGAGCAGACGTTCGATCGGTGTCGAGGCCAGGAAGAAGAGAAAGGTCACAACCAGCATCGCGGCCATGAGTCCAAGGACCGTCAGCATCCCCCGCCACTCGCCGCCCGTTTCGCCGATGAGCAGGATCATCGTCGCGATAGCCCCTGGGCCCGCGATAAGTGGTGTCGCCAGCGGAAAGACTGATGGATCGTGATCGGGGTCCGCGTGTTGTCCTTCGCGCCGCTGGGTCCGACGTTCGAAAAGCATGTCGAGCGCGGTCAGGAACAGCAGAAGTCCGCCTGCAATACGGAATGCAGGCATCGAGATACCGATGAACCCAAGGATGGACTCACCGAACAGACCGAACATCGTCAGAAGCACGCCCGCGATCACGCAAGCGCGCAGCCCGAGCCGTCGGCGATGCTCTGCGTCCATGCCCTGGGTCAGGGCGATGAACATCGGCACCAGACCCGGAGGGTCGATGACGACGAAGAGCGTCGCGAAAGACGTGATGAGGATCGTTGTGTCCATAGTCATGCCATACGAGCGGCGCGCGACCGGAGCAAGGGGGGCTCAGCCGGGACCGTTTGCTTCAAGCCGTTCCTGAGCGTCGAGCCAAAGTGCCTCGGCACGCGCCATGCCGTCTTCCACCTCCGCGAATTTGCGGTTCCAGGTTTCAAGCTCGTGAATGCGCGTCTCCTCGTAAAGCGCAGGATCGGCGAGCTTGGCTGACAGTTTCTCGCGCATCTCGGTAAGCTTTTTAAGCCGCTCTTCGCATTTTCGTACCTCGGAACGGAGCGCACTCAGCGCATCGCGTGACGGCCGCGCCTCCTTGGTCTTCGGTTTGTCAGCGGACTTGGAAGGTTCATCGCCCGAAAGCAGTTCGCGACGATAGGCGTCCAGATCGCGCGGGTAGGGCGCGACCGCGCCGCCCTTCACCAGCCACAGCCGGTCGGCCACGAGGCCAAGCAGGTGCATGTCATGGCTGACGAGGATCACCGCGCCGGAATAGGCGGTCAGCGCCTCGACAAGCGCTTCTCGGCTTTCGATGTCGAGATGGTTGGTTGGTTCGTCGAGGATCAGAAGATGCGGCGCGTCGATCGTGGCAAGAAGCAGGGAAAGCCGCGCTTTCTGGCCGCCTGACAGCCGCGCGACCGCTGTGTCCGCCTGATCAGCGCCAAGTCCGAAGCCAGCGAGCCGGGCGCGAAGCTTGGCAGGCGATTCTTCGGCGCGGAGCCGCCGGATGTGTTCCAAAGGAGTGTCGGCCAGCACCAGTTCATCGACCTGATGCTGCGCGAAGTATCCGACCCTAAGCTTGGACGAGCGGGTCAGCTTGCCCTCGCTCGCCTGCAGCTTGCCCGCCAGCAGCTTCGACAGGGTCGACTTGCCCTCGCCGTTCTTTCCGAGAAGTGCGATCCGGTCGTCCTGATCGATCCGGAGGTCCAGTCGGCGCAAGACCGGTGCGCCGCCATAACCGACGGCGACACCTTCCATCACGATGATCGGCGGCGAAAGCTGCTCCGGCTCGGGAAAGGTGAAGACGGCCTTGCGGGCCGCATCCGGCGCCGCGATCGGCACCATCTTCTCAAGCATCTTGATCCGGCTCTGGGCCTGCACAGCCTTCGATGCCTTGTAGCGGAAGCGGTCTACAAAGCTTTGCAGATGGGCGCGGCGCAACTCTTGTTTCTTGGCCTCGGCCGCCTGTACGGCGAGCTGTTCGGCGCGGGTCCGCGCGAAAGTGTCGTAGGCACCGGACCAAAGCGTCAGCTTGCGGTTTTCCAAGTGCAGGATCGCTCCGACCGCCCGGTTCAGAAGGCCGCGGTCGTGGCTGATGACAATGACGGTATGGGGATACTTGGCGAGATAGCTCTCGAGCCAGAGCGCGCCTTCCAGGTCGAGGTAGTTTGTAGGCTCATCCAGAAGCAGCAGATCGGGCTGCGCGAATAGCACGCCTGCAAGCGCGACCCGCATCCGCCAGCCACCCGAGAAGTCCGAACATGGTCTGCGCTGATCGTCGTTGTCGAACCCCAGACCCTTCAGGATCGCGGAGGCGCGGGCCTCGGCCGACCAAGCGTCGATATCGGCAAGCCGGTGCTGGATATCGGCGATCCGCGTGGGGTCCTGTGCGGTCTCGGCCTCTGACATCAGCTCGGCGCGCTCGGTATCGGCGGCCAGAACCGTCTCGATGAGCGAGGTCGAGGATGACGGCACCTCCTGCGCCACCCCGCCGATTTTTGACCGTGCGGGCATCGTGATATGGCCGCCTTCGAGCGCTAGTTCGCCACGGATCAGACGAAAAAGCGTGGTCTTGCCCGCGCCGTTGGCGCCGACAAGTCCGACCTTGTGGCCCGTGGGTATCGTGGCCGACGCTCCCTCGAACAACGGGCGGCCTTCGACGGAATAGGTGATATCGTTGATCCTGAGCATGCGCGCCGATTATCAGAGGTCATCGGCCGCGAAAAGCGTCCCTGATCGGCATTGCCGCAAAAATCACGGCAGGCTTACCTACACGTCTGCCATCTTTTCAATCACAGGTCCCCGTGTTAGCAGGCGCGCAATCCAATCAGGCGCGGGGCAGGGGCTTCGCGCCCCCAGACAAAGGCACCAGACCCATGGCGATCGAACGCACGCTTTCCATCATCAAGCCCGACGCGACGAACCGGAACCTGACCGGCAAGATCAACGCCAAGTTCGAAGACGCGGGACTCCGCATCGTCGCGCAGAAGCGCATCAAGCTGTCGATGGAGCAGGCCGGCAAGTTCTACGAAGTCCACAAGGACCGTCCGTTCTACGGCGAGCTGTGCGAATTCATGGCGTCCGCCCCGGTCGTCGTGCAGGTTCTGGAAGGCGAAAACGCCATCGCGAAGAACCGCGAAGTGATGGGCGCGACGAACCCCGCAAATGCAGAGCCGGGCACGATCCGCAAGGAATTCGCGCTTTCGGTCGGTGAGAACTCGGTTCACGGCTCGGACGCAGCGGACACCGCTGCCGCTGAGATCGCCTACTTCTTCTCGGGTCTCGAACTCGTCGGCTAAACGGCTGGCCCGCGCGGCCTGAGCCCGATCTCATCGAGGACCGCTTCCATTCGGAAGCGGTCTTTTTCTTTGGTTGGAATAGCGACTTCGGCTTTCAGTTCGTCAAAGCGTTTACGCAGGGCCGCCTTCTCCGCGCCCTGGCAATCGTTCCAAGGACGCCCCTGAAGGCCCATGACAAGTACATAATAGCCGATAAAGTGTGGCCGCGATCCAGACTTGAGAAGCCTTAGATAGGCCTTGTCCGCGCCCAGCGCGCGGATTTCTTCGGCCGTATGAATGCCCGCTCGGGCAAACGCCGCCTCGGAGGCGGGGCCGAGATTAGGTATCGTCGATACGGCGTCCGACATCGGAACTCCTGGCACTACGGCCAGTCTAGCCCTTTAGCGGACCTCCAGAAAAGTCAGATCGACGCCCAGTCACTGAAATGCATGGGGCGCATCTGTTCCGAAGGTTTGTCTGCAAGCTGCTCTTGCTGCTTGCGGTCTTCACCGATCTGGTCCGACTGGCTCTGCTGCGAATGCTGGTGGCGCACAGTCGTTCCCGCTTCCATTTGCTTCGGCATTTCCATCCGTTTTTTCCTTCCCGCGCGGTCCTCTCCGGGACCGCAACTTGACCATACTATTCGGCCATACTCACATTTGATGGTGACATTGGCGCGGCGCAGATATGGCCACGTCCTGGCACCGTCAATGATTCTGTTACACAAATGGGCATTCGCCAACGGGGGTATTCCATAATCGGGTGATTGCGAGTCATTCGGGCAACATTCAGGGTATCGAAACCCGCTTCGGGCCCGTTTTTGAAACATATTCGAGCAAGTATCCGCCGAAATGATCAACTTATGATTGCGATCGGAGACTCGGAGATATCGCCGGGACGGGATTAAGGCGCGAAGGCGGCGGCGAATGGTTCCGGCAGGTCGAACTCTTCCAGAACACGGGCGCGGCCTTCCACGGACATCTTGCGTGCAGTCCGGACGACGATTCGCTCCAACTCCTGACTGTCACGGCCTTCGGCGAAGGGTTGGAAATACCAGCGCAGGAACGTGAAGCAGATCACGTCCTCAAGCGCCTGAACCTCGTCGTCGCGCTTGATGCCTTCTTTGCGGATCATTCGGCCGACGCGGTCGACGCTGGTCTGGTCGTAACCTTCAGCAGTCATGATCTCTCCGACTCGCCGCGCATGGTAAGCCCCGAGGTCTCGGCGCCACGCAAGGTAGCCTTCGCGCCCTTCGGGGTAGTCTTTGCGCTGCGATGTCCAGCGTTCGATGTGCTGGCCGCGCGCGGCGATCCGTAGTTCGTCCGACGCGCCCGGGATGAGCCGGTCAAGCTCTTGCGTCATCCGCTCGCCATAAAGCCGTGCAGCCGGTGCGCCTTCCGACCGGTCGGGATCAGCATCGTTTGCGGCATCGATGGCGGCGAGCGTGCGGGCGAGGCGGGTCATGGCGAGCCTTTCATTCAGTCGGGCGCACGGTGCCCGGGGCACATTGGGGCGTCAAGATGCGAGAGAATTGCGCCTGAGGATGCTATGGCGCGCCGAAACCCCGATTTCGCCCCATTCTAAACCCATTCCCCCGTTTTTCTGCGCATTGAACACGAATCCCGGGGCAATAAATGCACGTGACCAACACTGACAGCGCCGCACGAACGGGCGTTCTCGCCCCCGTTGTTTTCACCGGGACGATATTTCTTAGCGCTTCGCTTCTGTTCTTCGTCCAACCGCTCTTCGCCAAGATCGTGCTGCCGCAGATTGGCGGCGCGCCCGCTGTCTGGACGACGGCGATGCTATTTTTCCAAACGGTGCTGATCGGCGGTTACCTGTATGCACACGTCGTGGCGCGGCATCTGCCGGTTCGGGCCCAATTGATCCTGCATCTGCTGCTTTGGGCCGCGGCGCTGGCCTTTTTGCCGCTCGCCATTCCCGAGGGTTGGCAATACAGCGCGGGCCAGCCGGCTGTCTGGCAGACGCTGATGCTGTTCGGTCTCGGCGTCGGTGTTCCCTTCGCGGTCCTGTCAGCGAATGCGCCTCTGCTTCAATCCTGGTACGCCAGAAGCGACGGCCCTTCGGCCGAGGACCCCTATTTCCTTTACGGCGCGAGCAATCTCGGCTCGCTTGTCGCTCTTCTGGCCTTTCCGCTTGTTGCAGAACCGCTGTTTGGCGCGGCGCAGATCGGGAAGGGGTGGGCTGTCGGTTTCGGTATTCTCGGCGCGTTCCTTCTGGCATCCGGGATTCTGGCGACACGCGGTCGGGACTTCGTGACGCATGATGGACCCGCCTCGACCGAGGCGCGCCCCTCAGCCGCCACGATTGGGCGCTGGATCTTGCTGGCTTTCGTGCCTTCGTCGATGATGCTTGCGGTTACGACCAAGATCTCAACCGATATCGGGGCGATTCCACTGGTATGGGTCATTCCACTCGCGCTTTATCTTCTCACCTTCGTGTTGACCTTCCGCCGGCGGTCGATCCTGCCCGAGGGAATAATGCGCATCGCGTATCTTGGCGCGCTGGGGTGGCTGGGGGCTGTGTTCACCGGTATCGCCGGGGCGCATCTTGAGCTTTGGGGCGTCGGCGCGCTCATCCTCAGCTTCTTCGTCGTCGCGCTTTTTGCACATCAGAAGCTGTACTTCGCCCGGCCTTCGGGCGCGCATCTGACACTCTTTTATCTCGTGATGTCCGTCGGGGGCGCGCTTGGCGGGCTGTTCAATTCGGTCCTCGCGCCGGTCATCTTCAACAGCCTCGCCGAAGGCGGCGTGACGACGCTTCTGGCTGCGACACTGGTTCTGAGTTCGGAAATGCGCCTAAGCCGCGTTTCAGTCCGCAAGGGCTTGCTGGTCGGGGCCTTGGCGGTGGTGCCACTCTTTCTTGCGGCGCGCATCGTGCAGGTCGAGGACTGGCTGACGCTGAAGCTGATCATGTTTGCAATGGCCGCGTTTTCCGCGATCGCCTTGCGCAAAACGCTTCCGGCGGCGGCGTTGGCCGCGGGTCTGGTTGTGGTATCGGGCAACTACCTCATCCCCGATGGCGACCTGTTCCGCGATCGCAGCTTCTTCGGCACGCATCGGGTGACGGATTCGGACGGCATGCGTCAATACGCGAATGGGACGACGATCCATGGTGCCGAGCGACTTAGCGACTACGGAGCAGAGCGTCCGGAGCCGCTTTTCTACTACCATCCGAATGGCCCAATGGCGCAGGTGCTGACTTCTGAGCGCGGGCTGCGGGCCGAACGCGTCGGCATCGTCGGCTTGGGTGTCGGGGCGCTTGCCTGCTATCGGCGCGACGGGCAGGACTGGCA
>CBDUOT010000099.1:0-13002 GCA_965368915.1 uncultured Rhodobacterales bacterium | reverse complement strand
AAAAGAAAAAGGCGGGCCACGAGGGCCCGCCCAGTTTCGGTCTCACCGACAGGGAGGAGTTTCGGAGACCGTAAACTCGTCTTACTTAACCGAAGCGGCAGCTTTCTTGGCAGCCGTGGTCACTTCCACTTGGGCCTTCTTGACCGCAGCGGACGCGTCTTCGGAGAAATCTTTACCGGCGGCGAGCATCAGCTCAACCGTTTCCATCTGGGCTTTCTTCGCGACTTCGGCGAAGGCAGCCATGTTCTCGGCAGCGGTTTCAGCAGCGGCCGAAGCGAAGTCGGTCATTGCTTTGGAGTAGTCGGTCGGCTCTTCCTTGACCTTGGCGAGAGCGCCAACCTTGGAGAGCGTGTCCTTCGTCCACTTGGACGAGATCTCGTTCGACTTCTCAGCAGCTTCGAGAGCAACTTTCGTCATCTTCTCGCCGAACGCGGCCGAGGACTTGAAGGTGTCCTGGAACGCTTTCGCGTCGAAGGGGAACGAAGCAGCCATGTCCTGCATGACTTTGGTGAAATCCTGGTTCTTTTGCATCTTACAATCTCCTGACTTGGGCGGCGGCCCGTTCTGCGTCTGCGAAAGATATACATTCTGCAGTGCAGCAATTCAACCCCCTATGCTGCACTGCAGCAAAAATTATTTCGCGGGCAAAATCAGATGATTGGCGTCTCGGTGACGTAGGTGCCGGGTGCGGGTGCAAGAGCCGGATGATTCGAATCGCCGATTTCACGTGCGGGCACCATTCGGCCTGCGCGCTTTTTCAGCCACTCTTCCCAGGTCGGCCACCAGCTTCCCTTATGGAAGGTGGCGCCCTTCAGCCATTCGTCCGCATCGCCCATTTCGGCGTCGTTCATATAGTGGCCGTACTTCTGCTTCGTCGGCGGATTGATGATCCCCGCGATGTGGCCCGATTCAGAGACGACGAAGGTCTTGTCCTTCGAACCGAACTGCCGGATGCCGTTGAACGACCCCTTCCAAGGTGCGATGTGGTCGGTCTCGCACGCGACGGCGAACAGCGGCACCTTGACGTCCTTGACACCGATCGTCTCGCCGCAGATCTGGATCTTGCCCTCGGACAGCTTGTTGTCCTGACAGATCCAGCGCAGATACTCGACCGCCATCCGCGCCGGCAGGTTGGTTCCGTCGCCGTTCCAGAAGAGAAGGTCGAAGGCCGGTGGCGCCTCTCCCATCATGTAGTTGCGGATCGCGGGCCCATAGATCAGGTCATTCGAGCGCAGGAAAGAGAACGTGCGCGCCATATAATACTTGTCGAGATAGCCGTCCTTCGCGACCTGCGCCTCGATCCCGTCGATGAAGTCGTCGTCAAGAAAGACGGAGACTTCGCCCGGGTCAGAGAAGTCTGTAAGGGTCGTAAAGAAGGTGGCGGATTTGACCGACTTGTCCTTGCGCTTTGCCAGCACCGCCTGCGTCATGGTCAGCGTCGTGCCCGCGATGCAGTAGCCCACGGCGTTCACGGACTTTTCGCCCGTGATCTTCTTGGCTTCCTCGATCGCCGAGATGAAGCCTTCCTCGACATACTCGTCGAGGCCAACATCCGAATAGCTCTTGTCCGGGTTCTTCCAGCTCACCACGAACAGCGTATAGCCCTGATCGACGATGTACTTGATCAACGAGTTCGTAGGCTTCAGGTCGAGGATGTAGAACTTATTGATCCAGGGCGGGAAGATCACCACCGGGGTGGCATGGACCTTTTCGGTGGTCGCCTTGTACTGGATAAGTTCGATCATCCGGTTGCGGTAGACGACCGCGCCCTCCGTCGCGCCGATGTTGTCGCCAAGCTCGAACGCTTGCGGGTCGGCCAGCGTCACAAGGACGTCGCCGCGATTGGCCTCGATGTCGCGCACGAGGTTCTCGAGCCCTTTGACCAGGCTCTCGCCCTCGGTTTCCACCGCGCGCTCAAGGGCATCCGGATTTGTGCCAAGGAAGTTGGTCGGCGACATCATGTCCATCAACTGCCGCGCGAAGTGCTCCACCCGCTTGCGCTCATGCGGCGCCAGATCGTCGATCGCGGAAAGAGCCTGCTCCATCGCTTCGACATTGCGGAAGTACTGCTGCTTGACGAAGTTGAAGTAAGGGTGGCTCTGCCAGAGCGGATTCGAGAAACGGCGATCCGTAGGGCCGTTATCCTCGGGGGCGGTGAACTTGCCCGAGGCGAGGACATGCTGGGCGTCTATGTAATGCTTCAGCGTCTTGCCCCAGAAGCCTGCCTGCTGCTCGATCAGCTTGCCCGGGTTCTCCATCGCCTCTTTCCAGTAGGCGTTGACCGCTTCGAGGAAAAGTCCCTGCCCCGGCGCTTCGACGGACGGGTTCGGCGCACGCTTCTGCGAAAGCGCCTGGATCAGACGCTGCGTCAACTCTTCAACGCGCGCGAGGTTTGCGTTCAGCTTATCTAGATTCTCGGAGGATTCCGTGAGTCCTGTTGTCATATCAGTAGTTCCTCCCTAGAATACTGCGGTGCAGCATAGCGCTGCAAGGGGCCCGTGCAAAGCGGCGAGTCGCCGTATGACGGCAAAGGAGTGGCCATGAAGGGTGTCTATTCGTACGATTTGATGGAGAGCATGCGCAATACCAACGAATGGTTGGGCGCATCCGCCAGGGCCATGGCTTCCTATCCGGTCTGGGGACTCGTGCCTCATCCGATGTTCAAGGTGATGTCTGCCTGGGGCCGGATCACCGAACGCAGCTTCGCCCGCATGGTCATCAAGCCCGACTGGGGAATCCGTACCGTTGTCGGCGAGGACGGGCGCGATCACCTCGTCGAGGTTGAAACGCTGGTCGAGCGTCCCTTTGGCGACCTGATTCAATTCAAGGTGCTCGGCCGCGATCCGATGCCGCGCCGCGTCCTTCTGGTTGCACCGATGTCGGGACACTACTCGACCCTGCTGCGGTCGACCGTGTCGAGCCTCCTGCCCGATTGCGATGTTTACATCACCGACTGGCACAACGCCCGCGACATCCCGGTCAGCAAAGGCAAGTTCGACGTCGAGGACTACACGCTCTATCTCGTCGATTTCATGCGCCACCTCGGACCCGACATCCACGTCGTCGCGGTTTGCCAGCCGGCCCCGATCGCGCTTGCCTCAACCGCATATCTTGCAGAGGAAGATCCCTCCGCGCAGCCCCGCACGCTGACCCTGATCGGCGGTCCGATCGACCCCGATGCGGCGCCGACCGAGGTCACCGACTTCGGACGTCGCCTGACGATGGGCCAGCTCGAACATCTCGCCATTCAGCGCGTCGGCTTCAAATATGCCGGTGCCGGGCGGGTCGTCTATCCGGGCCTGCTGCAGCTTGCCTCGTTCATCTCGATGAATATGGACCGCCACTCGACGGCCTTCTCCGACCAGATCGTGCGCGCGGCGCAGGGTGAGGACGGGGAGCGTGACGCGCACAACCGGTTCTATGACGAATACCTATCGGTCATGGACATGACGGCGGAATTCTACCTGTCCACGGTGGAGCGCATCTTCAAGAAGCGGGAAATCGCGCTTAACACCTTCGAGGTCGAGGGCAAGCATGTCGATATCGGCAAGATCACCGACGTCGCCGTGATGGTCGTCGAGGGCGAGAAGGATGACATCTCTGCCCCCGGCCAATGCGCGGCCGCACTCGGCCTGTGCACCGCCCTCCCCGATTCGATGAAGGACTCTCATATCGAACCAGGCGCGGGCCACTACGGCATCTTCGCCGGCAAGTCGTGGCGCAACAACATCCGCCCGCTGGTTCTCGACTTCTTCGACCGGAATTCCGAGGCCAAGCGCAAGCGCAAGACCCCTCAGAAAACCATCCGCGCCGTTTGACCCGACGCTAAAGGCCGCGCGCCCAGTCCGCGATCCGCGCCGCCAATGGCGCGGTCATCGACGGGCTGAGCACATCGCCCGCGATCACGTGCGAGTACGGATCATCGCCCGGACCCGGTTCGACGGGCACAGTCAGGGCGTCGCCGCCCCAGTCGGACGCCACCCTTTCCGTCGCCGCGGGTGAGACGACACGATCTTTCGGTGAATAGATGAAGAGCGCGGGCACCGACACGCCCTCGTAGTCCGCCGCGCCCGCGTGGGACGCGAGTGCGGCCATCTGCATCAGCGCCGTCGTCGGATAGCAGGTCGTCCAGAAGCGGGCATGAATCTCGTTCAGGGGCTCGAAGCAGCGCTCGCTGCCCGCGACGACCGGTGCCCAGTGACGCGCCAGCGGCCAGGTCAGAAGCGTCGCAGCGACAGGCGCAAGCTTGAAATTCGGCGACACGAACGCCACCGCGTCCATGTCCGCCTGAAGCTCGGGTTGCAGCAGCCCCGTCGCCGCGATCGTGCCGCCGGTTGACGTCGCAATCACCAGAACCCTGTCGCCGATCCGCCGCCCGATAGCGAGCGCCTCGGCCAGATCGACCATCCAGTCCTGCGCCGTCGCGGTGGCAAGCGCGTCGCCCGTTCTCCCATGTCCGGCGAAACGCGTGAAGTAGAGGTTTGCGCCCAGCGCCCCGGCGACTTTGTCGGGCAGAGGCCGGACCTCCTCGGACGTGGCTGAAAAGCCGTGCAGGTAGATGACTGCCCAATCCGTCCTGTCGCCCGGCGTGCCGGCCCACAGGATGCGCTTCTCGGTGCCCGGAATTAGGTCGTCGAACACGCTTTCGCGCGTCGCGAGATAGGTGTCGAGATCGTCGGGCAACGCCGCAGCGTCGAACCGTGGCACAAGGTCCAAAGGCTCGCGCGGACCGAAAGCGAGCATCCCCGCGATCACTACGGCAAGCACAAACAGCACCCGCCCTATTGCCCACCCCGCCCTACGCATTGGCGGACCGCGCGGCGATCTTCTGAACGGACAAGGTGATCAACTTCAGGCAATCGGGCGTCGAGAAGCGGTGATCGGCCCCTTTCACCAGTGTCAGGCGGATATCGTCGCCATCTGCGTGGTCGAGGAGCTTCAGCGCGACCGAAACCGGCACATCCGCGTCGGCGGTGCCCTGCAGCATGCGGACCGGAAACGAAAGGCTCAGCGGCGAACGGAGCACAAGTCTGTCGCGTCCCTCCTCGATCAGACGCCGGGTGATGACGTAGGGCTCATCGGAGTAGTCCGATGGCAGCGCCACCTGCCCTTTCTCCATCAGTTCGCCGCGCTGTTCGGGCGTGAACTCGCCCCACATCCCATCCTCGGTGAAATCGGGCGCCG
This sequence comes from uncultured Rhodobacterales bacterium, assembly GCA_965368915.1. Taxonomy (GTDB): domain Bacteria; phylum Pseudomonadota; class Alphaproteobacteria; order Rhodobacterales; family Rhodobacteraceae; genus Albidovulum. The sequence continues at coordinate 7,818 of CBDUOT010000099.1, read as the reverse complement.
CCGCGACAGTCACGAGACCCGCGACCTTCTCGGGATGCTCCCGTGCGATCAGCAGCGAAATCCACCCGCCCATCGACGAACCCACAAGGATCTGCGGACCCTCCGTCAGCGAAAGGATCGCCGCGCGCGCGTCCTCGAACCAGTCCCCGATTGACCCATCGAGAAAATCGCCCGACGACGATCCGTGCCCCGAATAGTCGAAGCGCAGAAAGGCCCTGCCCTCGGCCTTCGCCCACTCTTCCAGCGCGATTGCCTTCGTGCCTTCCTTGTCCGAACGGAAGCCGCCAAGGAACACGACGCCCGGGGCCATGCCTTCCGCGCGATCATAGGCGATCTTCCGTCCTTCCGGCGTCGTCAGAAACTCACTCATGCCGTCCCCCTGCTGCTTCACTGCATGAAATACCCCCGAGGGTGCGGGCGTGGAACCCCCGGCCGTTGACTTACCCCCGATGATTTCCGATATCAGGCGCAACATAACCCGCAACCGGGCGTTCCGTGGGCGCCAAACCGACGAGGAGCATGGCCATGAGCCAGATTTCCCTGACCTTCCCCGATGGCAACAAACGCGACTACGAAAAAGGCGTGACCGCCGCCGACGTGGCGCAGTCCATTGCCCCCTCGCTCGCCAAGGCCGCGATTTCTGCCAGCGTTGACGGCAAGCACTGGGACCTCCAGTGGCCGATCGAACAGGACGCGCAGATCGCCATCCACACGATGAAGGACGACGCGCAGGCGCTCGAACTCATCCGGCACGACTTTGCCCATGTCATGGCGCGCGCCGTACAGAAACTCTGGCCCGACGTGAAGGTCACGATCGGCCCGGTGATCGAGAACGGCTGGTATTACGACTTCGACCGGGAAGAGCCGTTCACGCCCGAAGATCTCGGCGCGATCGAGAAAGAGATGAAGGCGATCATCAACGAACGCGACCCGGTCCGGACCGAGGTCTGGGACCGTTCGCGCGCGATCGAGCACTACATCCGCAAGGAAGAGCCGTTCAAGGTCGAACTGATCGAGGCGATCCCGGGCGACGAGCCCTTGCGCATGTACTGGCACGGCCACTGGCAGGATCTCTGCCGCGGCCCGCACCTTCAGCATACCGGCCAGCTACCGCCTGACGCGTTCAAGCTCATGTCCGTTGCGGGCGCCTACTGGCGCGGCGACCACACCAAGAAGCAGCTGCAGCGCATCTACGGCGTCGCCTTCAAGAACCGCGACGACCTGAAGGCGCATTTGACCATGCTGGAAGAGGCCGCCAAGCGCGACCACCGCAAGCTCGGCCGCGAGATGGAGCTGTTCCACCTTCAGGAAGAAGCCCCCGGCATGGTCTTCTGGCATCCGAACGGGTGGACGATCTACCGCGAGCTTGAGGACTACATGCGCCGACGTCTGCGCAAGGCGGGCTACAAGGAAATCAAGACTCCGCAGGTCGTGGACCGTGTCCTTTGGGAACGCTCCGGCCATTGGGAGGCGTATCGTGAGAACATGTTCATCGTCGAGGTCGAGGAAGAACATGCCAAGGAAAAGCGCATAAATGCGCTGAAGCCGATGAACTGCCCCTGCCACGTGCAGGTCTATAACCAGGGTCTCAAGTCCTACCGCGACCTGCCGCTGCGCCTGGCAGAGTTCGGTTCGTGCCACCGCTACGAATCCTCGGGCTCCATGCACGGCCTGATGCGGGTGCGCGGCTTCGTGCAGGACGACGCCCACATCTTCTGCACGGAAGATCAGATCGAAGAAGAATGCGCGAACTTCATCGGCCTTCTGTCGTCGATCTACCGCGATCTGGGCTTCACGAAGTTCGACGTGAAGCTGTCCACCCGCCCCGAGGTGCGCGTGGGTTCTGACGAAATATGGGACAAGGCCGAAACCGCGCTCGAAAACGCGGTCCGCAAAGTCACCAACGATTTTGAGATCGACCCCGGCGAAGGCGCCTTCTATGGCCCGAAGCTCGACTTCAAGCTGACCGACGCGATCGGGCGGGAATGGCAGTGCGGCACCTTCCAGGCCGACTTCAACCTGCCCGTCCGGCTTGGCGCGGAATATGTCGGCGAAGACGGCAGCAAGCACCGGCCCGTCATGCTTCACCGCGCGATCCTCGGATCGTTCGAGCGTTTCATCGGCATCCTGATCGAGAACTATGCCGGAAAGATGCCCTTCTGGCTCGCCCCCCGTCAGGTCGTCGTGGCCTCCATCGTGTCGGACGCCGACGACTACGTGAACGAGGTCACGGCCAAGCTGAACGCGGCGGGCCTGCGCGCGGAAGCCGATACGCGGAACGAAAAGATCAACTACAAGGTCCGCGAGCATTCCGTCGGTAAAGTCCCCGTGATCCTCGCCATCGGCATGAAGGAAGTCGAAGGCCGGACTGTTTCAGTTCGCCGCCTTGGCGAAAACAAGACCGAAACCATGGCGCTTGAGCAAGCAATCGCCGATTTCAGCGCCGAGGCGACGCCTCCGGATCTGAAACATCAATAAATCAATAGCTTGGCGATGATCTTGTGGAAGGGCTTTGCCGCGATTGCGGCCCGCGCTCTTCCGGTCGCCCGGTTACACTTCTTCACGCCGCCGTGGCCCACGGGTTCGTGAGTGGCATTTCAGCGGGGCACTTGGCAGGGTTCTGGTGTCGCTGAGACGACGAACGAAATTTCAACAAGGGAATGACCTATGTCTCAATCCATGAAAACTCTCGCCGTCGCCGGTTCGCTCGCCGCCGCTCTTTCCGCTCACTTCGCGATGCCTGCCGCTGCGCAGGACAAGGAAAAGTGCTTCGGCGTTTCGATGGCCGGTCAGAACGACTGCGCCGCTGGCCCTGGCACGACCTGCGCCGGCACCTCGAAGGTCGACTATCAAGGCAACGCCTGGAAGCTCGTCCCGGCTGGCAGCTGTGAGACCATGGAATTGCCGGACGGCCGTATGGGTTCGCTCGAGGCGCTTGACCGCGACCTCCCGCAGGGCTGACACTGATATGGCCTCTCCGGCTCCGGCCGGGGAGGCCACAGACTAACGGGGGACGCGATGCTGGACCAATCCGCAAGACAAACCCTGCCCGCACGCCCTGGCGTCGGCTACAAGCCCCAGCACTTTTCGAACATTATCGAGGCGCCGGATCCAGTCAGCTGGCTGGAAATCCATGCAGAAAACTACATGGGTGACGGCGGCCGCCCGATCGCGCAGCTTCGCCACCTGTCCGAACGCTTTCCGATGTCGGTCCACGGCGTCGGCCTTTCCATCGGTGGCGAAGGACCGCTCGACCGAGACCATCTAGACCGGCTGAAGCACCTCTGCGGCTGGCTGAACCCCGCGAGTTTCTCCGAACACCTCGCCTGGTCGACCCATGATGCGGAATTCCTGAACGATCTCCTGCCCCTGCCCTACACCGAAGCGACGCTCGCCCGCGTCGCGGATCATATCGATCAGGTGCAGGACCATGTCGGGCGGCGGATGCTGCTTGAAAACCCCTCTCTCTATCTCGACTTCGCCGAAACCGAGATGGACGAAATCGAATTCCTGACCGGGATCGCCAAGCGCACGGGCTGCGGCCTGCTTCTCGACGTGAACAACGTCTTCGTCTCTTCGACGAACCGCCAGACCGATCCCTACGATTACATCGACCGTTTCCCGCATCACCTCGTGGGAGAGATCCACCTTGGCGGCCATGACGAAGACCACGACGACACCGGCGCGCCGCTTCTGATCGACGCGCACGGCTCCGAGGTCGTCGACCCGGTCTGGCAGCTTTACGATCACACGATCCGCACCGGCGGACCCAGGCCCACTCTGATCGAATGGGACAACGACGTCCCCGAATGGTCGGTCCTTGCCGAAGAGGCCGCGCGCGCCGCCCGGATCCTCGACAAGGTCACCGCAGCATGAGCCAATCCGATTTTCGCGCCGCGATCCTCGACCCAGAGCGTCCGGCGCCGGCAGGTCTGACCGATCCTCAGGGGCGCCCGGCCGGTCGCCGCTTCGACGTCTACCGCAACAACGTCACCGTTTCGCTGACTGAAGCGCTTCGGCAGGCCTTCCCCGCCATTCTCAAACTCGTGGGCGATGAGTTCTTCACGGCCATGGCGCGCGAACATCTGCGCGCCCATCCGCCGACCTCGCCCCTGATGATGTTCTACGGCGAGGAGATGCCAGCGTTCCTCGAAAGCTTCCCGCCTGTCGCGCATCTGGGTTACCTGCCCGACATCGCGCGGCTGGAACTCGCGCTGCGCCGGTCCTACCACGCCGCCGACGCGCCGCCTATCGATCCCACCGTTCTTGGCGCGCTACCGCCCGACGCACTTGTTGCCTCGCGTTTCGGCTTCGCGCCTGCGCTTCGGCTCGTGCGGTCGCGCTGGCCGATCCACGGGATCTGGTCGGCCAACATGCGCGGTACGCCCGCCCCAAAAGCCGCCGTGGCCGAGGATGTGCTGATCGTGCGCCCCGACTTTGACCCCGATCCGCGCCTGCTGCCCGCTGGCGCAGGCCGCTTCATCGACGACCTCATGAACGGGGACACAGTGGGCGAAGCGCTTGAGAAGGCCGGGGAATTCGACCTGACCGCAACGCTCGGCCTTCTGATCGGCGCTGGCGCCATTACGGACATCAAGACCGGAGAGACACCTTGACCGCCCTCATCGCGCAATATGACCGCGCAGCGCATGCACTTGACCGGATCGCGCCCACCCTCGTCCCGCTTATCGCGCGGCTGACCTTCGCTGGCGTTCTGCTGATCTATTTCTGGAACTCCGCGCGCACCAAGATCGGAGAGGGCATCACCGGGCTCTTCCAGCCCTCCGACGGCGCCTATATCCAGATCTTCCCCAAGGTGATCGAAGCGGCGGGCTACGACTTCTCACAGCTCGGATGGTTCCACTGGGCGGTCGCGGTCGCCGGCACCTGGGCAGAACTCCTCTTGCCCGCGCTCATCATACTGGGGCTGTTCACCCGACTCGCGAGCCTCGGGATGATCGGCTTCGTGATCGTGCAAAGCGCCACCGATGTTATCGGCCACGGAGTCGCAGGCGACGACCTCGGCCGTTGGTTCGATGTCGCCTCTGGCGCGCTCATCCTCGACCAGCGGGCGCTCTGGATCGCGCTTCTGGCGACTCTCGTCCTGATGGGCGGCGGCGCGCTGTCGATCGACCGCGCGCTATCGCAACGCCGCTAGGCGCTATCCCTTTGCAAACGTCTTGATTTTTGCTCCGGATCGCTCATCATTCGGTACGCGTGAAATCAGACTTTCCTACCGCTCCCTCGCTATCGGGGCAGCCGGAAGACTTGGAAGACCTGGCTGCACGACCCCGCGCAATCACGCCCGGGGAAAGACGACGGAGGATATACGGATGGCTACTGGCACCGTAAAATGGTTTAACACGACTAAAGGGTTCGGGTTTATCGCGCCCGACGATGGCGGCAAGGATGTGTTCGTGCACATCTCCGCGGTCGAGCGCGCTGGTTTGACGACACTCGCTGACAATCAAAAAGTATCTTACGAAATGCAGGCAGGCCGCGACGGCCGCTCGTCTGCATCTGATCTGCAGCTGCTCTAAGGCGTCTTCAACGCCTCTGGAACGGCCCGTCCGCGGGCCGTTTTTTATTTCAGAACAACGCTTTGAACGTCAGACTTCCAGCCCAGGTATAGCTTGTCGCCATCCTTGATCACTGGACGCTTCATAAGTGTCGGGTGAAGCGCCAGAAGCGTACCGGGGGCTTCTGCCTTCTCTTCTTCCGATAGTCCGCGCCAGGTCGCAGAGGCGCGGTTGATCAGGGCATCTCCGAACGAGTCGAGGAAGGCGTGCCTCTCCTCCTCGCTCAGCGGAGCCTCTCGAACGTCGCGAAATTCGACCTCGCGCCCCGCCGCGCGGATCGCTTTCAGCGCCTTGCGGCAGGAATCACAGTTCGGGATACCGTAAAGGATCATCGCCGGCCCTCCTTCCAGAACGGCTTATCCCTAGCTTGGCAGTCGGCAACGCACAAGCGATCGGCAAGAAGCCGCCGCAAGGCACCTCCCCGCCCCTTCGATTTCGGCGGAAATCCGTGCATATCCTCTGGAATCCGGTGCCCGCACCGATCCCGGAGAGTGCCCGCCTTGACCGGCCAAGCCGGGGCATTTAGCACCGAAGTACTGCTCTCGGGCAGCGTGTGTTCCACGAGTTTCCTGTTTCGAACGAAGACCGCGCGAACCTGCCCTCACGGGGTCGCGCAAGGGGGCATTATGACTGTTTCGAATGAACTGATCGAGCGGCTGTCGAGCGAGACAGGTCGCCGATTGAGCACTCGCGCTCGCGAAGGACGGCGACGTGCGCTCTCGCGGAACGCGCAATTCTGCGTCACGATCACGGTCGACGGACAAGCGACGCATGACGTGTATTTCGAGGAAACGCCAACTCTGGGCGATATCTTCGACCGCGTCGGGCCGGGGGTTTACATCGTCTCGGTGTCGATGAAGCGCCGGTCACTTCGCGAACGGCTCCGCATAGCGCTGGCGGCCGAATAGGCACGGCGGGCTTGCGGCAAGCGCAAGCCCGGACCGCTTGCTGGAATTCCGGACTTTCGCGCAAAGTCCTGAAGCCTCACACTCGTCTCATTGAACGACATTCCATTTTGAATGGATTCACACCCGAGGCGTCGGGGCTTCTACTGAGTTATTGAAACAAGACATTTGCCTGTTTCCGGCCCTGCGCCCCTCCGCAAGAAAGGGGTCAGCCATGAGCGATTTTTTCGGTGTGCTCGCCTTCTATTACGCCTGTGATCAGGCCGCGATCAGCGGTCGTCTGGCGGCCGCAGATATTGCACGCTGCGCCGTGACCTACGAAACGGTCAAGATCCGCTTCCTGAACGCAAAAGAACTCGCCGAGTTCGGGATCGCGCGTGGCGGTCGACGCGCGGAACTGGACCAGACCGCCTATCACCGCTTCAAGCTGTGGGAAGAGGACAACGCCGACCTTGTCCGCGCCCTGAGGGCTGGAGAAAAGCTTTCGTTGCTTTAATGCGCCCTGAGACGAGAGGCCGGTTCATATGCCCATGCGCCCTCTCCTGCGCAACGCAATTGCTGCGTGAAAAGCAGCGGAGTTTCCCCTGAGTCGCCCTGCGGCAAAACCGGCTGCAGGACGCGTGAACGGTGGACAATGCGCAGTGCGCTTATGCGATCATTTCCGATCTCGCGACCGTACGCCGGATTTTGCGCCGATTTTCGCCACAAACTTGTCACAATTGCCGATCGGCGGCAGCATGGTCCCATGAAAGGTGGAAACGTCATCGGGGGAGTGGGTGAAATGACGGCGATTGCAGAGAACATTGATTACATCGGCAAGCTGCGCCGCAGGGTGGCTGCGAGCACCGGTCCGGCGAAACCCGAAGGGCCGGTTCGGCGCTTTGTCGTTCAGGTTACGCGTGACGGGAGCGACGTGCAGAAGCTCGTCTTCGACCGGCCGCCTTCGATCGGGGCGATCGCGGCGCGGGTGGGAACCGAACCCTACGTGGTCTCCATCGAAGTGATGGAACTTGGCGAAGTGGGAACATTCGCGGCGGAATAACAATGCCTTACGCCAGCGCGGCCTCTGTCAGCGGACAGGGATCACCGGCGTAGAAGGCATCCAGGATCGCCTGGAATTCAGATCCGCCACCTGCCGCGCGGAAGAGCGTGGCGGACGAGCGGAGCTTCATCGCGTCGGTGGGACCGAGGATCGCTTCGGGGGGCTGGGTGCGGTGGAGCAGGAGGGCGCGGGCGGCCTCGTGGAGCCGGGGGCCTAGGGTTGGGTCCGCAAGGTAGGCCCGCGCCTCTTCCAGACCGGATATCCCGAAATGTTTGGCCGTGGGCGAGTGCCC
>CBDUOT010000098.1:0-13175 GCA_965368915.1 uncultured Rhodobacterales bacterium | reverse complement strand
CTGGGCACCACCTCGGGGCTGCGCGGCTACTATTTCGGCGCCCCCGTGCGCGACGGCGACCGCATCATCGGGGTTGTCGCGGTCAAGATCGCCGTCGAGGCGCTCGAGCAGGAATTTCGCCTCAACCGTGGGCAGGTTTTCGTGACCGACGGCGCGGGCGTCATCATCCTCGCGGGCGATCCCGCATTCGTTCTGAAGACGCTTGGACCACTGACAGACGGCCAGAGGGCGGCGATCGACGCCGTGCAGCAGTTCGACGTATCGAGGCTCTCCCCGGCGCCGATCGAGACGCGCCCGTCAAACGAGGCAGACAGCTACGAAACCGTGATCGCGCCGGCAGATCGCAGCGGATCGCCAAGCACGGAGTTCCTTCATCTGACAACCGCCATGCCGCCCGAGGGCTGGACGCTGCACCTTCTGACCGAAACGGACACACTGCGCGAGCAGCTCTGGACCTATTCCATGCTAGGGGCGGCAGTGCTTCTTTCAATCGCGCTGGGTGCGGCAGTGATGTTGCAGCGTCGCTGGCGGCTTCTCGAACGCCTCGCGGATCGCGAACGGGCACGGACGATGCTCGCGCACCGCGTGGAAGAGCGCACGAGCGAACTTCGGGCCGCGAACCTTCAGTTGCGCGAAGAGGTCGCCGAACGAAAAGCCGCTGAAGACAACTTGCGCAAGACCCAGTCCGAGCTCGTTCAGGCAGGCAAACTCGCCGCTCTCGGCCAGATGTCGGCGGCGCTCAGCCACGAATTCAACCAGCCTCTGACGGCGATCCGCACCTATGCCGAAAACGCAATGGCGTTCGTGGACTCTGGCAGCGGCGAGCGCGCCAATGAAAACATGAGCCGCATCATGAGGCTGACCGAACGGATGGCGCAGCTTTCGCGGCACCTCACGCGCTTCGCCCGGCGCTCTCAAGATGTCGTGGAACCGGTAGCTCTCGACCACGTCCTCGACGAAACGCTGTCGCTTTTGCAGGGCCGGATCGAAAAGGCGGACGCCGAGATACGTGTAACCGGTGCGACGGGGCTTCTCGTCCTTGGTGGCCAGGTGCGTCTTCAACATGTCTTCATGAACCTGATCGGCAATGCGCTAGATGCGATGACGCCGGGGCGCAGACCGAAGATCTCGGTGCACGTCGCCGAGCGTGATGGGCGGGTGGAAATCGTGGTCGAGGACAACGGCGGTGGCATACCTGCAGACGCTCTGCCCCGCATATTCGACCCGTTCTTCACAACCAAAGAGGTTGGCAAGGGCCTCGGTCTCGGCCTGTCGATCTCATTCAACATCGTGCGCGACTTTGGTGGGCTACTTACAGCCATGAACAGACCAGAAGGGGGTGCCAGGTTCGTCGTGACGCTTGTCGCTGCCGAAGCGCAGCGCCGAGAGGTGGCCGAATGACAAGCGCACAGATCATTCTCGTGGATGACGAGGAGGATATCCGCCTCTCGGTACAGCAATCGCTTGAGCTGCGCGGGCACGAGGTCAGACCCTTCGCACGGGCCGAGAGGGCGCTCGAAAGACTGAACCCAGATTTTCCCGGCGTCATCGTCTCGGACATCCGGATGCCCCGAATGGACGGGCTGGCCCTACTTGACGCCGTCCGTCAGTTGGACGCGGACCTACCCGTGATCCTGATCACCGGGCACGGCGACGTGCCACTCGCGGTCGAGGCGCTGCGCAATGGCGCGTATGACTTCATCGAGAAGCCCTTCTCGACCGATCGCCTTGTTCAGGCGATCGAGCGGGCTGCCGAGAAGCGCCGCCTGACGCTGGAACTTCGTCACCTTAAAAACGAACGACCTGACGACGACCCACTGGAGGCGATCATCCTTGGCCGCGCACCGGCGATGGTCGATCTAAGGCGTAAAATCCGCACCGTGGCGGCGAGCGATCTCGACGTCCTAATAGTTGGCGAAACCGGGACCGGAAAGGAACTGGTCGCGCGATCGATCCACCAGTTGTCGGACCGCCGCAACCGCCCCTTCGTGACAATCAACCTTGCTGCCCTGCCCGCCGCCACGATCGAGTCCGAACTTTTCGGCCACATCGCCGGTGCCTTTCCAGGCGCGGTGCGCGCTCGGACCGGGAGGCTGGAACATGCGCGCGGGGGCACCGTCTATCTTGACGAGATCGGGGCCGCGCCGCTCGCGCTGCAGGTCAAGCTCCTCAGGATGATCGAGGATCGGGCCATTGAACCCCTCGGCACGTCCGAACGGATCGATCTGGATGTCAGGTTTTTCGCCTCGACCAAGGAAGATCTGCAGCAACAGATAGAGACGGGCCAGTTCCGCGATGACCTTCTGTATCGGATCAATCCCGTCACGCTGCGCCTTCCGCCGCTGCGCGACCGCGCAGAAGACATCCCGCGCCTCTTTCAACGTTTCGTCGCGGATGCGACAGACCGCTTCTCGCGCCCCTCGCTGGCAGTTCCGCCCGAGCGGCTATTGTCTATCGCCACTGAAAAATGGCCGGGAAACCTGCGCGAACTCAGGCACGAGGCCGAGCGGTATGTTCTTGGCATCGACGGCGACCACGATGAAACTGCCAATGCCGAATTCGGGCTTGTTGCGCAATTGGAGCGGTTCGAGAGAAGCGTGATCGCGGCGGCGCTTGCCGCAAACGACGGCAATCTGAAACCGACTTATGAACTTCTGGGACTGTCGCGGAAGACCCTCTATGACAAGATGCAGAAACACGGGCTTAGTCGGGAGGATTACGAGATCTGAGCCGGCGATGTCACTCAATCCACCCAAAGAGCCCCGAACAATGGGTGAAAGGCGATACATCCCGCATCGCCAAGCTAGGGAATTTCCGCAACTCCGCTATGCAATCGTTGCATGATACGCTTGGATACGACCATAACGATCCAGTCGTATCGTAAGCGACGGTCCCGGGACGAAATCGCCCGGGGCATATCTAACTGGAGGAACCCAATGCGTATTCAACACCTTCTCGCCACAGCCGCGAGCGTTCTTGCGCTTTCGACCGGCGCCGCACTTGCTAGCTGCGAGGACGGCGAGACCCTGATCAAGTTCGCCCACGTCACCAACACCGACAAGCACCCCAAGGGCATCGCGGCCCAGCTCTTCGCCGACCGTGTGAATGAAGAGATGAACGGCAAGGCTTGCGTCGAAGTCTATCCGAACTCCACGCTTTATGATGATGACAAGGTGCTTGAGGCGATGCTGCTCGGCGACGTGCAGATGGCTGCGCCGTCGCTCTCGAAGTTCGAAACCTTCACGAAAAAGCTGCGTCTCTTCGATCTGCCGTTCGTCTTCAACGACATCGCCGCAGTCGACCGCTACCAGCTTTCCGACGACGGCCAGGCGCTTCTCGGCTCGATGACGCGCAAGGGGCTTCTTGGCCTCGGATTCTGGCACTCGGGCATGAAGCAGATGTCGGCCAGCAAGCCGCTTCTGATGCCTGAAGACGCAAACGGACTGAAGTTCCGCATTCAGCCCTCCGACGTGCTTCAGGCGCAGTTCGAGGCGATCGGCGCCAACCCACAGAAGATGGCCTTCTCGGAAGTCTACGGCGCGCTCCAGACGGGCGTTGTTGATGGGCAGGAGAACACCTGGTCGAACATCTACGGCCAGAAGTTCTTCGAAGTGCAGGACGGCATCACCGAAACCAACCACGGCGTGCTCGACTACATGGTTGTCGTGTCCAACGACTGGTGGGAAGGCCTGCCGGAAGACGTTCGCACCGGTCTCAAGACGATCATGGACGAGGTGACGACCGAGCGGAACGCCGCCGTCACTGAAGTCGAGGAAAAGTCGAAGCAGGCGATCATCGCGACTGGCGCCGAAGTGCGTGAACTCACGCCCGAGCAGCGCGCTGCCTGGGTCGAGGCGATGAAGCCCGTCTGGGAGCAGTTTGCCGGTGAGATCGGTCAGGATGTCATCGACAGTGCCGTGACCTACAACGTCATGAACTGACCTCGTCGGGGCCCGTCGCGAGCAAGCGGACGGGCCCCGCGCATCTGCGCCGGGCAGAGAGCCCGGCATTCGGGAGGGGGAGCACATGTCTACGAAGCCGACAGGCCCGGCGGGGCGCCTGATGAATTCGCTCGAAGAGACGCTGATAGCGGTTCTGCTCGGGTTGATGACAGTGGTCACCTTCGCAAACGTGATCGCGCGCTACGTTTTCAACGCCAATCTTTTATGGGCCTTGGAAACCACGGTCTTCCTATTCGCCTGGCTGGTGCTTTTGGGCGCGTCCTACGTGGTCAAGATCTCGGGGCATCTCGGGGTCGACGTGGTCGCACGCGCGCTTTCGTCGCCTCGGCGCCGGATCATGACGCTTGTCGCTGCGGCGGTCTGCATCGTCTACGGTATTCTTCTGCTCGTCGGCTCATGGAACTATTGGGCACCCTTCATCGGCCAGCAGGCGTGGTACGAAGTCAATGACATCCGCATGCCCGGGTGGCTGCGCTTCATCGAACCACTCCTGAATGAGGGTGAACCTTACGAAAAACTTCCCCGGTTCATCCCATACGCCGCCCTGCCCCTTGGCATGGCGCTTCTGACATTCCGTTTCGTCCAGGCCGCCTGGAGAGTGTGGACCGGAGATGCCGACTTGCTGATCGCCAGCCACGAGGCCGAAGAAATGGTCGAAGAAGCCGCCGGCGCGGCGGATCGGGAGCACTGAGTCATGGACATCGTATTCCTCTTCGCCATGGTCATCGGCCTGATGCTGATTGGCGTACCGATCGCGGTCAGCCTTGGCCTGTCGTCAATCGTCTTCATGCTGGTGCTATCGGACACGTCACTCGCGTCGATCGCGCAGCAATTGTTCAACGCCTTCGCGGGGCACTACACGCTTCTCGCGATTCCATTCTTCATTCTTGCCTCGTCCTTCATGTCGACGGGCGGCGTCGCCAAGCGGATCATCCGGTTCGCCATCGCCGTGGTCGGACACTTCCGGGGTGGGCTCGCCATGGCGGCGGTCTTTGCCTGCATGATGTTCGCAGCGCTTTCCGGTTCCTCCCCCGCAACGGTCGTCGCCATCGGTTCGATCTGCATCGCGGGCATGCGGGAGGTGGGTTATTCAAAGGACTTCGCTGCGGGCGTCATCTGCAACGCAGGCACGCTCGGCATCCTGATCCCGCCCTCGATCGTGATGGTCGTTTATGCCGCCTCTGTCGACGTCTCGGTGGGTCGCATGTTCCTGGCTGGTGTCGTGCCGGGGCTTCTGGCCGGCCTGATGCTGATGATCGGGATCTACATTGCGGCGCGCGTGAAGGGCCTGCCTGCGCAGCCATGGGCAGGTTGGGGCGAGGTTTTCGCCTCGGCGCGTGACGCAGGATGGGGGCTGTTCCTTATCGTCATCATCCTCGGCGGTATTTACGGCGGCGTATTCACACCAACCGAGGCTGCCGCCGTTGCGGCCGTATATGCCTTCGTGATCGCAAACTTCGTCTATCGCGACATGGGGCCGCTTCACGCCCCTGATGCGGATCGCAACGTCTCGCTTCTCAAGCGGCCCTGGGCGCTCTTGACCGCGCTTATCCATCCGGACGTGAAGAAGGTTCTCTTCGAGTCCGGCAAGGTCACGATCATGCTCATGTTCATCATCGCTAACGCGCTGATCCTGAAGCATGTGCTGACCGACGAGCAGATCCCGCAGGCGATTACAAAGGCGCTACTGGCCGCAGGCTTCGGGCCGGTGATGTTCCTGATCGCCGTGAACATAATCCTGCTGATCGGCGGTCAGTTCATGGAGCCTTCGGGCCTGATCGTGATCGTCGCGCCGCTGGTGTTCCCGATCGCGATCGAGCTTGGTATCGACCCGATCCATCTCGGCATCGTCATGGTCGTGAACATGGAAATCGGCATGATCACACCGCCGGTCGGGCTGAACCTGTTCGTGACGTCCAGCGTGGCGAGCATGCCGATGATCAACGTCGTGCGGGCCGCTCTGCCGTGGCTCGGCATCCTGTTCCTGTTCCTGATCATCGTAACCTATGTCCCGTTCATCTCGACATGGTTGCCGACGACGTTCATGGGGCCGGAGCTGATCATACGCTGACGGCCTCTCGTTAGCTGAAACTAGAAATGAGCCGGGCCATTAACTTGGCCCGGCGCACGTTCTTTTAATACACTTCAGACATTTACGCCCTACTTCTCACAGCAGATGCGAAGCGCTCGACCAAACCAGCTTCAAGACTTCTCGAAGGCAAACTGCGTCTGCTGCATATAGGTTTCACCGGGGCGAAGAACGGGTTGCGGCCAATCAGGATGGTGGACCGCATCGGGCCAGACCTGGGGCTCCAGCGCGACCCCGGCATTCGGGCCCATGCGACGCCCGCCCAGCCCCATGACGGGTACGTTCAAGCCGGACGCATCGTAGACCTGCAGGCCGGGTTCGGTTGTCCGCACTTTCATCCGGACGTCTCCGGCAGAAAGCTCCGCGACCTCACGCAGGGCGACCCGGTCATTGGATAGACAGAAGTTGTGGTCGATGCCTGTGTGAGCGCAAACCTCGCCAAGCAGCTTGCCCTCGCGAAAATCGAATGGTGTGCCCTCGACTGACCCAATCTCTCCAGTCGGGATTTGTTCCGCATCGACCGGAAGGTAGTGGTCCGCCGCGATCCTTAGCCGATGGCCGAGGATGTCGGGGCTACCGTCGAGGTTGAAGTAACTGTGATGGGCGAGGTTGCAAAGCGTCGCGCGATCCGACGTGGCCTTCATCAGGATATCGAGAACACCACCCTGCCCCAATTGGAACCGCACCGAGATCCGCATATCGCCGGGATAGCCCATATCTCCATCGGGCAGCAGGATCGACAGGGTGGCGCTGTCTGCAAGAACCTCATCAAACGTCCAGAGCCTTGTCCCGATGCCCCGGCTTCCGCCGTGGAGGTTGTGCTTGGCCAGAGCATTCCGGTCGAGTTGATAGTCAACGCCGTCGAGGGTGAATGCGCCTCCGGCAATCCGGTTGGCTGTGCGTCCCGCGATTGCGCCAAAATGGTAAGGATAGGCGAGGTAGTCGTTGAAGGCCTCGAAGCCCAGAACCAGCGGCGGCGCGTGCCCGTCGAGCCTGAGGTCCTGCAGCACTGCACCATAGGACAGGACCTTCGCCTTTAGCCCGCCACCACGAAGTGTCACCCGTTCAACCGGGGATCCATCGGGCATTCGGCCGAATATCTCTCGTTCTGACAACGTCTGCCTCCGAACTCGGTCACGCCCCTCAACAACAGGTGACGCTTCACAAGCTCTTAGCAGCCATTCTGCCGGTACGCAGCCGGGTTCGGACCCTCAGTATTTGAACACCTGACCCGAGAAACGGAAATGGCCGGTGTGAGTTTCGGGGCTTCCCGAAGTCACACCGGCCATCCCTCTCGGTGATGGAACCGAACACACATCAAACACAAACAACGCTACACAACGACGACCAACACCTGAGATGTGAGTGGCGGCGATTTCCATCAAAGACCGCATCATCAACCGCGACGCTTGACTTCGATGGGACCCGAAACAATGAAACTCTTAAACAGCCCCCTAACACCCTATACTCGTTAGTCGTAGCAGCTCGTTAATCGTTCAAAATAATCTTTGAGATTTCTTGGGGAAGGCTTGGGCGCCATCATTGCGCCGGAAGGTGATGATTGGTTTACTTATATTTTTCAGATACTTAACCATGTATCTGTTCGGCGCCGCAGTTGGTGAAAACGCCAAAAAAAAATTGTAGAAAACCTCAGCAGCCGCCCAACCGCATCAGGCCCCATCCGTATTCGACATCCCGACCCGGAGCGCCGAGGTCTTCGGCGCGGCCAGTAAGCGACTGTTCGATGCTCCGCCGCGTTTCATTACCCGCGGCAATCTCGTGCGCGACGAGTGCGGTCGCGATGGCAGCGGCATAAGACGTGCCTGACTTATAAGTCTGCCCGCCCGACCCAGCGACAAGCACGTCGACACCGGGCGCGGAGAAATCGATCTCGCGTCCGGCATTGGCAGACCGGAAGCGCCGCTTTCGCGCGTCGATCGCCGTCACCGATATCACATGAGGATCCGCCGCTGGAAACGAGACGCGGTCGCGGCCTTCGTTACCGGCAGCCGCCACAAGGATCATGCCCCGGGCATCTGCCATCGACATGAGCTGAGCGAGGACGGAGTTTCGAGGACCGGAGAGAGACATGTTCACGATATCGACACGCTCGGCGACCAACCAGTCGAACGCTGCGATCAGATGATCGAGGCGCATTTCACTTCCGCGCCCGCGTTTGGAAAACGCGACCGCCAGGAAGATGTCCGCCCCCGGTGCGATGCCCGCAGGTACTCCTGCATCGGGGTTCGCGGCAATCAGCGACACGAGCCCCGTTGCGTGGTCCGGACCGGCCGCAACCTCGCCGTCGTCGAGCACCGAACGGGAAACGACAGAGACATCCGAGAGCGCCGCGCTTGAGAGATCGACCGGCCCGTCGATCACCCCGATCCTGACCGGGCGAGACAGTCTGCAGGTCTCACGCTCAGGCAGTCCGACCATGCTCTGGGCGTAGCTCCGCCCTGCCGCCATCGAATAAAGCGAGTTGCGATCGAGTGTTACATTGATCCCTTTTCGGGCAAGTCGCGCACGCAGGATCGGCGGCGTCATCAGCCCCCCGATATCGACGGCAGACACTGCGACGCCCAAGGCTCCGAACGCCTGGCGTCGTACGACCTCACCGTTGATGTCCTCGATTTCGCGCTCCGCTTTGGCAACCTCGGCCGGCGACCCTATCACGAGGATTTCGGGCAAACCGGAGGGAAGCGAACGCTCGTGCCGCATCGCAGGCGCCATCATGAAGCTTCCGCGCGCCTCCGCACCATCGCTGTCTCTGCTGCGCAAGATTGGGCGTGTGGGCTCGGGTTCGGGCTCTGGCCCGGGGCCCGGCTCGGGCTCAGGTTCCGGCTCTGGTTCAGGTGCGGGCTCGGGGTCAGGTCCCGGCTCTGGGCCAGGTCCCGGCTCTGGGTCAGGTCCCGGCTCGGGGTCAGGTCCCGGCTCTGGGCCGGGCCCCGGCTCTGGGTCGGGCCCCGGCTCTGGGTCAGGCCCCGGCTCGGGGTCAGGCCCTGGCTCTGGGTCAGGCCCTGGCTCTGGGTCAGGTCCCGGCTCTGGGCCAGGTCCCGGCTCTGGGCCAGGTCCCGGCTCTGGGTCAGGCCCTGGCTCTGGGTCTGGTCCAGGCTCTGGGTCTGGTCCCGGATCTGGACCAGGATCCTCAGAAGATCCGGCACCCTCGCCTTCTTCCAAATCAACAGCAGCGAGGTAGATCAGAGGCGTGTCTTTCGGCCTCTCTGGCGTACCTGCCATAGCTGCACCTGTCGCTGACAGTATGCAGACAGCGATCAGGCACACCTGCTTGTTGATCATTCGGCAGAATCCACGCTTTCGATCACTTCCTTCTTGGCTGCAAGCACGGCCATCACCTCGCCCACGTCCCGCGTGTCAGACACGGCCAAACGATAGAGGCCGATAGCCGACGGACCATCGACGATCGACAAGTCCAGCGCAGTAAGCAATTCGGCGATCTCCCCCTCTGCGGCGGACGGGTGGAATGCGACGACCAGATCCCCTGCATTTGCATCCGCTCCGGCCTGTATGAAGCTCGGTTCACCGTCATTCTTTGAAAGATAGACGAAAGAACCAACGATCAGAACCGCAGCTGCAGCAGCAGACGTCGCCACCATACCCAACCCCCGGCGCGGCTCGGCAGCACTATCATCGATCGCGCGTCTCAGGCGGGCAAGTCCGAACTCTCCGGGCGAGAATTCGACATCGTCCTCCTTCACCTCATCGCGGATAAGCGACAATAGCTCCACTTCACGGCGCAGGCTCACGTCCTCGGCCAGTACTGCATCGACCTCGACGCGTTCCTGGGCCGTAAGCGTGTCGTTCACGTAGAACGGCAGCAAGCCGAAAACTCTCTCTTTTACTTCGATATCACTCGTCATTACCGCATTTCCGCTTTCAAACGGGTCGACAGGCATCGCATCAGAAGCTGTTTGGCATGGAAAACCCGTGATTTCACGGTGCCTTCCGGTACCCCTGTTACCGAAGAGATATCACGATAGCTCATATCCTCGTAGAAAGTGAGTTCGATGGCGAGCCGATGCTCGGCCTTGAGCTTGTCGAGACACAGACGGATAGCCTGAGTTTGCTGCGCGGCCAGAAGGCACGCTTCAGCATCCGGACGATCGTCTATCTGTTCGGGCACTTCTTCCTCGAATGTCAGTCTCCCTTGCTGTCTGAGAACATCCACGATCTTCCTGTAAGCGATCGCAAAGACCCAGGTTTTAACGCTCGAGCGATTCTGAAACTTTGCCGCACCACGCCAGACTTCCAGAAACACCTCATGTACTATGTCGGCCGAACGGAACGGATCGTTCAATTTTAGTTGCACAAAACGAAAAAGCGGTCGCTCCATTTCCAGATAAAAGCGCTCAAAGGCGCTTCGGTCATGACGAGCAATCGCCGCAACAAGGCTGTCAAAGTCGTCCGTGGGCATCTGGTGGTCATGAACCATGTGAACTTCGCCACAAAAGCCTCATGGCGCTCATTTGTCATCGACAAGTCGCTTGGGCGGCTGGCAATCGGCAAATGAATTTTTCTGCGACGACTCAACCTGTTCCGCGAAAGATCGCATGGAACAGGCCCTTCGGCAAGAAACGCCCTAAAGTGAATAGCCACGAAAAGGGTCGCGGGAAATCGCAGCGGAAGCGAGACCCGCGCATGTGGCGCAAGATCCGGGTGGCTGCGTCCTCGGGCGACATGATGAACGGCATGTCGAAATCGTTCTTGTCGGTCAGGCGCGTTCGAATGAAACCAGGGTTGGCGAGTTGAACGGCAACACCGGTGCCCCGAAACTCGGCGTCGAGGTTTTCAGCCAGATGCATCAGCGCGGCCTTGCTCGCGCCATAGCCGATTGCGCCGGGAAGCCCCCGGAAGCCCGCAAGCGAGCCGACAAGCACAACGTGCCCGCTGTCGCGTCGAAGCATCGACGGGACCACACGGCCCAGAATCCGCATGGCGCCCATGAAGTTCGCATCACACATCGCCTCGGCCGATGCAGGGTCCCACGCAGCCGCCGTCATCGGCTCATACAGGCCAACGCAATAGACGATGCCGTCCACCGGTCCCGCGCACTCAACAGCCGCCGGGATGGCGGCGGGATCGCTGACATCCACCGGTACGATCCGCGCCCCGCCAAGCTCGCCGGCCAGTGATTCAAGCCGGTCAGCGCTCCGCGCCGACAGAACGAGACTTGCACCCGCTCGGCCCAGCTCCAGCGCGAGCGCCCGGCCCAGCCCTTCGCTCGCGCCGACGATCCAGTAGGTTCTGCCGTCGAAGCGCCTGGTCATGGCGCCGGCCGCATCGTGGCGATCAATTCGGCGACTTTGACGCCGAACTTGCGCATTTCGGACCGGTTCATGATTGTTCCGTTCTCCATCAGGTAAAGCCAATCGGTGACGTCAAGAACGTGCCCGCCCGAGGCTTCGGGCAGCCTGAGCCGGTAAGTGATGCGCGCCGCCGACCCGCTCTGGACCCCCTCACCCGTGCCTACAATGTCATCTGCCGTCGCGCGAAAGCGCCCGCCCTCGCCCATTTCGAGGTTCCATTTCCGGTTCTGAACCGCACCTCCGGAATAGCTGAAGCTTTCGCTGAGTGTTCCTGTGTCGCCCTCCCACTCACCATTCATCTCGGCGACGAAACGCGTGGCTACGCGTCCGTTCGGGCCGAAGATCACGCCCTCGGACAGGATCGGGCCGGACAAGTGTTGGCGAATGTCGAAGGTGGGGCCCGCATCGGCATAGTCGGACACCCGCTGCGCGCCGAAGCTGAAGAACAGCCGTTGGCCGACGATGACGAGAAGCACAAGAATTGCGAGGATCAGGAGTGTCTTCATGGCTGCAGGGCCTTTCTGGGTAGCCGGAAGACCATCGCGACCACGACGAGCTTCAGAAGGCAGGGAAGGATTGCGTAGGTGAAGTTGAGCGCAGCGACCGCATCCGGCGGGTTGGCCGCGCCGGGCACATAGCCCCAGCTTTCGAGAAACGGCAGCGCGGTCAGGGCCGCGAGCGCAAGTGCCAGCTTGGCGACGAACGCCCAGATTCCGAAGGCCTGTCCCGCCGGCAGCTTGGCTGTGGAAAGCGCTCCCGCGAAGAGTGCGGGCAGGATGACCATGTCGGCCCCAAGCGCCGCCCCCGATGCGATGCAGATCACGGCGAAACCCGCCGCCGCACCCGCAGGCAGCAGCGCCGCGCCCGTGAAACTGACAATCGAGAGGACCATCGCCGGGAGCAGTATTTGCCTTGGGCCGACCCGCCGCGCGAGAACCGACCAGACTGGCGCCGCCGCCCCTGCCGAGGCGAAGAACAGGATCAGGAAAAGGCCGGAATACGAGGGCAAATCCAGCCGGTCCTCGACGAAGAACAGAAAGAGCGTCGATGTCAGTGCCACGGGCAACGCGTTCGCAAGGCCGAGCAGAAGCAGGTAGGACGCCCCGGCCTCATGTAGTGCCCCGAGGGAAAGCGGGCGGACCGGCACACGCTTCGCGGTCCAGAGACCCCGCGTCATGGCCCAGGCGACAACTGTGAATGCCGCGAGCAGATAGCCGAAGCTGCGGTAGACTTCACCTTCGGCGACGACGAGCGACAGGAGGCTTGGCGCGACCGAGGCAACTACGACGCCCGCAATCAGGCCTGCCTCTCGGTAGCTCGCGATGCTCAGGTGACCTGTCGATCCGCTACGCTCGGCGATCTCGACGCTTTGGCTGTAGATGAGGATCGTGGCGAGACTGTAGGCGGAGAAAAGCAGAACGAGCGACAGCGTCAGCCACGCCGCAGGCCAGAACGGTGGCGACGTTGAAAATAGCATCAGGAAGCCCGCCGCGAGGCAGACCGAAGCAACGGCCGCGAAGCCACGGCGCGCTGCCGGATGCCGGTCCACCATCCAGCCCAGCAAGGGGTCCTGCAGGAAATCGACGAACCGGATCGCGACCAGCACGACCCCGACCGTTGTCAGCGACAGGCCAAGTTCGGCGCCCGCGAAGCGCGGTACGTGGATGTATAGCGGCAGCCCCGATGCGGCAAGCATCGCGGCGAACAGGCTTGTCCGCCAGTGATCCATCACAAGCCCCGAAGCCGTCGGGCCTGACGGACCGAGCGGCTGTCATCGGATAGCCATATCCCGAGAAT
>CBDUOT010000097.1:0-13562 GCA_965368915.1 uncultured Rhodobacterales bacterium | reverse complement strand
CCTTTGTAGCCGAGCCCCGCCATGAGGTCCGCGAACTGTTCAAGCGTCATGCCGGTGATCGACAGCATGTCGGGCGTGGCTTCGAACCCTGCCCGGCTGTCCTGCGTGCGCAGAATGTCAGCGAGCCTTTCCAGCATGTCGATGCGGATCGCCCGCGCGCCAGCCGGGTGATAGCCCGACAGCGTGTAGTAGCCTTTCGGCACATCGGGCAGATTGGGCACCGTCACGAGTCCCGGCGGCGGGCTCTCGGGAAATTCGTCGAGCCCTTCGGCAAGCGACCACAGGACCAGACGCAACCGTGTCGGCGCGGGCTTCAGCAGTGCGGGCATGAAGATCGTGTACTGACCAAACCGCACACCGTGCTTCCGAAGCGCCCCGCGCATATCCTGATCAAGCGCCTTCACCTCGTCGGCCACGCCCTCGCGCGGATGGACGCCTAGCGCTTCGACCAGCCGGAATGCGAAACCCCGTGCAAGCCCGCCGAGAGACTCGTCGCGGTTCAGGTTCAGAAGAGGCTCGAACAGCGTGGCAATCTTTCGATCGATGAAGTGCTGCAGACGGCGACGCACTTTCTCGGCAACATCAAAACCCGACTCTTCGTCCACGAAAGCCTCGACCTGCGGCTTGAGCGCGTCCGCGCCCTTCACCAGCTTGCCGACGGCGTCGGAGCCCCACATGAGCCCGCCCTGTTCAGTGAAGTCGAGCTCGGTGTCGGGCGCGTTGTAGAACCGATCCGCGCGCAGATGGAATTCTGGCTTCAGGGCTTCGTATGCTGCCTGCTTCAACGTCTTCGCGGCATCGGGCGAGGCCGAGCCATCCAGATGGAAGCGGAACCCTTCGAGACGGCCGGCGAATTCGCCTTCGACCGTCACCTCGCCCTTGTCGTTCACTTCGGCCACAAGGCCCTCCTTCTGCTTGAGCCGGCGAAGGAGGACACTCGTCCGCCGGTCCACAAATCTTTGCGTCAACGCCCCGTGCAGCGCGTCCGACAGGCGGTCTTCTACAGCGCGCGTCTCTTCACGCCAATGGGATTCATCGGCCACCCAGCCAGAACGTTGGGCGACATAGGTCCATGTGCGGATATATGCCAAGCGTTTCGACAATGTGTCGATGTCGCCTTGCGTCTTGTCGATCCGGCGGATCTGCGCCGAAAGCCAGTCATCCGGAACGTGTCCCGCCTCTTGCAGGAAGCCGAACATCCTCTGCAGCAGGTTGGCGTGTTCCTGCGCGGAAATACCCTGGAAGTCCGGGATGCGGCAAACATCCCATAGAAGCCGCAGGTCGCGGGGGGAGCGCACCCGGTCGCGGACCGCAGCGAGATCGGCAAGTGATTTCAGCGCCCGGACATCATCAGCCTCGCGCCCCCGCATCAGCCCCTCGTTCGTGGGTGACGCTTCCAGCGAGGCGATCAGCCGATCGGCGGAGCCGAAGTCGAGGTCTGCCGAACGCCAGTTGAGCCTCTGGATAGGGCTGAACCTATGGTTCTCGATCGAGTTGACGACTTCGTCCGACAAGGGCGACGCCTCGCCCGTCACGCCGAAAGTGCCAGGCGCCATATGGCGTCCGGCGCGGCCCGCGATCTGGGCCAGTTCATGCGGGAAAAGCTGACGCATCCGCCAGCCGTCAAACTTCGACGTGGCTGAAAACCCGACATGGCCGATATCGAGGTTCAGCCCCATTCCGATCGCATCGGTCGCGACAAGGTAGTCCACGTCGCCGTTCTGATACATCTCAACCTGCGCGTTCCGGGTGCGTGGACTTAGAGCGCCCATCACAACCGCCGCACCGCCCTTTTGCCGACGGATCAACTCAGCGATGGCGTAAACGTTCTCGACCGAGAACCCGACGATGGCGCTTCTGGCGGGCATGCGGCTGATCTTCTTCGACCCTGCGTAGGACAAGGTCGAAAAGCGCTCTCGCTTCATGAAATTGACCTTCGGCACCATCGCGGCGATCGCACCGCGCATCGTATCCGCGCCGAGGAACAGCGTTTCGTGAAGACCTCGAGCGTTCAGAAGCCGGTCGGTAAAGACGTGCCCGCGCTCGGGATCTGCGCAAAGCTGGATTTCGTCGACGGCGAGGAAATCGCAACCGATATCGGTCGGCATCGCCTCGACCGTGCAGACCCAGTACTGGGCGCGTGCGCCGACGATCCGTTCCTCGCCGGTAATCAGTGCAGCGACCGAAGGACCGCGCGCCGCAACGATGCGATCGTAGACCTCGCGCGCCAATAGCCGCAGCGGCAGGCCGATCACGCCGCTGCGATGCGCGAGCATCCGCTCGATCGCGTAGTGGGTCTTGCCGGTATTCGTCGGGCCGAGGACCGCGGTGATCCTCCCCTCCGACGCCATGGGGATGCTCCTAGAGTTCCGTTCCCGCCGTCTTGCGCTCGAGTCGCGCGATGGCCTCAACGACATTGGGCAGATGCGGGTTGATCGCAAGGGCTGCGCGGTAAATCTCCAGTGCGTCTTCGTCGCGCTCGAGTGCTTCGAGAATCATGCCGAATCCCGCCAACGCGCCAAAATGGCGCTCGTTAAGCTTCAGAGTACGCTGGATGTCGGCGACCGAAGGACCGAACCTGCCGTCCAGAAAGTAGGCGGTCGCGCGCGCGTTCCAACCCTCGGCGAAATCTGGCGCATGATCCGTAAGTGCCGTGAAGTGTTCGATTGCGGCCGATAGCTCACCCGCTTCCATCGCCTCCCGCCCCCGCTTGAGCAGCAGGTCCATCGATGGGGAACCGGACTTTGACCATTCCCGCATGATATCGGCCTGCGTACGCTGCCACTCAGGGTTGTCCGGATCGGCGAGTTCTTCGTATAGCTTGTCGAGCTGGTCGGGAGCGGCAGAAACCGGCGCGGAACAGAATGACGCTGCGACAAATGCCGCGCATGCCAATCTGCGGAGGGTGGTGAAACGTTTCATAACGAGGCAGAGTGTAGCCGAACCGCGACGAAAAGCGATAGCTGCGTCGGTCACTTTTGGAGGAAGTATGAGCGAAGTTGTGAATGCGGCAGTAGTCGCGCTGAACGAGAAGCTGGGCAGTGGTTTCGCCGGCACCGCGAAATTCGTGATCGAAGGCGAAGGCGCGCTGATCGTGGACGGTTCGGGCGTGCGCGCTGGCGATGACGATGCGGATGTCACGCTGACGTCGGACCGCGAAACTTTCGAAGGCATCCTGTCCGGCGAAGTGAACCCCACGGCGGCGTTCATGCAAGGCAAGCTTGCCGTAGATGGCGATATGGGGCTCGCGATGCAGCTCGGGGCAGCTCTCGGCTAGTCATGGAGACAGCGCCCTTCTATTCCGACGTGGCCGAGGCCCCGGAGGGGGTGACCTGCAAGTGGCTGCGTACGTCTGATGGCGTACGCATCCGCGCTGCACACTGGCGCAATGGCGACAAGGGGACTGTGCTGCTTTTTCCCGGTCGCACGGAGTACATCGAGAAATACGGCCCCGCCGCAGGCGAATTCGCGGCAAGAGGCTATGCGATGGCGACGCTCGACTGGCGCGGCCAAGGCATCGCGGACCGCTTGCTCGACGAACGGGCACCCGGCCATGTCAGAAAGTTCAGTGACTACCAGCTAGACATTGAAGCGTTCATGTCATTCGTGCGGGAAGAAGGGCTTCCCGAGCCCTATTTCCTGATCGGCCATTCGATGGGAGGCTGCACTGGACTGAGGGCAATCTACGAAGGCCTGCCGGTTCGCGCCGTGACCTTCTCCGCTCCGATGTGGGGCATCAAGATGCCGCCGCTCTTGAAGCCGGTGGGCTGGGTATTGTCGCATGTCGCGCCCCTTGTCGGACAGGGCCACAAGCTTGTACCGACGACTTCGCCCATGACCTACGTTTTGGAAGCGCCCTTCGAGGGCAACGTTCTGACCCGCGACAGGTCAATGTTCGAATTCATGCAGCGTCAACTGACGAAGCACCCCGATCTCGCTATTGGCGGGCCTACTTTGCAATGGCTGGGTGAGGCTCTTCGCGAGACGCGCGCGCTATACAAGATGCCGTCGCCCACATTGCCCTGCCTGACGGTGCTGGGCGCCGAAGAACGCATAGTCCACTCGGACGCCATCCATGAACGCATGAGCCGCTGGCCGGGTTCAGAGTTCGACCTCGTCGGCAGCGCCGAACACGAGCTGATGATGGAAGGTCCCGAAACGCGCACCAAGTTCTATGATCGCGCTGCGCAGCTATTCGACGCGAACCGAAACTGATCGAACTGCCGCACAGTATCCCCACACAATCGACACGTGATGTTCTCTCAAAGCCGAGCGCGGTGATACTTGATCTGCCCCGCCAGTTCAGCACCTCGAGAAACGCAACCGGTGCGTGCAAATGCTGATTCTTTCCAGCAACATGGACGCCTTTTGGTATTAGACCACTTGCCCGTGCGCCACGGATCGAACAACTCTCGCGTCGGGTGATTTGCACCCTGAAAACACTCTAAAATTGGAGCATTCAATGAAACGGTCACTGATCGTGTTCGCCGCAGCGGGCACCATCTTTGGTGCGGCCGCAGAGGCATTCGAGTTCAACGGCGGAGAGCTTTCGCTCGGGTACTCGGCCTTTTCAGACGATACCGATATTTCCAAGCTGTCGGTGACGGGAAGCGCCGAATTCGGCTTCTCGCGCGCTTTTTCAGTGCAGCTCGACGCCGGCAGCCACGCTTTCAACTTCGTGGATGAGAACGGCACCAACATCTCGGCGCACGGCATCTTCCATGCCAACGAGCAGCTGTCGCTTGGCGCCTTTTACGGCGTTGACCGGTTTAATGGCGATTCAGCTGACTTCTACGGCCTGGAACTTGGCTATGAGCTGCCGAATGTCGACTTGGAGGGCTACGTCGCGCGCGGTGAGGAATCCGGTGTCTCTGCGGACGTCTTCGGCCTCGACGGCAAGCTCAAGGCCAACGAAACGCTCGACGTGATGGCATCGATCGACCACGCGAGCTTCGACGGCGGCCTCGACCTGACCCGGTTCAGCGTCGGTGGGGTATGGAAGGCGACACCTGGCATCGGCCTTTACGCCGAACTTGGCAGCGTGAAAGCTGACGCCCTTGGGTTCTCGGACTCCGAGGGCTACGTGGGCATCGGGGCGACGTTCACATTCGGCGCAGATCGCGGCGCGACCTTCGGCCGCCGCAGCACGTTCGAGCTGATCCCCGGACTTTGACATCCCACGCGGCGCGCGCATGACGCGCGCCGCTTTCCTGCCAAGATCACACCTTCAACGGAACTTTCTCGAAGGAAGACCTGAGAGCCTTTGACCAGGCGTCGCTCATGTGTCGGAAACCGGGATCGTCCGGCTCGATCCGGCGCTGATGGCTCACACGCAACTCGTCCTTCCGGATCGTCGCAATGTCGAGCGGCATCCCGACTGACAGGTTGGAGCGCAGCGTCGAGTCCATCGACAGCAACACCGCCTTTTGCCCGTTCTCGAGCGAAGTTTCCGGTCGCACCATTCGGTCGAGGATCGGTTTCCCGTATTTGTGCTCGCCGATCTGAATGAAGGGCGTATCTTCAGACGCCTCGATGAAGTTGCCCTCCGGATAGATCAGGAACATCCGCATCGCGCCGCCCTTTCGCTGACCAGCGACGATCATCGAGGCGGGACCGAACTTGCCGTCGGTCTTGAGCCTCTGGTCGACAGCGTCACGCACGCTCCAAAGACAGCCGCCTACGATCTCGGCAACTTTCAGCATCGAAGGCGCAAGCATGATCGAGCGGTCGGCGGTCGCGTCGGGGTGATCGATCTCTTCCTGAAGCCGCGCGAGCGTCGCCTGTGTCGTGGACAGGTTGCCCGCAGTCAGGATCAAGATGGTGCGCTCTCCCGGCTGCTCGAAGCGGAACATCTTTCGATAAGACGAGATGTGGTCGAGACCCGCATTCGTCCGGGTGTCGGACAGCAGCACCATCCCTTCGTTCAGCAACAGTCCAACACAATAGGTCATCATTTCCTCCGCGAAGCGTCGCGACACTAGAACCTGCCACGAGCATCGGCAACGGCTTCAATTGAGCTTGGCAAAATAGAACAGTAGACGCGGGGTTGCCTTGTCCTCCCCCGCGCACCTATCTGTTGTCGGGCAAGAACAAGGAGTGTCCCATGCCGATCCGCCTGCCCCGCCCCGTCTTCGACGCGAACACATCTGCCGGAGGGCTCGGTGACCTTCCGGAATGGGACCTGAGCGATCTGTACACTGCGCCCGACGCACCAGAGGTCGCGCGCGACATGGAGTGGCTTGGGAAGGCGTGCGCGGAATTCGCTGCCGACTTCGAAGGCAAGCTGGCCACGCTGGACGCGCAGGGCATGCTGGACTGCATCCAGCGCTACGAGCGGATCGAGGGCATTGCGGGGCGGATCATGTCCTATGCGGGGTTGCGCTACTACCAGAACACGGTGGACGCCAATCGTGCGAAATTCATGTCGGACTGTCAGGACAAGGTGACGGACTTCACGACGCCTTTGGTCTTCTTCTCGTTGGAATTCAACAGGATCGAGGACGAAGCTTACGAGAAGCTTTTCGCGGCGAATGCGGACATCGCCCGCTACAAGCCGGTCTTCGACCGGATGCGGGCGATGAAGCCCCACCAGCTTTCCGATGAGCTGGAAAAATTCCTGCACGACCAGTCCACCGTCGGCGCCTCTGCCTGGAACAAGCTATTCGACGAAACGATGGCGGCGCTGGAATTCGAAGTGGAGGGCGAGGATGCCCCCCTCAACCTCGAAGCGACCCTCAACCTTCTTACCGAACAGGAGCGCGACCGGCGTGAGGCGGGTGCGAGGGCGCTTGCCAATGTCTTCGGCGAAAACGTCAAGCTATTCGCCCGCGTGCACAACACACTCGCGAAAGAGAAAGAGATTGAGGACCGCTGGCGCAAGATGCCCAGCCCTCAGCACGCGAGGCATTTGTCGAACCACGTGGAGCCGGAGGTCGTCGAGGCTCTCAGGAACGCTGTCGTCGCCGCCTACCCCAAACTTTCGCATCGCTACTACCGGCTCAAGGCGAAGTGGATGGGTCTCGACAAGCTTCAGGTCTGGGACCGGAACGCGCCCCTTCCGATCGAGACGAAAAAGACCGTGAAATGGGACGAGGCGCGCGAAACCGTAACTTCGGCATATGCCGCCTTTTCACCCGAGCTTGCGAAGCTGACCGGGCCGTTTTTCGACAAAGGCTGGATCGACGCGGGCGTGAAGCCCGGCAAGGCGCCGGGCGCATTCGCTCATCCGACGGTAACGGACGTCCACCCCTACGTGATGCTGAACTACCTGGGCAAACCGCGCGACGTGATGACACTGGCACACGAGCTTGGCCACGGCGTGCACCAGGTGCTGGCAGCGCCGCAAGGCGAGATGCTGGCCTCGACGCCGCTCACGCTTGCGGAAACGGCAAGCGTCTTTGGCGAGATGCTGACGTTTCGCAAGCTCCTGGCGCAGGCGAAAGACCAGAACGAGAGGAAAGTGCTGCTCGCTGGCAAGGTCGAGGACATGATCAACACGGTCGTCCGCCAAATCGCCTTCTACGACTTCGAGTGCAAGCTTCACGCTGCCCGCAAGACAGGTGAACTGACGCCCGAGGACATCAACGAGCTCTGGATGAGTATCCAGGGCGAAAGCCTTGGCGACGCGTTCGAATTCATGGACGGGTACGAGACCTTCTGGTCGTACATCCCGCATTTCGTCCACTCGCCGTTCTATGTTTACGCCTACGCATTCGGCGACGGCCTCGTGAACGCGCTTTACGCGGTCTACGAAGAAGGCCTGCCAGGGTTTGAGGAGAAGTACTTCGAGCTTCTGAAGGCTGGAGGATCCAAGCATCATAAAGACCTGCTGAAACCCTTCGGCCTCGACGCGAGCGACCCGAAATTCTGGGACAAGGGGCTGTCCATGATCGCCGGCATGATCGACGAGTTGGAGGCGATGGAGGGCTGACGCCACGTCTCGCGTGACAGGGCTTTGTGAGGCAGGCGGCATCGCCTACCCTCTGGCCAAGTTACGGGAGGCCGCCCATGTGGCACATCATCCTTAAGTTTCTTCTGTTTGTGATCGTCATCGGGCTGCTCGGGTTTTTCTTTTTCGCCCCCGGGATCGTCGACCGTCGGCTGAACCCGGTGACGAAGCACGAGAATTGGCCGGTCAGTCCAGCGGCGCAGGCGATGCATGACCGGCTAACCATCGGCGATCTCCACGCCGACGCGCTTCTTTGGAACCGTGATCTCACCGAAAGGCATGACCGCGGCCACGTTGATCTGCCGCGCCTTGCCGAAGGCAACGTTGCGCTGCAAGTCTTTACTACCGTGACGAAAAGCCCCTCTGGGCTGAATTACGATCAGAACACTGCAGATGCGCGCGACGACATCACGGCACTGTTCATCGGGCAGCTTCGGCCGATCAACGCGTGGCAGAACCTGACGCAGCGCGCTTTGGTTCAGGCACAGGCGCTCGCGGATGCCGAAGCGGCGGCACCGGGAATGCTCAAAATCGTCAGAACCCGTAGCGACCTTACCGAAGTGCTTGAACGGCGGGCCAACGGCGAAAAGGTCGTCGGCGGGATATTGGGTGCCGAGGGCGGGCATGCCCTGTCTGGGGACATCAAGAATCTGGACAAGCTCTACGACGCGGGTTTCCGACTTATCGGTCTGACGCATTTCTTTGACAACGCGCTCGGCGCGTCGCTGCATGGCGAAGCGGGCGGCGAAAACGGTCTGACGGATTTCGGCCGGGCGGTTGTGCGGAAGATGGTCGAGAAGCAGGTGATCATCGATCTCGCCCATGCGTCACCGGCGGTCGCGCGCGAGGTGCTGGACATGGTGGACGTGCCCGTTGTGGTCAGCCACACGGGTATCCGGTCGCACTGCGAAACGGTCCGGAACTTCCCCGACGACCTGATGAAGGCTATCGCCGAAAAAGGCGGTCTTATCGGCATAGGGTTCTGGGAAGACGTCACTTGCGACGAGACCCCCGCGGGCGTCGCGGGCGCGATCGTGGCCGCGATCGAACTTGTCGGCGAGGATCACGTAGCACTTGGGTCCGATTATGACGGGTCCGTGCGCGTCGCCTTCGACGCGTCGGAACTGGCAGCGCTTACGCAAGCTCTGATCGACGAAGGTCTGGAAGAACCCGTGATCGCGAAAGTCATGGGCGGGAATATGACCCGTTTCCTCGAGGCATCGCTGCCCGAAGGCTGATCGCCGCTTCTGCGATGCGGGGCAACACCCCACGACCGCTACATCGGCAGAATATCGGCGAAATGGCGGGGCAGATCCCGGACGGGAATTTTGGTCAGATCCTTCGACAAGTCCCCATGAAGCGCTGCCGCAGGCGCGCCGGATAGCCGATCTCGTAGCGCGCCCAGCGTTTTGGCAGGCGCAGCAAGAACGAAACGGTCCGGACCGTGCTCTTTCCACTCGCTCTCAAGCCTCGTGATCACATGGCTCAAGAACTTCTCCCGTTCCTGTTCCTCGATCGAGGTCGAAGGCTCGAAACCGTGGCGCCCCATGTCATTCGCACCACCGGTCTGGCGACCCCGCCGGTCGGCGTACTCGACGTCGGTATCCCCAAATTCCTGCGCCTTGAGCTCAGAAAGCTCCGAAAGTCCTTTGCCGACTCCCTCGTTCAGGAGAAACCGGGCGGTTTCGTCATCCGCGAGCAAAACCAGCGTGCGAATTGGCTTCATTTTAGAACCTCCGTTCAGAATTGCTCCGTCATTCAGATATGGGGGCGAGAAGGAGAGAGCGCCATGATGCGGATCAAGTAAAAGGAACCGTCACTCCGCCACTGCATATACCATATCGATCATCGCTTGCGTGCCTTTGGCGTCTTCAAGCGACCAGGGGTAGGCTGCGCCTTCGCGGATCTTTCGGCAGAAGGCTTCGACCTGGCTGCGGTATTGCCGGGCGGCGGGAAAGCGTTCGATGTGATCGGCCTGCCCCGCGCGAAACATGTGTAGCTGCGCCTCACCGAAAAGGCCGGCGTTGAACGGCGCGGTCAGTCGGATAAGACCGGATTCACCCTGAAACACAACCTCCTGCCGCTGGAAGAGACGCATTGAGGTCATCGCATGGTAGGTAAAGCCGCCGCCGGGGCCCTCCATGTCGGCGATAACCTGAGTGAACGTGTCGACGCCGTTTTCCCTGACGATGCGCGAACGGGCCTTGACCGGCTCGGCTCCGGTCGCCCAGCGAACCGAGCCATAAGCGTAGACCCCGATATCGGGAATCGAGCCGCCGCCCGTTTCAGGACGGTTGCGGATGTTCTCAGGGTCGCTGCGATTGTCGTAGCTGAAATGAGCGTCGGCATGGAGGATGCGGCCGATCGCGCCCTCCTCGATCAATGAACGCGCCCGTTGCCACTGAGGGTGATGCACGATCATGTAGGCCTCGGTGGCAAACAGGCCGGTTTCGTCTCGCGCTGCAATGACCGCGTCGATCTCGGCAGCCTTCATCGCTATCGGTTTTTCGACCAGAACATGCTTGCCCGCCTGAATAGCCTTTAGCGTCCATTCGACGTGCAGATGGTTCGGAAGCGGAATATAGACCGCGTCGATTTCCGGATCGGCGAGCAGGTCGTCGTATGACGTATGGATCCTGAAGTCAGGACAGAAAGCCTTGAACGGATTGGCCTTCTCCTGATCCGAAGTGGCGAGCGCATGGAACCGCGCGCCCTCCGCCTCGTGAATGGCGCGCGCCATGTGCTCGCGCGCGAACTTCGCCGCGCCGAGCACGCCCCAATTGACGGTCTCCATGATGTGCCCCTCGGTAAATGTGCCGACAGGCGCAGGCTAGACCGGAAGCGGACGGACAGACAAGCTGTCCGCACAGCTTAGGTTCAGGCCGGAACTGCCATGCCCTTGTCGCTTGCAAGCTTGTGCATTTCGGCTTGCAGCTTCTCAAAGGCACGCACCTCGATCTGTCGGATCCGCTCGCGGCTGACGCCGTATTGAGACGACAAGTCCTCAAGCGTCACCGGCTCATCGAGAAGCCGACGCTGCATCAGGATGTCCTTCTCACGGTCGTTCAGCACGCTCATCGCGTTTTCGAGAAGTTCGCGCCGCACCGAAAGCTCATCGGCCTTTTCGTAATCGGCCGCCTGGTCGGCGTCCTCATCCTCCAGCCAATCCTGCCACTGGGCGGTGCCGTCCTCCGAGCCGATCGTCGCGTTCAGGGACGCATCGCCGCCCGAAAGACGCCGATTCATCGCGATGACTTCGTCCTCGCTCACGTTCAGATCGTGCGCGATCTTTTCGACGTGTTCAGGGCGCAGATCGCCCTCCTCCAGCGCGCCGATGCGGCTTTTGGCCTTGCGGAGGTTGAAGAACAGCTTCTTTTGCGCCGAGGTCGTGCCAAGTTTCACGAGGCTCCAGGACCGCAGGATGTACTCCTGGATCGACGCGCGGATCCACCACATCGCGTAGGTGGCAAGGCGGAAGCCCTTTTCCGGATCGAAGCGCTTGACGGCCTGCATCAAACCCACGTTCGCCTCCGAAATCACCTCGGCTTGCGGCAATCCGTAGCCGCGATAACCCATGGCGATTTTCGCTGCGAGCCGCAGGTGGGACGTAACCATCTTGTGGGCCGCCGAGCTATCCTCGTGATCGACCCAGCGTTTCGCGAGCATGTATTCCTCTTCCGGTTCAAGAAGAGGGAACTTGCGGATTTCCTGCAGATACCGGTTCAGGCCCTGTTCAGGGCTCGGCGCAGGAAGATTGGTATATGACGACATCTCTAACCCCTGTTCAGGTCGAGGGAAATGCACCTTAATCACCCCAACCATGCCGCACAAGTGCGGTGGTGCACATATAATAACGTGAAATGAGCTTGGTTCCGTCGCTCTTCCAGAAATGTGTCAGCGCTTCACATGCTTGTCATGGCGCGCGATCAGGGATTGGGCGTCCGGCCAGCCAACAAATCCAGCAGTGCCTGAAAATCGGGCGGCAAAGGACTTTCGAACGCCATGTCGTGGCCTGTGACCGGATGGGTGAAGCCCAAAGTGGCCGCGTGAAGCGCCTGTCTGGGGAAGTCGGCGATCGCCGCCGCCGCCTCGGCGCCCAGCGCCTTTGCAGGCGGTTTTCGACGCCCGCCATAGGTCTTGTCGCCGACCAGACCATGGCCGACATGGGCCATGTGCACGCGGATCTGGTGTGTGCGCCCAGTCTCCAGCCAGCATTCCACCAGCGCGATGGCAGGCGGCGTCCCAAAGCTTTCGCGCACACGGACCCGGGTCACGGCGTGGCGGCCGCCCTCGAAAAGAACGGCCTGCCGCTGCCGGTCGGTCTTGTGACGCGCGAGTTGGGTCGTGATCTTCAGAATGCCCCCGGGTTCGAAACTGGTGCCCCTGGTGCCATGAAGCCGCGGGTCGGCGGCATCCGGCACACCATGAACAATAGCGAGGTAGCGACGGTTTACGCTGTGCTTTTCAAACTGCCGCGCAAGCCCATGATGGGCCCGGTCCGACTTCGCGACGACCAGCAGCCCGGTCGTATCCTTGTCGATCCGGTGCACGATACCCGGTCGCTTGCGCCCTCCGACGCCGGAAAGCGTATCGCCGCAATGGTGAAGAAGCGCGTTCACCAGAGTTCCATCGCGCGAACCCGGCGCGGGGTGCACGACCATCCCGGCCGGCTTGTCGATCACGATCAGATCTTCGTCTTCCCAAACTACGTTTAGCGGGATTGCCTCCGGCGCTGCATCAGTCTCCACTTCGGGCGCGATCGCGATTTCGTAGACATCGCCCTCCGCAGGCTTTGCCTTGGCGTCTGTCACGACCACTTCCCCAAGCCGGACCGCGCCCTCGGCGAGAAGCTTTGATATGCGCGAACGCGACAGGGCCGCTTCCTCTGGCACATCGCGGGCCAGCGCCTTATCAAGACGCTCGGGCGGGTTTGGCCCGATCTCGACGCTGAGGAGGCGTTTGACGATGTCCGACATGAAAGAGGCTCCGGTTGATGCGGCTGCTGAGCCGGGACTTCCGCCTCAGCTTCGCTTTCTCAAGGCCCTGGTGACGATCCTCGCCGGAACCATGATTGTCGGGCTGATAGCGATCATAACGCTGATTGTCATCCGCTTCCCTACCGCGACTACCCAACGTCCCGCCCTGCCCGAGCAGATCACCCTGCCCGAGGGAGAGACCGCGAGGGCCGTCACCCTTGGCACCGGTTGGGTCGGGGTCGTGACGGAACGGGACGAGATCCTGATCCTGGACGCCAAGACCGGTGCACTCCGCCAGCGCGTGCAGATTTCGACGGAAGACTAGACATCACCGACACGGATCGCCAAGGGGCCGCTTGCCATATCTCAGGCACTGTTCGTTAACCGACGGGAACAACATAGCGTCGGCCGGGTGGAAGCGGAGCTTCGCTGATGTGCTTTGTGGATCATCTCGACATTTCGAGACCCGGCAATCAGGCGTTCACTTCGAGGCGTATGGATTTGACTAGATGAATTGCCGGCCGGTCGCGCGCATCTCGGGTGTGAAACTCCGAGGTCCGCGCCGTCACCGTCCGAGGCCTGATCCGATGAGCGGTTGATGAGTGGCCATCCTACCTACGTGGCGTCACGGCATTCTT
>CBDUOT010000096.1:0-13581 GCA_965368915.1 uncultured Rhodobacterales bacterium | reverse complement strand
TAAGCGCGAATTGCCGAGATCGTGTTCGGGCCGATCTTTCCGTCAACACCTTGGGTATCGTAGCCGGCGCGGGTCAGCCGCTCCTGCAACTCCTTGCGCTCTGTTAGAAGAAGCGCGCGATCCTCACGCGGCCAGCTCGACTGAATGGCGCGCCCGCCAGCGATCCGATCCGCAAGGTGACCGACACCGATGACATAAGCGTCGGCAGCGTTGTAACGCTCGATCACATGGAAGTTCTGGAAGATCATGAAAGCCGCGCCTCGGGCGCCAGCCGGCATCAGGATCGACGCGTCACCATGATTCGAAACAGGGTTTCCCGTCACGTCACGCACCCCCAAAGTTGCCCATTCGGCCGGGGATTTCTTTACCCGCTCGCCCGTCAGACCATAGTCGAAACCGCTCGGCAGTTGCACCTCAACGCCCCACGGCTGGCCCTTCCGCCACCCGAACCGGGCAAGGTAGGCAGCGGTGGAGGCCAGCGCGTCAGACGGGTCGTCTGTCCAGATGTCGCGCTTACCATCGCCCGTGAAATCGACCGCATAATCCAGATAAGAGGTGGGAATGAACTGAGTGTGCCCCATTGCGCCCGCCCAGCTTCCCGTCATTCCGTCAGGATCGACATCACCCGCTTGAACGATCTTCAGCGCGGCGATCAACTGGCCTTCGAAAAAGCTGCCACGCCGACCATCAAAGGCCAGCGTCGCCAAGGCACCGATCAGCGGCGTGTTGCCGCGATAGGACCCGTACGCGCTTTCCAACCCCCAGATGGCGACGACGATCTCTTTTTCGACGCCGTATGTCGCTTCGATCCGGTCAAGCAACGCACGATGCTTGGCCAGCGCCGCCTGGCCGTTCTTGATGCGCGTTTCCGATACCGCGGAATCGAGGTACTCCCAGATCGTCTTGGTGAACTCGCTCTGGTTGCGGTCCTTCTGAATGACGCTCGTGTTGTATTCGACGCCTCGTAGCGCAGCGTCGAAAACATTTTCACGAATGCCAGCGGCCAGCGCACGAGTGCGAAAGCCGCGGATCCAATGCTCAAAGCCCTGATTGGCAGTCGCGGGTACCACCCTTTCCGGTCCGCCCATGATCCCCTCTTGAGCGCTCGGCGCATTTCCGGCTGCCGCCGCCATGAACGGCAGAAGCGACACTATCGTGACTATTCCTGTTGTCTTTTGCATGCCTCACCTGCTCGTTTATTTATTGCCGCAAGTGTAGCGCGAGGGGCGGTATCCGAAAAGAGTCTGATCGGGCGGCCGTTCAAAAAACGCGATTAACGCCGCTTCCGCTCAACCCTGCGGCGTTTGTGACTGGTCTTCGAGCGGGTCGGACCCGATCTGCGCCCGCCGGACTTACCGCGCCGGGCCGAGGCACCAGCCGCCATCGCCCGTCCTTCGATCTCAAGCAGTTCCAGCATCAACCCACCAGTGACGGGAATCGCCTCAGCCAGACGCACGGTGACGCGTTGCCCGACGCCGATTTCAGTTCCAGTGTCGGCACCCATCAGGGTCTGGCTTTTGGGATCGAAGTGAAAGAACTCGCGCCCGAGCGTGCGTATCGGTATCAGCCCGTCCGCTCCGGTCTCGTCGAGCTTCACGAAGACCCCGAACCGGGTGACGCCGCTAATCCGCCCGGGGAACTCATTGCCCACCCGATCGGCGAGATAGGCCGCAAGATACCGGTCCGTCGTATCACGCTCCGCGGCCATCGACCGGCGCTCGGTCTCAGAGATGTGCTGGGCCGTCTCCTCTAGTATCTCGATCTCTTCCGGCGAAAGTCCGTCTTTGCCCCAGCCGTGCCCGGTGATCAGCGCACGGTGTACGATCAGATCGGAGTAGCGCCGGATAGGCGAGGTGAAGTGCGCGTAATTCTTCAGCGCGAGGCCGAAATGACCGAAGTTCTCGGCGTTGTAGTAGGCCTGCGTCATAGATCGCAGAGTCGAGATGTTCAGCAATTCGTCAAAATCGGTACCTTCGGCCTGCGCGAGCAACCGGTTCAGATGCTCGGTCCTCAGCACCTGCCCTTTGGCAAGCGTGAAGCCAGACGCTTCGGCGACCTCGCGCAAGGCGTCGAGCTTCTGGGGGCTTGGCT
Organism: uncultured Rhodobacterales bacterium; assembly: GCA_965368915.1. Lineage (GTDB taxonomy): Bacteria > Pseudomonadota > Alphaproteobacteria > Rhodobacterales > Rhodobacteraceae > Albidovulum. The sequence goes on along the minus strand of CBDUOT010000096.1, from coordinate 11,490 downwards.
CTTCGTGCACACGAAACAGCAGCGGGCGCTGAAGACGGATCAACTCCTCTGCCGCGGCGACATTGGCGAGGATCATGAACTCCTCGATCAGTCGGTGCGCATCGAAACGCGCCTTCAACGCGACGGACGTAACCTCCCCGTCCTCGCTGAGCTCGATCTTCCGTTCCGGCAGATCGAGGTCCAAGGGCTGGCGCATGGCGCGCGCGGTTTTCGTCGCCTCGTACGCAGCATAAAGTGGCGCGATGACCTCTTCTAGCAGGTCAGCGCAACGTTCATTTGCATGACCGTCGCGCGCGTCCTGCACCTCGGTGTAATTGAGGCTGGCGACCGACTTGATCATCGCCCGCGTAAAGCGGTGGGAAATCTTGTGGCCCTTGGCGTCCAGCTTCATCCAGACGGCGATCACCGAACGCGCAACACCTTCATGAAGAGAACAAAGATCGCCAGAAAGCCGGTCGGGCAGCATCGGCACCACGCGGTCCGGGAAGTAGGTGGAGTTACCGCGCTTGCGTGCTTCCCTGTCGAGCGCGGAGCCGGGCGTGACATAGTGCGCAACATCGGCGATGGCGACCCACACGATGTGGCCGCCTTCGTTCTTCGGATCCTCGTCGGGATGGGCGAAGCAGGCATCGTCATGGTCCCGAGCGTCTGCCGGGTCGATCGTGACAAATGGCAGGTGGCGCAGATCCTCACGGTCGCCTAGCGGAGCCGGTTTCATGCGATCCGCCTCGGCGATCGCATCGTCGGGAAAGTCGTCGGGAATCCCGTGCTGGTGAATCGCGATCAGCGAGACGGCCTTTGGCGCCGAAGGATCGCCGAGCCGCTCGATGATCCGCGCCTTCGGCAGACCCATGCGGCCCTTCGGTCCCGCCTGCTCGGCCTCGACCAACTCTCCGTCTTTCGCACCCTGCGTCGCGTCGGAGGCGACGGTCCACTCCTTGTCGGCGCCCTTGTCGATCGGAATGATCCGCCCGCCCTCGGTTTCCTTCCGGAAGATGCCGAGAACCTTTTGCGGATTGGTGCCGATCTTGCGGATCAGCCGCGCTTCATAGTGGTAGTCTTCGCCGCGCACTTCATTCACGCGGCCCAAGATCCGGTCGCCTTCGCCCAGCGCCGGGTCGCTGTTGCGAGGCTGGAACAGTACGCGCGGCTCGGGCGCCTCGCCCTGCCATTCCATCGGCCGCGCAAAAAGGTCACCGTTTCGATCGGGAGCAAGGATCGTGAGCACCGTTACCGGCGGCAGCTTTTCAGGATCGCGATAGGACTTTCGGCGACGGTCGAGCGTGCCTTCGGCTTCCAGCTCTTTCAAGAGCCGCTTCAACTCGATCCGATCGGCGCCCTTGATCCCGAATGCCTTCGCGATGTCTCGCTTGGCCGTCAGACCGGGATTGTCAGCGATCCAATCCAGGATCTCGGTTTTGGAGGGAATGCGCGCCATTCCCGTGAATTAGCATGCCCCGAACGCGCCGTCATTCGCAAAGCATCAAAGCGCGCGCACCTTGTCCCCGTGGCCATTGCCAGCGTCCAAGTATTCCGGTCTGGCCCCTTCGGAGCGGAGCTTCTTACCGATGGAAAACGCCAGCGTCTGCGCGCGCTTTGTCGAAGGTCACGCGAAATAGTCCCTGAGTATTCTGGAATAAACGATTTTAAGCGCACGTATCTGCGCGACGTCCACGCGTTCATCCACCTGGTGCATCGTCTTGCCCACCAGTCCGAACTCCACGACCGGGCAATGATCCTTAACGAAGCGCGCATCCGAAGTGCCGCCAGATGTGGACAGGACAGGATCGACTCCGGTCTCGGCTTTCACCGATGCCGACACGAGGTCGACGAACGAGCCCGGCGGCGTCAGGAAGCTCTCGCCCGAGACCTGCACGTCGAGGCCGATCTCTACCCCGGTTTCACCCTGCACCGCCGCCGCCTCATCCCGCAGCCAATCGGCGAGGCTTCCGGAGGTATGGGCGTCGTTGAAGCGAATGTTCACCACCGCCCGCGCCCGAGCAGGGATCACGTTCGAAGCTGTATTGCCGGTGTCGATCGTCGTGATAGCCAGTGTCGAAGGATCAAAGTGCTCGGTCCCCTGATCCAGTGGGTGCGACGCGATCCGGTCCATGAGCCGCACCAATGCGTGCAGCGGGTTTTTTGCCCTGTGCGGATAGGCAGAATGGCCTTGCACGCCCCGCGCCACGAACGTGACCGTCATCGAGCCACGACGGCCGATCTTGATCATCTCGCCCATCCGTTCAGGACAGGTGGGCTCCCCGACGAGGCAGACTGACATTGCCTCGCCTTGTGCCTTCATCCAGTCGAGAATGGCCACCGTTCCATCCTTGCCCGGCCCCTCTTCATCCCCCGTCACCGTCACGATTACAGCACCATCCGGCGGCGTCTCGCGCACGAAATCCACAGCCGCGGCGACAAAGGCCGCAACACCCGACTTCATGTCCGTCGCGCCTCGCCCCCACAGCCAGCCGTCCGAAATCTCGGCTCCGAATGGATCGTGCGTCCAGGCGGCGACATCGCCAACCGGCACGACATCTGTATGACCGTTGAAGCCGAGCGTGTTTTCCGCGCCCTTTTTTCCCCATCTGGCGAAAAGATTAGGCGTTCCGTTCCGGTCGACGCGGTGGCACTCGAATCCCGCCTCGCCCAGGATCGCCGCCAAAAGCTTGAGCGCGCCGCCCTCTTCGGGCGTCACGCTGGGACAACGCACAAGTGCAGCGGTCAGGTTCACCGCATCGATGGGCTCGGGCAAGACAGGCTCCCTTCTTGGACTGTCAAAGCGTTACCGCCGATGGCAACAGGCTGCAATCCAAAGGACTGTTGCGTCTGCGCCACCGCACCTTTCACCGGCCAAAGTCCTCAGGAAAGGGGGATTCACAAATCATGAAAGGTGGGACATACTCTGAAACATAATAATGACCCGAGGCAGGGCAAACAGATTTCGGGGCGCAACGTCGCCCCGGCTGAGCAGTTAGCGGAAAGTAGCGGGGCATCATTTCCCCGTCTGCAGTTTGCACTGCCTCAAGTGGGTGGAGGCGGGCACGATGACCGGAGCAAAGCTCGGGCAAAGAACAGACGCGTTCGCGCTTCGTTTGGCCGAAGCGGGGGCGTCATGACTTGGCGCACGGTGTGGAGTGCGGACGGCACTGCGCGGCGGCTTGACCGCGCGCCACTGCCGGAACAGTTGGATCGCGGCACGCTTGTCGTTGAACTCGATCTGGCCGAACTCAGTGCACAAAAGGACTGCGGGCCGGTACTCAGACTCGCGCGGCATCTGGAACCTGAACGGATGTTCTCGATCGAACGCGGTCAGGACGTGCGACTGCACCTCTTGCGCCGCCACGGGCCGGAAGTCAGCCATCTCTCGATCGGGCTGGGGCTTGAGCCGCTCTCCGGGATGCTCAGACTGACCTATCATTGGGACGTCGCGAGGGGCCGCAGCCTTCTGACGGCCGAAAACCTCACCCGGGGAACCATTCGGCAGCATGAGGGAAGAGATGCGTTGCCCCTGCTGCGCGACGAGGCGGCGTCTCTCCTTGCACCCGGTTACTTTGGCAGGCACCCCGCGATAGATTGGATCGGGCTTGCGGATCACTGGCACATCGTCGGCCCAATGCCGGGTTTCGCGCCCGGCACGATGATCGCGACTCCCGAGGGTCCGCGCGCCATTGAAACGCTCGGGGCCGGAGATCTCGTTCTGACTGCCGACAACGGTCCCCTGCCTGTGCTCTGGCAAGGCCGCGTCGCCGTGCCCGGAATGGGGCGGATGCGACCGGTGCGGCTGGTTGCGCCCTATCACGGCCTGACCAAGGACCTGCGCGTCAATCCTTCCCAGCGGCTCGCACTTTCTGGTCCGGAGGTCGAACATCACTATGGCGAAGACGAGGTCCTCGTCGAAGCGCGCCATCTCGTAAACGGCCGGGCGGTGGTTTGGGACAAGGAAGGCGAGCTTGAGACCTATCACGGTCTGCTCTTCGATCGGCACGCAGTGATCGACGCGAACGGGCTTCGGACGGAAAGCCTTTATCTCGGAGGGCTCGCCCGCAACCCCGACCTTGCGCGGACGACCGCGCCTGCAGCCCTTGGAAAGATCCGGGATTTGCCGGACCATGCTGCGCCTGCGCGGCCCGCGCTACGGGATCACGACGCTTTCGCGCTTAACCTCTCTCGGCTGAAAAGCCGCGCGCCGCTCGCAGCCTGATCCTTCGCTTTCGGCGTCAAAGATCGAAGGTCGCGAACACCGGAGCGTGGTCTGACGGTTTTTCCCAACCTCGCACCGCACGCAGGACGCGGCTGCCGTGACCCGCGTTCGAGATGTCCGGCGTGGCCCAGATGTGGTCGAGCCGTCGGCCCTTGTCCGCCGCATCCCAGTCCGGCGAGCGATATGACCACCAGCTGTACAGCAGCCCCTCGGGAATATCCTGACGGGTGATGTCCACCCACTTGCCAGCCTCTTGCGCTTCGCCGAGGCCTTCCACTTCGACCGGCGTGTGGCTGACGATCTTCAGAAGCTGCTTGTGGCTCCAGACATCATCCTCGCGCGGCGCGATGTTTAGATCACCAACCAGGATCGACTTCTCAGGCGCTTCGGCCCTTGCCCAGTCGCGCATCGCGGCAACGTAGTCGAGCTTTTGGCCGAACTTGACGTTCACGTCGCGGTCCGGAACGTCGCCACCGGCGGGGACGTAGAAATTGTGGATCGTGACCCCATTTTCCAGTTGCGCCGCGATGTGACGCGCGTGGCCCAAATCGACGAAGTCGTGCGCGCCGACTTCTTTCAGCGGAAGCTTCGAAAATATCGCGACGCCGTTGTAGCCCTTCTGCCCGCGCGCAACCATGTGAGCGTAACCCAACTCACGGAACGTCTCCAAGGGGATCTTTTCGACCGGCGACTTGCATTCCTGCAGGCAAAGAACGTCCGGCGCCTCTTCCTGCATCAGCCGGGCGACGAGCCCTTCGCGCAGCCGAACGGAGTTGATGTTCCAGGTCGCGATCGTGAAAGGCATGGCGTTCTCCTTGTCTGTCCGGCCGCGCGAACTTAGCCGGGGCGTGGGTCAGGGGCAACGCGTCAAGCATCTTAGCCGGATCAACAGCCTTGAGCCTCCGGTGGCGCGGGCGAGCCGTACCGCTCCCGAGAAATCAGTCGCATTTCGTGCTATTCTCTCTTGGCGTGGTGCCCGCCGTCCCGGTGCCGCGCGCCTTAAAGGCAAAGTTTTTTTTAAAACCCATTTAGCTGCGATCGCCATCGAGGACGGGGTGCGATCAACGAAAAGGAGTGCCAGCCATGGCATCTTTATGCGACTACACCGTCGTCAACGACGGATCATTTGCGCTTAACCCAGGCGAGAGCCAGACATTCTCCGACCCAATTCCCTCCAACCTGATTATTGGAACCAACCGCGCCAAGCCCATACTGGCCTTCAAGGCGTGGGCCACGCCCTCGGGCGGCGCATTTCAGATCGAGGTAAACGATCAGATCATCTGGAGCCCGACCATTTCGGGCGGCGACGTGCGCGGGCTGTGGGAGACCTTTTCGGGCGAAATACTCAACCCAGGCATAAATAACACCGTCCAGTTCCGCGCGACGCAGAACAAGATCTGGTTCTCCGATGTCGTGCTTTGGTATCAGGTTCAGGCCTGATGCAGGTCGGACGGGGTCAGCCAGTCTGACCAGGGCGGGTTAAATATCAGAACAAAAAAAGGCCGGGCTAGAAGCCCGGCCAGTCCAACAGGGAGGATACCACGTCATTACCCCGACGTGGTCAAGGGATCCTTCATGCAACCAGTCTATACCCACCGGATTCGGTGACAAGAAGGCGGGCATTTGACGGATCTGGTTCTATTTTCTGGCGGAGACGATAGATGTGGGTCTCAAGCGTGTGCGTCGTGACGCCCGCGTTGTAGCCCCAAACTTCGTGCAATAGCACGTCGCGAGGCACCACCCCCTCGGTCGCCCGGTAGAGGAACTTGAGGATGTTCGTCTCTTTCTCGGTCAGACGAATCTTCCGGTCCCTCTCGTCGATCAGCATCTTCATCGCGGGCTTGAACGTATAGGGCCCAAGCTGGAAGATCGCGTCCTCGGACTGCTCGTGGGTGCGCAACTGGGCGCGAATACGAGCCAAAAGAACGGGAAACTTGAACGGCTTCGTGATGTAGTCGTTGGCGCCAGCGTCCAGTCCCAGGATCGTATCGGCATCGCCGTCCTGGCCGGTCAGCATCAGGATCGGGCACTTCACGCCCTGCTTTCGCATTTTCTTGCAAAGCTCGCGGCCGTCCGTGTCCGGCAGTCCCACGTCAAGGATCACCAGATCGTAGATCCCCGCCTTCACCTTCTCGATTCCCTCGGCGCCGTTCCCGGCCTCGAATACATCGAAATCCTCGGTCGACACGAGTTGCTCGGCAAGCGCCTCACGCAGATCCTCGTCGTCGTCGACGAGCAGAATTTTCTTTAGGTTGGCCATTTACTTGCCTCCTTCTCTCTTACAGAAATGCGTTTTGGCCCGCCATCCGACAAGTCACGGCGCCGTCAACTCACGCGGTCGTGTCGCGGGGCGGTGAATTGTTTCAATTCCGGCCTTCAGGGACTATCTAGAGGGCGCAACGTTTCAGCGGATGTAACATGTCCCTCGGTCCCGACATTGTCGAACGCCTCAATCGTGGGCGCGCCGATCTGCGGATGGGTGTGCCCGTCGTTCTCGTGTCTGGCGGGCAGGGTGCGCTCGCGTTGGCGGCCGAGGCGCTGACACCCCAGCGGTTCAAACGCCTCATGACGATGGGAGAAACCGTTCTCGCCATCACCGCGCGCCGGGCTGAAACGTTGAAAGCAAGGCCCTACGACGGCGACATTGCAAGGCTGGTCGTGCCGGCGGACGCTGCGCCGAACTGGATTGCTGCGGTCGCGGACCCGGCGGACGATCTGACCGTCCCGATGAAGGGCCCCTTCGCCTGCGTGCGCGGCGGCGATGCGACGCTCGCCCGCGCGGCGGTTGCACTGGCCAAGTCTGCGAGGCTTCTCCCGGCGGCTCTTGTCGTGCCGATCGCCGAGCCTGCACAGTTCGCCGCGCGGGAAAACCTTACGCTGATCGAATGGGACCGCGCCGAACCGATCATGCGTGACTCCAGCCCGCTTCACCCGGTCGTTGCTGCACGGCTGCCCATGGCAGCCGCCGAGGCCGGTCGCCTGCATATTTTCCGGCCCGAAGACGGTGGGGAGGAACATTACGCGATTGAGATAGGGCAACCACCGCGCAACCGGCCCGTGCTTGCCCGCCTGCATTCCGCCTGTTTCACGGGCGACATTCTCGGCAGCTTGAAATGCGATTGCGGTCCGCAACTTCACGCGGCACTGAACCTCATCGGTCAGGAAGGGGCGGGCGTGCTGCTCTACCTCAATCAGGAAGGCCGGGGCATTGGGCTTGCCAACAAGATGCGGGCCTATTCGCTTCAGGATCAGGGCTTCGATACGGTCGAGGCCAACCACCGCCTCGGCTTTGAGGACGATGAACGAGATTTTCGCATCGGCGCGCAGATTCTGAAACGGCTTGGGTTTTCTTCCGTCCGGCTTCTGACCAACAACCCCGCAAAAATACGGATGATGGAGGCCACGGGCATTCAGGTAACTGAGCGTGTGCCGCTCAAGGTCGGGCGGACACGGCACAACGACGCCTATCTCGCGACCAAGGCCGCCCGGTCGGGCCACCTGTTATGAGCCCGCAAGATCTCGTCCTCACGCCGACCGGTTTGCGGTTTCTCGGGCGAACTTTTCCCGTGTCCATCGGTCGCGCGGGCGTCACGGTGGAGAAACATGAGGGCGACGGGGCTACTCCGGTGGGCACGCACAGGGTCATCGGGCTTCTCTACCGCGCGGATCGTATCGCGGCGAACATGCTGCCTGGCTGGGCGCAGCCCATTCATCTCGAGGACCGCTGGTGCGACCTCTCGGGGCATCCGAGCTACAACCACCTCACCCGCAAGCCTTTTGGTAAGAGCGAGGAGAGGCTGCGGCGGGCCGATCCGCTCTACGATCTGATCCTGCCGTTGGACTGGAACTGGCCCGACGCGGCGCCGGGCAAAGGCTCGGCGATCTTCATCCATCAGTGGCGGAGGCCGGGCTATCCGACTGCCGGCTGCCTCGCCTTTTCGCGCCGGGATCTGCTGTTCATCGCCCGCCATGCCGCGCCGGGAGCGAAAGTGGTCATTCCCGAGCGATGAGCCCGTTTCACGCGTGAAACAAAGGAACGATCGCTCGAAATTAATAGCTTGTCGAAATGCGAGAACGCTTTCTTCACGCGTATCGTAGCTAGGCGTAGGTCCGCGCCCCGAAGATGGCGGAGCCGACACGGACATGCGTCGCCCCCGCCGCAATCGCGGCCTCAAAATCTGCGCTCATGCCCATGGAGAGGCCAGACAGTCCGTTCCGCTCGGCAATCCGGGCCAGCATCTCGAAATGCGGCGTGGAGTCTTCGCCTTCGGGGGGGATGCACATGAGCCCCGCAAGCGTCAGCCCCAAGCCCTGGCAATCCGCGACGAACGCATCGGCGTCGCCCGGCAGCACGCCGGCTTTTTGCGGCTCTTCCCCGGTATTCACTTGAACGAAAAGCTCGGGACAAACTCCGCGTTCGTCGACCAGCCGCGCGATCTTCTTGGCAAGCGACGGCCGGTCGAGAGTGTGGATGGCGTCGAATAGCTCAAGCGCTGGCTTCGCCTTGTTCGACTGCAGGGGCCCGATCATGTGCAGCGTCACGCCGGAGTAGCGCTCTTTCAGCGCCGGCCACTTGCCCTGCGCTTCCTGGACGTAATTCTCACCGAAGACCCGGTGGCCTTCTTCCAGCACCGCCTCGACCCGGTCGAGCGGCTGGACCTTCGACACCGCGATCAACGTGACCGAGCCTTCCGCGCGACCAGAGGCTTTCTCTGCGGCCCGGATACGGGCGGTGATATCAGTCAGCGACATGCCCGCCTTCCTTCAGCGCGTCGAGCATTGGCTTCAGTTCCGTCTCGTACCGCTGCCAAGCACTGACCGAACCCTTCGAGATCGGCTGCCGCACCTGGTAGACGCTTAGCGTTTCGACCTTGCGCTTGTTCTCGTGGAAAGAAAGACAGGCGTCTTCCCAGTCAAGACCACAGGCCGCGATCAGCTTGCGCGTCTCTTCCTCCGGATTGGCCACGAGGTCTTCGTACTGAACCTCGTAGAACCAGTCCGGCACCAGATCGCGCCAGAAATCGATCATGTCGACGAAGGTGCCATAGAAGGCCGCGAGGTCTTTCTGATCATAGCCGTAAAGGTGCGTGTCGTCCGGAAACTTGTTCTTGTAGATCGACAGAAGGTTGTCGCGCGGGTCGCGACGAACCACGACAAACTTCGACTTCGGCATCGCGAGCTTCACGAGGCCCAGATACATGTAGGTCTGGATCGATTTGTCGGTGATGCGGTCGGCATCGGGAAAGCGGTTGCGGATATAGGTTTCGAACCCTTTCCCCAGACCTGCGATCCGGTCGAGGGCAGGGGGATGCATCTTCATCGGGTTCTTGGGATCGGTAATCAGAAGCTGTGCTGCGCGCGCGCATTCGCCGATCTCGCCCGCGCCGGTTACGGTCGAATGGCTCGCGATGATCTGTTCGATCAGGGTCGTCCCCGAGCGCGGCATGCCGGTGACGAAGATCGGCGCGAAATCCGTAGCACCTTCGATTTCGATGCCGTGCCAGTCCATATCTGCAAAGGCGGCCTTCGTCTGCGCCACCTGTTCGTATCGCTGGTCGATGCTGTAGGGTGCGGATTTGCGCATCAGCGCGTTCGCTTCGTCTAGATAGCGGAAGACCCGGTCGTAGTCTTTGATGTCCTCGAGCGCCTTGGCGATCGCGAAGCCCATGTTCATCCGGTCGGCGGGCTCCATGGCCGGATCGTCGTAGCGGCTGAGCATCATCTCGATCACCGGATCATCGGCTTTGGTCTTGTGCGACATGATGAACGCACGGAAGTTTTCGCCGTTCAGCGGGTCGATTTCAAAGCCCTTGCGGAACAGGCCTTCGGCGGTTTCGAAATCGCCAAGGGTTTGCAGCAAGGTGGCCTTGCCGCCCACGGCGATCGGCAGGTCTGGGTCCATTTCGAGGGCGCGGTCGTAGTTTTCCATCGCGACGGCGTCCTTGCCCAGACGCGCCTGCGACTGCGCCAGCAGCGCGACGATCTGCGGTGTGCCGCCGTTCGACACTTCCATTGCGCGTGCAAACGCCGCTTCGGCCTTTGCGAAGTTCTTCAGCCGCGTGTGTGCATTGCCCATCGCCATATAGAGCGGGGACGCATCGGCCCCGCCGGCCCGCGCCCGTTCCAGCAGCGTCAGGGCCGCGGCGGGTTGCCCGGCCTGCGTGAAGCTGGTCGCGAGATTGACGAGTGCCGAGTGCAGACCCGGCGCCAGCGTCACGGCCTTGCGGAAAAGTTGGACCGCCTCTGGCTCTCGCTTCTGGTCGATCAGGAACCGGCCGAGGTTGTCGTAGGCTTCCGCATAGTTCGGATCTGCCTGGATCGCCTTGCGGAAGTTCGCGTCGGCGGCGGCGGATTTGCCCTGCATCGCCTGCGCGGTCGCAAGGATGTTCAGCGCCAGCGCCGAAGCGGGATGCGCGCGCAACATGGTCGCGGCGAGGCGCTCGGTCTCGGCAGCCCGTCCACCGTCGAGAAGTGCGAGCAGTTTGCGTATGTCGCCGGGTTTCATGCCGCCGGTCGCGGGTTTGGTGCGCGCGCGATTGGCGCCGAACCTGTCCTGCAGCGCGATGCGCGTTTCGATCGCGACGGGGGCCGCTTTCAGGTCGCGCAGGAAATCCGCCTCGGCCTCTTCGTTGCCGCCAAGCGCGACGGCCTCAGCCCAAGCCGACCAGATCGCACCCTCTGCCGGGCGCAGCTTGGTCGCGGCGCGAAGATGCTGGAAGGCGCGTTCGAAGCGGTTGGTGGCGGTGAAGATCCGGCCCGCCTGAAAATGGGCTTCGGCGATCTTCGGGTTGGCTTCGATGATCGCGCCATAGCCCCTGATGGCGGCTTCGAGGTTGCCGGACTTATGATGCTCCAGCGCCTTGGCGTAGGTCTTCTGGATCTCGGGCCCGGTCATCACGCTCATTTTCTCATCCAACCCAGATTTCGGTCGCCGCGGACCTTATCTTCGGCCTTTTCCAATGTCGAGTTGGCCACGGGCGCGCAATACGTATAGCCCAAAAAGAAAAGAGCGGGCCGAAGCCCGCTCTTTCCCGATTTGTCAAACCGTTCGATTAGAACGAGAGGCCAAGACCAGCCGAGAACGTCTCGTCGCCTTTGCCGTTGCCGGACACGCCGTTGTCGCTCGAGCCGTAGCCGACCATCGCGACAGCACCGCCGCCGAGATCGTAGTTGGCCACAAGGCCCCAACCCGACGGGTTGGCAACGCCAGCGGTCGAAGCTTCGTACTCACCGTAGTTCACGCCGAGCGTAAGAGCGCTCATCGTGGCCGGGGTGTAAGCAACGCC
>CBDUOT010000095.1:0-13681 GCA_965368915.1 uncultured Rhodobacterales bacterium | reverse complement strand
CTCGACGAGATCACCTATGCGCTGACCGACCTTGGCCTTGAGGTCGAGGAGGTCGAGGACCGCGCAGCGCGACTTGAGGCGTTCACGCTCGCCAAGGTGCTGCATGCCGAAAAGCACCCCGATGCCGACAAGCTGCGCGTCTGCCGCGTGATGACGGACGAGGGCGAAAAGCAGATCGTCTGCGGCGCGCCGAATGCGCGCGAAGGGATCACGGTCGTCCTTTGCAAGCCCGGCGACTATGTGCCCGGCATCGATCTGACGCTGGGCGTCGGCAAGATCCGGGGCGTCGAGAGCCACGGCATGATGGCCTCGGAGCGCGAGCTGGAGCTGTCGGACGAGCATGACGGCATCATCGAGCTGCCCTCGGGCGAGGTCGGCGAGAAGTTCGTGGATTGGCTGGCGAAGAACCGGCCCGGCGCGGTGGACCCGATGATCTACATCAAGATCACGCCGAACCGCCCCGATGCGCTGGGCGTGCGGGGTATTGCCCGCGATTTGGCCGCCCGGGGTTTGGGCACGCTGAAGCCGCTGAAGATCGAACCGGTGAAGGGCAGCTACGCCAGCCCCATCGGCGTGAAGATCGACGCGGGGCTGAAGGAAAAGGGCTGCCCGCTGTTCGCCGGGCGCGTCATCAAGGGTGTGAAGAACGGACCGTCGCCCGCGTGGCTGCAGGAACGCCTAACGGCGATTGGCCTGCGCCCCATCTCGGCGTTGGTGGACATCACCAACTTCTTCACCTTCGACCAGAACCGGCCCTTGCACGTCTTTGACGCGGACAAGGTGAAAGGCGATCTCAGGATTTACCCGGCCGAGGGGGGCGAAGAGTTCCTCGCGCTGGATGAGAAGACATACAACATGCAGCCGGGCATGATGGTGATCGGCGACGACAACGGCGTCGAAAGCCTTTCAGGCATCATGGGCGGTGAGCATTCGGGCTGCACCGAAGAGACGGTGAACGTCTTCGTCGAAAGCGCCTATTGGGACCCGATCACCATCGCCGCGACGGGCCGCGCGCTGCGCATCAATTCGGATGCGCGCTATCGGTTCGAACGCGGCGTGGACCCCGAATTCACCCTGCCGGGGCTTGAGGCCGCGACGCGGATGATCCTTGACCTTTGCGGGGGCGAGGCGTCCGAGGTCGTGATGGACGGCGCGGTGCCGCAGGTGGACCGGGCCTACAAGCTCGACCCCGAGCGGGTTGTCAGCCTTGTCGGCATGAACATCCCCGAAGGCGACCAGCGCGCGACGCTGGAGGCTCTGGGCTTCACGCTGAAGGGCGACATGGCGACGCCGCCGTCGTGGCGGCCGGACATTCTGGGCGATGCCGATCTGATCGAGGAAGTCGCGCGGATCGCGTCGTTGACGAAGCTGGAAGGCAAGCCGATGCGGCGGGCCAGCCCCGGCGTGCCGAAGCCGATCCTGACGCCCATGCAGATGCGCGAAAAGGCGGCGCGGCGGACGCTGGCAGCCCTGGGTTACAACGAATGCGTGACCTATTCGTTCATCGACGGCCCCTCGGCAGAACTGTTCGGCGGCGGGACCGAGGCCACGCGGCTGGAAAATCCGATCTCGTCCGAGATGACGCATATGCGCCCCGACCTGCTGCCGGGCCTTTTGCAGGCCGCCGCACGGAACCAGGCGCGCGGCTTCATGGACATGGGTCTGTTCGAGGTGGGGCCGGTCTTTTCGGGTGGTGAGCCGGGCGAGCAGGCGTTGCAGGCGACCGGGCTTCTGGTCGGCGCGACCGCGCCGCGCGATCCCTATGGCTCGCGCCGGATGGCGGATATCTACGACGCCAAGGCCGATGCAGAGGCGATTCTGGCCGCACTCGGCGCGCCTGCGAAGATGCAGATCACGCGCAAGGCCGAGGGCTGGTGGCATCCGGGCCGGTCGGGCGTGATGGGGCTTGGGCCGAACGTGCTGGCCACCTTCGGCGAGGTTCATCCGAAGGTTCTGAAGGCGATGGACGTGAAGGGACCCGCAGTCGCCTTCACCGTGCGAGTCGAAGCGGTGCCGTTCCCGAAGTCGAAGACCGCCACGCGGGCAGCGCTCGGCCGGTCGGACCTTCAGGCGGTAGAGCGCGATTTCGCCTTCGTCGTGGACAAGGGGGTCGAGGCGCTGAACGTGGTCAACGCCGCGCAGGGGGCGGACAAGGCGCTGATCGAACAGGTGTCGGTCTTCGACCAGTTCACCGGCGACAAGGCCGAGGCTCAGATGGGGGCGGGCAAGAAATCGCTCGCCATCACGGTGCGGCTGCAACCGCGCGACAAGACGCTGACCGACGAAGAGATCGAGGCGGTGAGCGCCAAGATCGTCGAGAAGGTCGCCAAGGCGACGGGCGGAGTTCTGCGCGGCTGAGCCGCGGGGGGACCTCTGTGCCCCCAACCGCCTCGGCTGTGTTTGGGTAAAATAAGGAGGGGGCGATGCTGAAAGTCTATCTGTCAGGTGAGATCCACACCGACTGGCGCGAGCAGATCGTGGACGGTGCGAAAGGGCTCGATGTCGAGTTCTCCTCGCCTGTGACGGATCATGCGGCGTCGGACGATTGCGGGGTGGCAATCCTCGGGGCCGAGGAGAAGAAGTTCTGGCACGACCACAAGGGCGCGAAGCTGAACGCAATCCGGACACGGAAGGCAATCGCCGATGCGGATGTGGTCGTGGTACGGTTCGGCGAGCAGTACAAGCAGTGGAACGCGGCGTTCGACGCAGGCTATGCCGCCGCTTTGGGCAAGTCGCTGATCATTCTGCACGGACCCGACCACGCGCACGCACTGAAAGAGGTCGATGCGGCGGCGCTTGCCGTGGCCGAGGAGCCGCGCCAGGTCGTGGAGATCCTGCGTTACGTGCTGACCGGAGCGCTGCCGCGCTGAGCTGGTGGGCTTGGCCGTGGGCCGGGCTTCTGGCAAGCTGAGCCCTCATCGCCGAGGGGAGAGGGCGCATGTTCATCGATCGGGCCGAGGCTGGCCGCAAGCTGGCCGATGCACTGGAAAAGATGGAGTTGGCCGAACCGGTCGTGCTCGCGCTTCCGCGCGGAGGCGTGCCGGTGGCCGCGCCGGTTGCGGAACGCCTTGGCGCGCGCCTCGATCTCGTGCTGGTGCGAAAGATCGGTGTGCCGGGGCACGAGGAACTCGCGGCGGGCGCCGTCGCGGAAGGGGCGGAGCCGGTCTTCAACGCCAGTGTGCTGGCGAGCATCGGGCGCCGACCTGAGGACTTCGCTGACGCGGTGGCCAAGAAGCGCGCCGAAATCGCCGAACGCCGAAAGATGTATCTGGGTGGACGCGAACAGGTTTCACTGAAGGGGCGCACCGTGATCGTCGTCGACGACGGCATCGCGACAGGCGCCACGGTCAAGGCGGCGCTTGGCGGAGTTCGGGAAAGCGGCGCGGGGCGCGTCATTCTGGCCGTGCCGGTGGCTTCGGCCGAAGCGTTGGCTGAGATCGAGCCAATGGTCGACGACACGATCTGCCTGGAGATGCCAAGCCCGTTCTATGCGGTCGGTGCGCATTACAGGAAATTCCTGCAGGTCGACGACGACGAAGTGGTCGCGTTTCTTGGTGGCTCCGCCGGTGATTGACATCACCCGGAAGCGCGATCGCGGCACAAAGATCCGGCAACCCCGTCAGAAGTGTCGCCCATGCAGCCCTATACGGGAAACCTGAGCGCTTTTTCCCCCGAAAAAAGGTGTCCGAACCGTGTATGGCTGTGATAGATGCTTTGTGGCCAAAAAATGGTCGCACCAGTCGGTGTGACGCGAACAGGATAAACGAGGACAGAGATGCTCAACGAGTTCAAGGATTTCATCGCCAAGGGTAATGTCATGGACATGGCCGTTGGTATCATCATCGGCGCGGCCTTCACCGCTATCGTCACGTCGCTTGTCGACGATCTGATCACCCCGATCATTTCGCTCTTCACCGGCGGCATCGATTTCTCGGCTATGGGCTTCCCGCTGAGCGAAGGTGAAGACGGCGCCGTGTTCGCCTACGGTAACTTCATCATGGCGCTGATCAACTTCCTGATCATCGCATGGGTTGTCTTCATGCTCGTGAAGATGGTGAACCGCGTGAAGGAAGCTTCGACGAAGCCCGATGATGTGGCGCCTGAGGTTGATACCGGCCCGTCCGAGAAGGACCTGCTGATCGAGATCCGCGACGCCCTGCGCAAGTAAGGCAATCGCCACGAACTGAAAAAGGCCCGCCAGACTGGCGGGCCTTTGCTATTTTGGAATGGGCCGCTGTCAGGCGGCCAGCGCCTTTTCGGCTGGCATCGTCTCGATCCCGAGCGCTTCGCCGACCGCCGCGTAGGTCAACTTGCCCGCATGAACGTTAAGACCGTTCAGCAGGTGCGGGTCGTCTGCGCAGGCTTTCTTCCAGCCCTTGTCCGCGAGATCGAGCATGAACGGCATCGTCGCGTTGCCGAGCGCGATCGTCGAAGTCCGGGCCACGGCGCCCGGCATGTTGGCCACGCAGTAGTGCATGATCCCGTCGACCTCGTAGATCGGGTTTTCGTGCGTCGTGGCCTTGGAGGTCTCGAAGCAGCCACCTTGGTCGATCGCGACATCGACAAGTGCGGCGCCCGGTTTCATAAGCCCGAGCTGCTTGCGCGAGATAAGCTTGGGGGCCGCGGCGCCGGGAATCAGGACTGCGCCGATCACCATGTCGGCCATTGGCAGCAGCTCATCCAGAAGCCCTGCGGAGGAATAGCCCGTCTTGAAGCTGCCGCCGAAAACGTCGTCGAGATAGCGCAGGCGCGGCAGCGACCGGTCGAGCACGGTGACGGACGCGCCCATGCCCGCGGCGATCTTGGCCGCATGCGTACCGACGACGCCGCCGCCGATCACGATGACATTGGCGGGTCCGACACCGGGAACGCCGCCCATCAGAACACCGCGGCCGCCATTGGCCTTCTGCAGCGTCCAGGCGCCGACCTGCGGCGCGAGCCGGCCCGCGACTTCGGACATCGGCGCGAGGAGCGGCAGGCCGCCCGACCGGTCGGTCACGGTTTCATAGGCGATGGCGGTGACGCCGCTTGCAAGCAGGTCCTTCGTCTGCTCCGGGTCCGGCGCTAGGTGAAGATAGGTGAAGAGGATCTGATCCTCGCGCAGCTTCTTGCGCTCTTCCGCTTGCGGTTCCTTCACCTTCACGACCATGTCCGCTTGCGCGAACACGTCGTCGGCCGATGGCAGAATCTTTGCGCCGACGGCGGTATAGGCGTCATCGGGGAAACCCGCGCCCAGACCGGCTCCGGTTTCAATTACGACCTCGTGGCCGTGCCTGACAGCCTCGCCCGCCGCGTTTGGCGTCACGCCGACGCGAAACTCCTGCGGCTTGATTTCCTTAGGGCATCCGATCTTCATAGCAGGGTCCTCGCGAAACATTCATCCGTGCAGGATGGACCAGACCTTATGAAATTGCTTTGAGATTCGGCTGGTCACGGAGGCCAACTTGCGCGATATATTTTGCATATGGCCTGAATCTTCGAAGAAAGTTGCACGATAATGGATCTGGACGCTACAGACCGCCGCATCCTGTCGGTGTTGCAGAAGCAAGGAAGGGTCACGAATGCCGAGTTGTCCGAACGTGTGAACCTGTCGCCCTCGGCCTGTCATCGGCGCGTTCAGCGGCTGGAGGATGAGGGCTATATCGACGGTTTCGTCGCCCTTCTGAATGCGCGGAAACTGAAGCGGCTTACGACAGTGTTCGTCGAGATCACGCTTTCGGGCCAGGCCGACGAGGTTCTTGAGGCGTTCGAGCGGGCGATCACTCAGGTGCCCGATATCCTCGAATGCCATTTGATGGCGGGGTCCGCGGACTATCTTCTAAAGGTCGTGGCTGAAGATACCGAGGATTTCGCGCGCATCCATCGCCGTCACCTCGCGACGCTGCCCGGGGTGGCGCAACTGCATTCGTCCTTTGCCCTCCGAACCGTTCGCCAGACGACGGCAATTCCGGTCTAAAGCCGCCGGTGCGTCAACTGCCTGGCCCGAAGCGGCGCGGTTTTGCCGTCTCAGGCGCAATGAACGTGTTGATCGTCTCGCCCAGCCCCGCGACGACATCGCCGGCCACGGCGCGCGGCTCTGGCATGAGAAGTGATGCCAGCGCCAGAACCTGCACAACGCAAATCGCGTTCAGTATCGTTCGGAACGGCTCTTTCCGGGTCTTGTGCCGGAACCGCCGTTGCGCCGCCTTTGCCCCGATGCTTCCGCCAAGGATCGCTGTCCAGAGAAGCGCGCTTTCGGAAATTCGCCACTCTCCCGCCTTGGCGCGGTCCTTGTCGACCGCGAAGAGCACGTAGGCCAAGGCGTTGATCGCGAGAAAGCAAGCAAGGAGCAGCAGAAGCGCTGCCACAGGTGCCGCTGTCACGATTTCAGGCCCGTCTTCTTGAGAAGCCCCATGCGTTTGGCTTCGTAATAGTAGCCCTTGGCGTACCACATCACCGCCCGGTCGCGGTTCCCGCGCGAGACGAGCCAGGCACCGCGCAGGTATTTCACGGCGTATCTGAGGTTCGTGTCGGCATCGAGCAACCCGGACGGATCGCCACGAAAGCCCATCGTCCGGGCGGTCTGCGGATGGATCTGCATCAGCCCGTAATACGGTCCGTTCCGCGCGCCGGGATTGTACATGCTTTCACGCTGGACGACCCGGTGCACCAGATCCTCGGGCACCTCATACATGCGCGCATACTTGGTGATGAGCCGGTTGACCTCGGCCGGGCCACGGGCACGGGTCACGTCGCGTTCCCGTTCACGGTTTCCGCAGGCGGCGGGCGCGGCCAGAATGAGCGCGAGGGCGGCGCGGCGCGAAAGGTTGGTCATCTGCGACTCCGGTTTGTCCCGGATTCCTCATAGCGTGGGATGCGAATCTCGGGAAGAGCCTTCCGCCAACGAAAAACCCCCGGGCGATGCCTCGGGGGTTCAACGTCTTGCGGGTTTCCCCGCCAGCGTCTTGGTCGCCTCAGAGCGCGCCTTCGCGCTGGGCCTTCTTGCGCGCCAGTTTGCGGGCACGCCGAATGGCCTCGGCCTTCTCGCGCGCTTTCTTGACGGAGGGTTTCTCGAAATGCTGCCGAAGCTTCATCTCACGGAACACCCCTTCGCGCTGAAGTTTCTTCTTCAGAGCCCGAAGCGCCTGTTCGACATTGTTGTCGCGAACGCTGACCTGCATGTGGTTGTCACCACCTTCCTAAGTTAGAGTTGCAATCAGTTGCAGGAAGCGCCCCTATAGCAAAGCGCCCCCCGCTTGTCTACTGGGTGCGAACGGAGGCAGAGCCATGGAAAACAAGGGTTTGGATATAGCCGACGCGAAAGCACGGCTGCTTGATGCCGCCCTGACGCATGTCGCCTTCGACGGCTGGTCCGAGGCGACCTTCCGCGCCTCGGCGGAGGATGTGGGAATCACACCCGAACTGGCCCGCGTGGTCTGCCCGCGCGGTGCGCTCGATCTGGCGGTCGCGTACCATAAACGCGGCGATGCGGAGATGGTCCGCGCGCTGGCAAAGGCTGATCTGATGAGCATGCGGTTCCGCGACCGGGTGGCGTTCGCGGTGCGGCTCCGGCTTGAGGGAGCCGACCGCGAGGTGGTCCGGCGCGGATTAGCGCTTTTCGCGCTTCCGCTGAATGCGCCCACTGGGGCGTCATTGGTCTGGGGCACGGCGGATGCGATCTGGACGGCGCTTGGCGACACCTCGGACGACATCAACTGGTATTCGAAACGCGCCACGCTCTCGGCGGTCTATTCCTCGGTCGTGCTTTTCTGGATCGGCGACGAGAGCGAGGGCGGTGCGGCGACATGGGACTTCCTCGACCGGCGGATCGAAGACGTGATGCGGTTCGAGAAGTTCAAGGCACAGGTCCGGGACAACAGCGTTCTGGGCCGGGTAATCGAGGGGCCGCTCAAGGTGTTGGAACGGGTCCGCGCGCCAAAGGGCGCCCGGGCCGACCTGCCGGGGCGGGTGAAAAAAGAGGAGAAGGCATGACCCTTCCGAAGACAATGCGCGCGGTCGAAATTTCCAAGCCGGGTGGCCCGGAAGTCCTGCAAGTGACGAAAGTCCCCGTGCCGGAGCCGGGGCCGGGCGAGGTGCTGATCGAGGTCGCATGGGCGGGCGTCAATCGCCCGGATGCCCTGCAGCGCGCGGGAGCTTATGCGCCGCCGCCCTCCGCCTCTCCGTTGCCGGGACTGGAGGCGTCGGGCCGGATCGCGGCTTTGGGGCCGGATGTGTCCGGCTGGGTAGTGGGCGACGAAGTGACAGCGCTGTTGCCCGGCGGGGGTTACGCGGAATACGTCGTCACGCCCGCCGCCCACGCGCTGCCCATCCCTACGGGCATGGACCTGCGCGAGGCCGCCTGCCTGCCCGAGACCTGCTATACCGTCTGGTCGAACGTCTTCATGCGCGGTGGCCTGAAGGCGGGAGAGGTCTTCCTCGTCCACGGTGGATCCTCGGGGATCGGCACGACCGCCATCCAGATCGCCAGCGCGCTTGGCGCGCGGGTCTTCGCGACGGCCGGATCGGCCGAGAAATGCAAGGCATGCGAACGCCTTGGCGCGGAACGGGCGATCAACTATCGCGAGGAAGACTTCGTCGAAATCCTCAAGAAGGAAGGTGGCGCGGATGTCATCCTCGACATGGTGGGCGGCGACTACATCCCGCGTAACCTGAAGGCGCTGGCGGTCGAGGGGCGGCTGGTGCAGATCGCCTTTCTTGGCGGGCCAAAGGCAGAGGTGAACTTCGCGCCCTTGATGATGAAGCGGCAGACGATCACCGGATCGACGCTTCGTCCCCAGAGCGACCTTGCCAAGGCGCGCATCGCCGAAGAACTGCGCGCCCATGTCTGGCCGCTGATCGAAGGCGGCCGTCTTGCGCCGGTGATGGATTCCGAGTTTCCGTTGGAAGAAGCCGCCGAGGCGCACCGACGGATCGAAAGCTCGGGCCATATCGGCAAGATCGTGCTGAAAGTCCGCTAAGCGGCTTCTGCGTCATTTCGCCTGTGCATCGCAAAGGGAATCGCTCTATGCTGCATTGCAGCATGAGAGTTTTGGGGGTGTAATGCCGGGTAAGGTCATCGCGGTTGTTCAGCAGAAGGGTGGGTCTGGAAAGACCACCCTTGCGGTCAACCTTGCCGTCACCTGCGCCAGGCGCGGCATGACTGTATCGCTTCTCGACACCGATCCGCAGGGATCTCTCGGACGCTGGTACATGACGCGGCGCGAAAGGCTCGGTGAAGCGGGGATGGAGTTTTCTACGTCTTCAGCCTGGGGCGTTTCGTACGAATGCGAGAAGCTCAAGCGCGAGGCCGATCTGGTCATCATCGACACGCCCCCGAAGGTGGATGCCGACCTGCGCCCGGCGCTGCGCGAGGCCGATCTGGTGCTGGTGCCCGTGGCCTCGTCCCATGTCGATCTCTGGGCGGTCGACGGTGTGCTCGACCTTGCCGCGCGCGAAGGGCGGCAGGCTTGGCTGGTGCTCAACCGGACCCGTTCGGGCACGCGGGTGGGCGAGGATGTCGCGCGTGCGGCGGCCGAACTGACCGCCGGTGTGGCGAAGTCGCGCCTTGCCAATCGTGTCGTCTATGCCGAGACGCTGGGCCACGGGCTTGGCGCGGTCGAGGCAGGGCAGGCGACCGTTCGCGCGGAAGTCGAGGCGTTCACCGACGAGGTGCTGGGGCTTCTCGCCGACTAGGGGCGTCGCGCGGAGGCATATAGCCGAGCTACCGGATCGGCGGTTTACAGAACCTCCCGTCAGCGCGATAGTCGAAGGGAATGCGCCAGCTTCGGAGGAAAGTCATGCCGAATATGTCCAGCGATTTCAACGGCCAGACGGTGATCACCACGTTCGAGATGACACCCGGCACGGCGCAGGACCTGATGGACGAGTTGAAGGATGCCTACGACAGCTTCATCCGTCATCAGCCGGGCTTCATTGGTGCGGGGCTTCACATGAACGACGCCCAGACCCGGATCGCCAACTATTCTCAATGGCGCGACCGCAAGGACTTTCAGGCGATGCTGCGGACCGATGAGATGCGGGCGCGGAACCGGCGGATCGCGGGCCTCTGCTCGCGCTTCGAACCGGTCATGTACGAAATCGCGGCGTCGTTTTAGGGTGGCTGCTTGCCGTATGGCATCCGTCGGGCACGCGTATGGCACGCGTACCGACGCGCGCTATCCTTCCGGGTTTGAACCGGGTGCTGCCCGTGCCCATATCGGGTCCCGAACAACACGAGCGGAGAGCGCGAAATGAAGTGCCCGGTGGACGGAACCACGCTGCAGATGACCGAGCGGCAGGGAGTTGAAATCGACTACTGTCCGAAATGCCGGGGCGTGTGGCTCAACCGGGGCGAGCTTGACAAGATCATCGAACGCTCGACGCCGGCCGTGGAACTGAAGGAGCCGGGCGGAGACCACCTGCGCCGTGACCTGCGGGAAATGCGCGAGGATCCCCGGCGGGATGATGAGGATCGCGACGATCGCTACCGCCACGGGAAGCGCTACAGGAAGCGGAAGAGCTTCCTGAGCGAAATCTTCGACTTCGATTGAACGGCTTCCGCCTCAGGCTTGAACGCGCACGAGAAGCACCATCGACAGAAGCGCGCAGGCGATGCCTGCCACTTCGCGCACGCGGATTTCTTCGCCGAAATGGGTCGCGCCAATCAGGCAAAGCGCGAGCAGCGTGAACATCGAGTACGCGACGCCGCCCTGAGCGAGCGTGACGTGCCGCATGGCGAAGTACCAAAGAATCGCAGAGAAGGCGTAAAGAACCGCACCGAACACCGCCGGTCGCGATGCAAGGGTCAGCCCGTTTTCGGCGGCATGTTTCAGGAAAACGTCGCCCACGATGACGACGAGCGCGGTGAATAGTGCGAATGCATAGCCGTAGAAGATGCTGAGCATTTGATTGCTCCCGGCCGGAAATGGATTTGATCAATCGGCTGAATGCCCGGAACGCGCCGGGTCTATGGGGTATTTTGGCGGGCCGGACGTTAGCGGCACAAGTCGGGTATTCGTGACTATCTTCTGAGGAATCTGGCCGGTTTCAGCCCCGGACGGGTCCGAGATAGGCGAACCTGTAGGCCAGCGCGACGCCCCCCGCGCCGCCGAGAATGTTGCCCAGAGTCACCCAGACGAGGTTCGCAAACGCCCCGCCAACATCCGCATCGGCCCCAGCCGCCCAGCCCTGCGGGAAGAAGTACATATTGGCCACCGAATGCTCGAGCCCAAGCAGCACGAAGCCCGCAATCGGCCAGATAATGGCCAGGATCTTGCCCGTCGCCGTACGCGCCGCGAAGGTCAGCCAGACCGCTAGACAGACGAGCGCATTGCAAAGCGCGCCACGGACAAAGGCTTCGATGGCGGGGAGGTTGGCCTTCGCGGCCGCGATCCTTGACGCCGTCTCCCCCATGGGTCCGTCCAGCAGTCCCGAAAATCCGAAGGCAACGGCCAACCCCGCCGCGCCCGCGAGGTTTCCGACATAGACGATGCCCCAATTGCGCAAGAGGTGTCGCGGCGCGATCTTTTTGTCGACGGCGGCCATCACCATCAACGCGTTCCCCGTGAAGAGCTCTGCACCCCCGACGATCACGAGGATGAGGCCCAGCGAAAAGACGACTCCGCCGAGAAACCGCGCGGGCCCATAGGTTGGGTCCACTCCGGTCATCACTGTCGTATAGGCCGCCGCCCCGAAACCGATGAACGCCCCGGCGAGCATGGCGAGCACGAACATCTGCGCCGCGGGCAGCGCTGCTTTGGCGACGCCCGCACTTTCCATAAGCCGGGCGATCTCGGCCGGTTTGTAGGCGTCGGTATGGGTGGGCATCTCGGTCATTGGCCGAGAATAGCGCGCGTTGCGCCAAGGGAAAGAGCCTCCGTTCGCGCGCGAATGTCGCGCGCGGCAGGGGAGCTGGCTGCGGGTTCGGTCTACTAGTTGACGCGCAGGATCGAAGCGATGGGGCCGATGCCGCTGTCGGCCGCGCCCGTATAGATGATCTGTACAACGTCTCCGGCGACGAGATCGGGCGAAAGCTCGGTCTTATCGTCGAAGATCCACGTCGTCTTGTCTTCGAGGACGATGACCTTGTCGACGCGATCGAAGGCGACGATCGTGCCGGTCGTGTCATCGGCAAGCGCCGGCGCGGCGAGGGTTGCGAGAGTGAGTGCAAGGAAGGAAAGACGCATGGCCATGGTTCCTGAGCGCGACCGCTTGGTGCGGACTCGCGGGACATGGGGATGAGGAGGTGCGGCTACAAGTGGGGTGCCGCGCAATGCGTCGAAAGTCAATAGCACCGCCGCGCCCGCGCGGTCAGTCCGGACCGCGACAATCGTAGGACGCGCCGTCCGGCAGGCGGCAGAGGTCTGCGAAATAGTCAGGCGGGAAGCGGTCGTATTTGCGCAGGAGCTTGGTTTCGTCGAGACGGTCGAGATACGCGGTGCAAGCCGAAAGACGGTAGGTTTCGACCCGCCAGGTCGAGGTGAACCACGCGTCAAATGCTGCTTCGACCGCAAGCTCCGGGGCGACGCCTTCGCCGACGCGGTTTGCGAAGACCGCGCCGATATCGGCATATTCCTTCAGCCTCAGGATGGCGTGCCATGCCTCCGGCTGACCGGATTGCGCGAGTTGCCAGGCGTAATAGGTCGCGACGGCCTGAGCGTCGGCTTCGACCATGAAGGTGAAGCGCTCCATCTCACGGATGTCGACATCGACCGTGGGGCAGAAGCCGCGGTCGAACTGGTCGAGGTGGCGAAGTTCGTGGATCAGGATCAGGAGGCGTTCGCCCGGGTCGAGATCGCTGCGAAGCTCGATGACGTTCTGCTCCACATTATAGGCGCCGCGCGCGATGCTGGGGCGGGGTTCGGTGCAGATGGCGGTGCCGTTTTCCTTCAGCACGATAAGGAGGGGGTCGGGATCGGCGTGCAGCCCCTCGATCGCGGCGATGAGCGCCTGGGCGGAGCGGTGGTGTTCGGTCCGGGTCTGATCGTAGGGCGGGAAGAGGCAGAGATCCGCGGCCTCGGGGTGCCACGCGGTCGGGGCCTCGGCCCAAGCGGGCGGGGCGAGAAAAAGGGCGGTCAGCAGGGCGGCGGGCCGGAACATCGGGGCAGCTTATGACGAGCGAAGGGCGGGGGAAAGCCTTGTGCTTCCTCTCAAGTAACCATCAGGTTTTGTTGAACAATTTCCGCAATTCGTCCTTCGCCCCTTCCAAAACCGCACGCTGTTCCTTGGGCAGGTTATGGCCCGCGCGGTTGATGTAGAAGGTCAGCATCGACATCGCGGATTGGAAGGCCGTGCCCTTGCGTTGGGGGCTTTCTTCGGCCGAGCGCTTGAGCGATTTGGCTATGCGTTCGGGACTGTCCCAGGTGAAGACGCCCTCTTCGAGGTCGAGCGCGTGGCTCGTCTCGGTCACGTGTCGGGACCAGTTTTCGGGCGTCTTGGACATGGGTGGCATCCGTATGGCATCCGTCCCGACAGTGTACAGCATCCGTCCCGACAGGTGTCGGGCACGCGCGCCGGGGGCGGTTCCATATTGCGGCCATCTTGTCGGGGTAACGGGGGCCATGGCGTATCGGAGGGATATGACGGCGGACAAGGGCAGGGGGCGGCGCAAGCGCGGCGTCCTGTGGTTCCTGTCCTCGGCCATCCTGAAGATCGCGGCGATCCCGTTCATCGCGACCTCGGTCGCCCTGTCGCTTTACGTCCG
>CBDUOT010000094.1:0-13840 GCA_965368915.1 uncultured Rhodobacterales bacterium | reverse complement strand
AGACCGGGTCGGAAACTCACGTTCTGAAGCTCGGCGATCCGTGCGACCGTTTCGCGGCGAAGGAGCCAGTTTGGGAAGTTCCACCCGAAGGGCTCGTCGCCAATCTCACCGGCGTCGAAATCCTTCACGATGCGCGGTTCGGGCGTCTCTCCGCCGGCGTCGACGATGCGCATGATCTTCAAGGCCGCCGCATGGGGCGCAAGCCGGTCCCAAAGGCCAGCTGCCTCAAGTACTGCGCGGGCGGGTTGCAGGAAGGCCGTCGTCCTCAAATCTGCACCTTCGCCTTCCGCGTCGGTCACGGGCGGCGCGGGATCGACGCAGATCACGGAGAAACCGGCCGCGCCGAAGGCGGCCGCTGCGGTCAGCCCGGCAACTCCGCCGCCGGAGATCAGGATGTCAGTCGACTCTCGCATCATCTTCGCCTCTTGCTTCGCGCGAGACGATAGACCGGCGACGTCCCCGCGTCCAAGCGGCAAGCTGTCCCGGTCACCGGCGAAGGGGCGCAAGGAAGGCGGCCAGATCGTCGGTGTGATGGTGAATATGCGGTGAAGGATGGGCCTCGGGCGCGACGTGAACCGTGCGCATTCCCATCTCATGCGGCGCGGACAAATTCCGCGGATCGTCCTCGAACATCGCCGCGCGGGCGGGATCGGTGCCGTCGCGGGTGAAGACGGCCTCGAAAGCGTTCCGTTCGGGCTTGGGCACATAGCCCGCATGTTCGACGCCGTAGACCGCATCGAAAGCGCCCGAGAGGCCGCGCGCGGCCAGCACGCGTTCGGCATAGGGCGCCGAGCCGTTCGTGTAGACGATCCGCCGGCCGGGAAGCCCCAAGATGGCATCCTTCAGCGCATGGTCGGGAGAGAGTTGGTCGAGCGTGATGTCGTGAACATCGACGAGATAGGGCACGGGATCGAGTCCGTGTTCGTGCATCAAACCCGCCAGCGTCGTCCCGTAGAGCTGCCAGTAATGCGATCGAAGCCGGTCGGCCTCGCCCCGCGAGATGCCCAGCGTTTGCATGACATAAGCGGTCATGCGGACTTCGATCTGATCGAAGAGCCGCGCTTCGGGCGGATAAAGCGTGTTGTCGAGGTCGAAGACCCAGGTATCGACATGGGAGAATGCGGCGTCATGCATGGCGCGCACTGTAGGTCTTGCGGCGCATGGCCGCAACGGATCGGCTTGCCTTGCGGGCGGGCTGCCGCATAGGCTCCCCGGACGTTACTCCGGCGGGGCTTCAGACAGGGACACGCGATGCAGAAAGACGCCTACACGCTGATCCTCGAGGCGATCGACAGCGGGATCTACAAGCCTGGCGACCGTCTGGTGGAGGCCGAACTGGCCGAGCGTTTCGGCGTGTCCCGGACGCCCGTCAGAGAAGCGCTTCAGCGGCTGGAGACTCAGTCGATGTTGTCGCGGGACGGGCGATCGCTGATCGTCGCGTCGCTGGACCACAACCAGCTCGCCGAACTCTACGTCGTTCGCTCAGAGCTTGAAGGGCTCGCCGCGCGGCTTGCCGCCAAACATGCGACCCCCGAGGAGGTGAAGGTCCTCAACGACATGGTAGAGGCCGATCGCACGCATTTGAACGACCCGGCCGCGCTCTCCCGTGCAAACCGGCGGTTTCACAAGCAGATCCATCTCGCGTCGCACAACCGATATCTCGTTCAGCAGCTCGATCTCGTGCACCGCTCGATGGCACTTCTGGCCACGACGTCGCTTGCGGCGGAAGGGCGGGGGTCGGCGGCGCTTGCCGAACATGCCGCCATCGTCAAGGCAATCGCCGCAGGCGACGGAATCGCCGCGCAAGAGGCGCTGCGCGCTCATATCTCGAAGGCATTCGAGACACGGCTGAAACTCGACGCGGACAGTGTGCATGATTTCGAGGACGGCTGAGCGCGCGGTTTAAAACTCCGTCAGGCTCAGCTGTGTTTCCAGCACCGGCCGCCGGTCCGTCTTGATGAAGGAAGCTCCCAAGACGTGATCGGATCGCTTTGCCGAAGTGCATTCGCCCGCGCCGGTGGATGACGGAACAACCCTCAACACGGGTCGAGCGGGCAATCCGGTCGCGGTGGCATCGTCTTCTTCCGAAGATGCGCTGGCGGGTGCCCTCAGATTTAATCGCGAGGGCATGGAAGCGATCACAGACCGCACAGGAAACAGCGCGACCGGATCCGTCTCTTCGGGGACGTAAACAGGGCTGGTGAGGATCAGGAGCGGCAGCAGGTCCGGGCTTTCCCCGTTCACGTGTCTAACGGCACCATGGGCCGTCTTGTCCCAGTAGAACGGCCGGGTCACCCATTCATAGAGCGCCTTGTAGCTCGATAGCGCGGCGAGTGGGGAGTAGACATACAGGGTGGGAACCCATTTCATCAGGTGTCGATGGTTCGGCCCGCGCGTGGCCCAGAGGCCGACCGTGATATTCACCAGTTCCGCGAACACGAACAGCGTGCAGAGCACCACGATCGCACCCGCTGGCATCATAGGCGATAGCGGATGCGGAAGACCGAGCGCCAGGAGCCAGAAGGACCAGAGAACTGGCGTCAGGAACGCTTGCGAAAGCGTGCCGATCAAAAGGATCTGCACGCCGAGAAACCGTTTGGGTCCCAGCTCGCGCCAGAGGCGGACAGGGTCGCGCATATGGCTAGCCCATGTCATCGCGAAGCCCTTCTGCCAGCGCGATCTCTGCCGGATCCAGGCCAGTGGGCGGGCATTCGGTTCTTCCTCGGTGACCGTATCGATGATCTCCGTCCGGTACCCGCGCCGCGCGAGGCGCAGCCCCAGATCGGCGTCCTCCGTCACGTTGTGGGCGTCCCAGCCGCCCAGTTCCTCGATCATCTCGCGCCGGAAGAAAAGCGTCGTGCCGCCCAGAGGCACGACGAGGCCCAGCCTTGCAAGACCAGGCAGCAGAGTGCGAAACCAAGACGCATATTCCACGGTGAAGCAGCGCGTCAGCCAGTTGTGACGAGAGTTGTAGAAGTCGAGCACGCCCTGCAGACACGCCACGTCCGGGGCGGCCTGATGAAATCGGCTGACGACGGTGCGGATCTGGCCCGGATCGGGCGCGTCTTCGGCATCCCATATTCCGACGATCGAGCCCCGGCAGAAGTCGAGCGCGAAGTTGAGCGCGCGGGGTTTGGTGCGGATCGGGCCCGCGGGAACGACGACGACCCGCATCCACCGGGGCAGGGATCGCGCACCAAGCGCGGCTTGCGTGCGCAGATCGTCTTCTTCGACCACCAGCAGCACGTCGAGCAGTTCCTTCGGGTAGTCGATCCGGCCAAGGCGGCGAACCAGCCGGGGCGCGATGTCATCCTCTCGAAAAAGCGGCACCATCATCGAAACGACTGGCAGGCGCCTCGGCCAGGTCATGGCACGAGGTTGCGGCGCGCTGAGCGTCGCGGAGAAACAGGCGAGTTTCAGCCCGGTCGTCGCGATCAGCGTGGCGATGGCCCAGATTGCGGCAAAGGCAAACACTGCCACGGGGGCGACGAGCAGCCCCGCCGCGCAAAGCGACGCAATTACCAGCGCGCGTTTAGCGGCACTGTTGCCGTCCTGGCTGCGGCAGCTTTCTTCGTCGTTCACGCGCGTCTCTGCCCTGCGGGCGAGAGCGGTCTGCCGCGTCGCGATCAGCGCGCGGTGGATGTCGCGCTCGGGCGCGAGAGCCATGATCACGGGTCCGAAGCCCGCGGGCAGGGCTGCGCGGGCGCGCGCGAAATCCTCCGGCCGCGCCGTCGTCATGACCACTGCACCACCGACGCGGCGCCAGGGAAGCACACCGTGCGCAAGGCAGAATGCTGCGCCAAGGCTGTCCAGAACGCGCGTGTCGGGTGGGTGCGCAATGACATCGACGACCCGCGCTTCCCATTGCAGCGCAAGCGCGGCCATCAAGTCTGCCTCGCTCACCCAGCCGCGGGTCAGGAGGACATCGGCAAGTCGCGCGTCCTCGCGGTCCCTGAGTGCGATGGCCTTGAGCATGTCGCCAGGCGCAACCGCCCCCATCTCGATCAGAATCTGGCCCAAAGGCCGACGCGTGGGCCGCACAGCGCGCTGCGGCGCTCCCGGGCCGAACAGTGGACCTGCTGCTGGCGGTTGTGCGCTGGGCTGGGCAACGACGTGTAGATGAGGTGCAGCGATCTGCATGGCGGTCCGTTCAAAAGCCGGTCGCCGGAGCCTCGGGCAGTTTAGGTTAATGACGAGTTAACGAAAGGCTGCAGTCGGCTGAAATGCCGTGATTTTATGCGTATTGATGGTTTAACGGTTCGTCCCCGGCATGGCAGGAACGCCGAATGAACGGCGTTCAGGCCGCGCGGCGGTCGCGCATCGCATCGGCGAAGCGTTCGAACAGGTAATAGCTGTCCTGCGGGCCGGGGCTCGCTTCGGGATGATGCTGTACCGAAAAGACGGGCTTGTCCGCGATGCGAATCCCACAGTTCGACCCGTCGAAGAGCGAAACATGGGTCTCGACCACGCCTTCCGGCAGCGTCTGGCTGTCGACGGCGAAGCCGTGGTTCATCGAGGTGATCTCGACCTTGCCGGTCTCGATGTCCTTCACGGGGTGGTTCGCGCCGTGATGGCCGTGGTTCATCTTGACGGTCTTGGCGCCGAGCGCGAGCGCCAGCATCTGGTGACCAAGGCAGATGCCGAACACCGGAATGCTCTGGGCGAGAATGCCCTGGATCATCGGAACGGCATAGTTGCCCGTCGCCGCCGGATCGCCGGGGCCGTTCGAGAGAAAGACACCCTCGGGATTGTGCGCGAGCACGTCTTCGGCCGTCGCGGTCGCGGGCAGCACGGTCACTTCACACCCCGCCGAAGCGAGGCAGCGCAGGATGTTTCGTTTGGCACCGTAGTCGATGGCCACGACGCGCAGGCCTTCGCCTTCGCGCTTGCCGTAGCCCCCCGGCCAGGCCCAACGCGTTTCATCCCAACGGTAGCTCTGCGCGCACGTCACTTCCTTGGCAAGATCCAGCCCGACAAGCCCGGTCCAGCCACGCGCCTTGGCAACAAGTGCCGCGACATCGAAGTTGCCTTCCGGGTCGTGGGCCAGCGCGACATGCGGCGCACCCTGCTGACGGATGGCGCGGGTCAGGCGGCGGGTATCGACGCCGCCGATCCCGATCCGGCCGCGCTTCACAAGCCATTCGGTCAGCAACTCGGCTGCGCGCCAGTTCGACGGTTCCGTCGGATCCCACTTCACGACCATCCCGGCCGCGACGGGGTCTACGGCTTCGTCATCTTCCGGATTGACGCCCGTATTGCCGATATGAGGGAAGGTGAAGGTCACGACCTGTCCCGCATAGGAAGGGTCGGTCATGATCTCCTGATAGCCGGTCATCGCCGTGTTGAAGACGAGTTCGGCAACCGTTTCGCCCGTCGCCCCGAATCCGCGCCCATAGAAAATCGTTCCATCGGCGAGCGCGAGGCAGGCCGTGGGCTTGTCTTGAGTGGCGGGCGTATTGGGCATGGCGCGACTCCCCCGGGGTCACAAATCCCGCGGAAACTAAGGTCGACGCCGCGTCGGGTCAAGAGGGTGAAAATGATTTGTGTTACGTAACGATATCAATGAGTTATACAATTCGTTGTCGGTTGTGCGTGCTTTGTGTTGGAGATATGGTGGGGACTTCGGAAATTCAGGGGATGAAAGATCCGATGGATATGCGCGAACGCATTGGCGCCGCCTTGAAGGATGCGATGAAATCCAAAGAGGCCGAGCGCCTGTCTACGCTCAGGCTCATCAACGCCGCGATCAAGGACAAGGACATCGAGCTTCGGGGCGAAGGTGGCGAAACCACCGTCGGCGATGCCGAGGTCCTGGCGATTCTTGCCCGGATGGTGAAACAGCGCCAGGAATCGGCGCGCGCCTACGAAGAGGGCGGGCGACTCGATCTGGCCGAGCGCGAGAGGCTTGAAATCGGCGTTATCGAAGAGTTTCTGCCTCGCCAGCTTTCCGCCGAAGAGGTGAACCAGGCCGTTGACAAGATAATCGCTGCGACGAGCGCGACCTCGATCCGCGACATGGGCAAGGTCATGGGCGCGCTGAAGGCCAAGTATGCCGGGCAGATGGATTTCGGCGCGGTCGGTCCGATGGTGAAGGAAAAGCTGGGCTGAGCTGACCCGTGTCGCAGCCTGCGGGAACGCGCAGGCCAGCTGCGGCGTTACTCTTCGACAAGCTATCGGAGAGCGACCATGCCAGCAAAATCGAAAGCCCAGCAGCGCGCCGCCGGAGCGGCGCTTTCAGCCAAGCGCGGTGAGACCAAGGTCAGCGAACTACAGGGCGCCGCGCGCGAGATGTACGACAGCATGACCGAAGATGAGCTCGAGGATTTCGCGTCCACCGAGCATGACGATCTGCCCGAGAAGAAGGACTAGGCGGACTGCCAAGGTGCAATCGCCACGCGGTCCTCTGGCACTCTCGGAGTGGGCGAGGAGACCCCGTCAGCTTGTCGCCGCAAGCACCATCCGCACTTCTTCGGCAAGTGCCTGACGCTCTTCCTCGCTGAGGAACGCACCGAGTTCCACCTCGCGTCCTTCGCCCTTGAGCGTGAGGTAACTCGGAACCCGACCGCCCTTCGGGTAAAGCTGTACCGATACCCAGTATGGATTGGCGCTCCAGCGCTTTTCGCTCCCGTCAGGGGCGCGGCGCACGATCTCGATCTCGTCGCCCGTGAGCGTCAGGATCTCCATCAGTTCTCCGTCGCGGTAGCTGCGGCTAAGCCCCCACCAAATGCCGGCGACCGCCGCCGCCATGAAGGGCAAGAGACCCCATAGAATGACGCTGCCTAGAACTGCCACGAGCGGTATGGCGAGCATCGCCGCCGTTACCGCGATGAACAGTACGAATCCCTTGCGCGGCAGTGATCGGTAGGGCCAAGCGTGCAGTTCCGCCCTGACCCCAAGCGAAGAGGCCCCGGATTTCTCCGGGGCCCCATCAATTCGTTTCACCCATTCGTAGGGCATCTCAGTGCGCGTGGCCGTGGTCCCAGTCGCTCTGCTTGGGGAGCGTTTCGAACGTATGCTCCGGCGGAGGCGAGGGCAGGGTCCACTCAAGCGTGTCTGCCGATGGGTTCCAGTAGTTCGCCTCGGACACCCGCTTCCCGGCGCGCAGCGTGTAGAACACGATGCCGATGAAGAAGAGGAACGATGCGAAGGACAGGAAGGCGCCCATCGAGGAAACCCAGTTCCAGTAGCCAAACGCTTCCGGGTAGTCGATGTAGCGGCGCGGCATGCCCTGACGGCCAAGGAAGTGCTGCGGGAAGAACGTCAGGTTCGAACCGATGAACATCATCCAGAAGTGAACCTTGCCCGCCCATTCCGGGTACTGCCGGCCCGACATCTTGCCGATCCAGAAGTAGATCCCGGCGAAGATCGCGAACACCGCACCCAGCGACATCACATAGTGGAAGTGCGCCACGACGTAGTAGGTGTCGTGGTAGACGCGGTCCACCGGGGCCTGGCTCAGCACCACGCCGGTCACGCCGCCGACGGTGAAGAGGAACAGGAAGCCGAAGGCCCAGAGCATGGGCGTCTTGAACTCGATCGAGCCGCCCCACATCGTCGCGATCCAACTGAAGACCTTGATGCCTGTTGGAACCGCAATGACCATCGTGGCCAGCATGAAGTAGCTCTGCTGGGTCAGCGACAGGCCGACGGTGTACATGTGGTGCGCCCAGACGACGAAACCCAGAACACCGATCGCCACCATCGCATAGACCATCGGCAGGTAGCCGAAGATCGGCTTGCGGGCGAAGGTCGAAATGACGTGGCTGATGATCCCGAAGCCCGGCACGATGATGATGTAGACCTCGGGGTGACCGAAGAACCACAGGATGTGCTGGTAGAGGATCGGGTCACCGCCGCCTTCAGGCTGGAAGAACGTCGTGCCGAAGTTGCGGTCGGTCAGCAGCATGGTGATCGCGCCGGCCAGAACGGGCAGCGACAGAAGGATCAGCCACGCGGTGACGAAGATCGACCAAGCGAACAGCGGCACCTTGTGCAGCGTCATGCCCGGCGCGCGCATGTTCAGGAAGGTCGTGATCATGTTGATTGCGCCGAGGATCGACGAGGCGCCCGAGACGTGGACCGCAAAGATCGCGAGGTCCATCGACCAGCCTGCCTCGTTCGTCGACAGTGGCGGGTAGAGCACCCAGCCCACGCCCGAACCGGCCTGGTCATTGCCGCCCGGCGCCAACACGGAGGCCACGGCCAGTGCGGTGCCCGCGACATACATCCAGTAGGACAGGTTGTTCATGCGCGGGAAGGCCATATCGGGGGCGCCGATATGCAAGGGCATGAAATAGTTACCAAATCCGCCGAAAAGCGCCGGAATGACGACGAAGAACATCATCA
Organism: uncultured Rhodobacterales bacterium; assembly: GCA_965368915.1. Taxonomy (GTDB): domain Bacteria; phylum Pseudomonadota; class Alphaproteobacteria; order Rhodobacterales; family Rhodobacteraceae; genus Albidovulum. The sequence continues at coordinate 5,494 of CBDUOT010000094.1, read as the reverse complement.
GGATACCGTGCGCCGTGACGACCACGTTCCAGAGGTGTCCGTTCGGCGTACAGACTTCGTCGGAGGCGAGCATCCGCGCGCCTTCCATGCACATGTGCTGGACGCCCGGATCCATAAGTTCGAGTCTCATGTAGACCGTGAAGGCTACCGAGATGAAACCCACGACCGCGGCCGTGAAGAGGTAGAGGATACCGATGTCTTTATGGTTGGTGGACATGAACCACCGGGTGAAGAACCCCGGATGTCCATGCTCCTCGTGGCCATGAACGGCTGCGTCGGCCATGTTATGCTCCCATTCCATCCGCACTGCGCATACGAAGCTGTTGCGCTACGTTACGCACCCGTAATAATTCGGCTTGCGAGGATGGGCAATCGCAGAAGCGGCCACTGCGACGATAATTCACCCCCCGCGGGTAGTCATGCGGGGGATGATGCTTTGATCGATCCGCGAAGGGTTCAGTTCGTCGCCGCGTCGCCTGCCGGTGCAACCGAAGCGAGGTAGGCCGCCATGTCCTCCTGCCCCTTCTTGAGCTTGTAGGTCATTTTGGATTTCGCCCCGGCGTCGCCGGTCTTCTCGACGAGCCAGGCCTTCGGGTCGGTGATATAGGCGGCGAGCTCCACCTCGTCCCAGACGACGCCGGATTCGCCGACCGCCTTGATGGATTCGCCGTACTTGAAGTCCGCTGAGCCCACCGCGCGGCCTATGACGCCATAGAGGTTCGGTCCGGTCTTGCCGCCTTTCTGAATTTCAGTGCCATCGTCGGCGACGATCATGTGGCAAGCCTTGCACTTCTTGAAATCGTTCTCGCCTGCCGCAGCGTCGCCTTCGGCAAATGCGGGCATGGCGAAGAGAAGCGGAGCAACGGCGATAGCCAGGGCCTTGTTCCTGGACATTGTCATAATGCGAACCTCTTGTGTTTGATTTCCGTCTTTCGGAATATTAGTGGATCGGTTGCGCAGTGCCAGTAGCGGCGACACCGTGCCGCAACCTGCTTGGCAGGTTTCGCCAGTCCGCTTCTCGGAAAAAGCCATGTCATCAACCGGCCCGTTCACGTGGTGTGCAGGTCAGTCGAAGACGTCGCCGAACGTTCGCTCCAATGCCACGTCCAGATCCGCCATCGTGGCGGGCAAGCCAAGATCGACGAGGCTCGTGACGCCGTGATCCCGGATTCCGCAGGGGACGATCCCGTCGAAATGCGACAGGTCCGGCTCCACGTTGATTGAAATGCCATGGAAGCTGACCCATCGGCGAAGCTTCACGCCGATCGCGGCGATCTTGTCCTCGCGCGGGCTGCCGTCGGGCAGGGCGGGCTTCTCGGGCCGCGCGACCCAGACGCCGACGCGGCCTTCGCGAACCTCGCCCTTCACGTTGAACTCGGCAAGCGCCGCAATGATCCAGCGTTCGAGCTTGTCGACGAAAGCGCGCACGTCACGGCCCCGCCGGTTGAGATCGAGCATCACGTAGGCCACGCGCTGTCCGGGCCCGTGATAGGTGTATTGCCCGCCGCGTCCGGCCTTGAAGACCGGGAAGCGCCCGGGATCCGTCAGGTCGGCCTCACGCGCCGAAGTCCCAGCGGTGTAAAGCGGGGGGTGTTCGAGCAGCCAGACCGCCTCGTCCGCCTGACCCGCGGAAATCTCCGCCACGCGCGCCTCCATCGCGGCGAGCGTCTCGGCATAATCCGAAAGACCCGGAAGCTGAGTCCATTCGACCACGTATCTCTCCCCGGCTGCGACTGCGTTCCGAACCCACATAGACCGCGTCGTCAGTGCTGAAAAGGCGAAGCGGGCCACGTGGCAGGCGCGGTTGTGCGCCCACGAACCGCCCGGGCAGGAATTCCCGACTACCCGCAATGCCCCGAAAGGCGCATCATGCCCGACATTATCACCCCGCCTCGTGGCGGGGCATTTACACAAACATATTTGGGTACTGTCATGAACGTTTTTCACGTGGCGGCGTCCTCAGCCGCACTTACTATCGGACTTCTTCTGGCGTCGGCGCTTATGGCCGAAGGCGGTCATCCGCCTGCCGCCTATGCGCAGATGAACCGTCATCTCTACGTGCCCCGCGCGCATCATGTCGATGCGACTCGGGCTGACGTGACGTCCGGGCTAAGCTCACCCCAAGTCCTGTCGGGGCGCCTCAAGCCGGTCGTTCCGGTCGCACAGATGAACCGTCATCTCTACCAGAAGAGGTGATCTGAGGGACTTGGCACCTTTGGGTTTAGCGATCCTCGCCAGAGGTGCCGGTCCATTCTTGCGAGATGGATGACGTAGGGTCACACTTTGACGAATTGCAAGGTCTCCCGGGACATCGCTTTGGCGCATGGCCCGGGCATATTCATTTTGAGAGGGAGAGATACGATGCTTGTTAAGCGGTTTGCCGTAAGTTCCGTTGCCTTGTCCCTGGCGCTGTCGCCTGCAACCCCTGTGATGGCCGATGGCGGCGATGCCATTGTCGGCGGGATCATCGGTGGGATCATCGGCGGCGCCATCGTCAACGAGTCGCAGAAGAAGAAGCGCACGGTGGTGCGCAGATCGTCGACCACCACCAAGAAGAGTTCCGGGATAAGCTCTGCCCAGCGGTCCGCCAACCGCGAGGTGCAGGTAGCGCTCAATTATTTCGGCTACCCGGTGGGAGGGGCGGACGGCGTGCTCGGCCGCAGAAGCCGCGCGGCGATCTCCGACTACCAGATGACGCTTGGCTATCCTGCCACCGGTCAGCTGACGGAGTACGAACGCAGCCATCTTCTGGCCTCTTATCACCGCGCCATCGCGGGCGGGCCGACGACCATGCAGCTTGCCGCGCAGAACCCCATGGGGATGCGCGGCCTTCTCGTTACCTGGCGTGACGAGGCGATGGGCGTGACCTCGCCCAGCCAGATGGCCGTTGTGCCGGCCCAGCCCGAAGCGGCAGCGCCCGAGACAGTCGAAGCCAAGGCGCCCGAACCCGCAGCCGAGCCTGCGCCCGCCGCGCCTGGGCTGCCTACGTTCCTCGGTGGCGGCACGACGGAGGCATCGCTCGCCTCGCATTGCAACCGGATCGGCCTGACGACGACGACCAATGGCGGGCTGACTACCGTGGCGACTATGACCGACCCGATGACAGCGTTGGGCGAACAGTTCTGCCTCGTGCGCAGCTTCGCTATCGCCGAGGGCGAGGAGATGGCCGCAAAGGTGCCCGGCGTGACGCCAGAAGAGATTCGCACCCAGTGCGCAAGTTTCGGTCCGGCGATGCAGGCGCAGATCACCGCCCTGTCGCTGGAACCGGCCGACAAGGTCGTCAACGACGTGCGTGCCTTCGCGCTTTCGACGGGTATGGCGCCCGCGCAGCTTGGTGCGACCGCGAAGATCTGCCTCTCGGTCGGCTATGCGCAGGACGACATGGACGTCGCGGTCGCCTCGGGACTGATCCTCGCCGCGTTGGGTGAAGCATCCTACGGCGAACTCCTTGGTCACCACCTGAGCCAGGGATTCGGCGCCGCACCCCGTGCGGACCTTGCCTTCGACTGGTACGACATGGCCATCGGGGCGTCCGAGACTGCCGGAACGGTGGCCTTCACACCCGGTCAGCCCGAACGCATGCAGCTTGTCCGCAAGGCCGCCTACACGATCGCGGGCCGCGCGGATCAGGCCGAGCTGTCCGACCCCGCGCCTGCCGTGCTGCCATCTTTCGCGGTCCCGCAGGACGACGAAGGCGCGGCCCCGACTGGCGCGACCACGGTCGCCTTCAGTTCTGATCAGGTCGATGCGCTGCCGCTTGTGGCGCAACTGCCGTTCCTGCTGTTCAAGGACTGAAAAGCGCAAGCTTGTCCGCTTCGCAAGGCGGGTTGAAATCCGCCTTGCACACCCTTTGCCGGGTGCTTCGGTCTTTTTTGCGCAAGGCGGAAAATCCCCCTTCACATTGCTGAACCGTTTGGCTAAGAAGCGCCCACCTCGGCCCGGGGCTCTATCCGGGCAGTGTGCGGTTGTGGCGGAATTGGTAGACGCGCAGCGTTGAGGTCGCTGTGGGCTAACCCCCGTGGAAGTTCGAGTCTTCTCAACCGCACCACACTCCCCTTCGGTAGTCGGGCGAAAACTCCCTAAAGCTTGTCCAGAAGCGCCAGAAGGCGATCCCGTTCGCGCGGGCTCAGCTTGCTTGTGGTGCGGGCGGAGATCGCCGCGGCGACTGGCAGCGCTTCGGTGACGAACGCGCGCCCTGCATCGGTGAGGGATACCTCAAGCCGGCGGCGGTCGGTGGTCGATGGCTCGGTCGCGATCAGACCCTTGCGCGACAGCCGCTCGACAACGCCCTTTGTCGTGGCCGCATCCATTGCGACGAGCCGGCCGAGCTGGTTCTGCGACACGGTGCCTTCGTCCAAAAGCTTTGCAAGCACCGCGAACTGGCGCGGGGTGACATCCGGCATATCAGCCGCGAATATCTCGAGGTGCCGCTGATTGGCCAAGCGCAGCTTGAAGCCGATCTGATCCTCAAGACGATATGGCGCGTCCTTGTCCAAGCCCCTCCCTCTCTGGTCAGCTCCGCGAGGCAAGTACCTCTGGAAACAGAGTAAACGGCGACCCGCCTTCGTGACAAGCCGCACCCGCACGCCCGGGCGGGCACGCTGCTGAAATCGTTTGACAGCTAACAAGATCTGGCGCTGTAATCTAAGTCTCCTCCGCCGGCAGACGAGCCGGTGGAACCGCGCAAGGAGGGCCCATTGCCACGGGGCATTTCATCCAGGGCGCCGGTCGGGACGGCCACGCGTCCTTCTGTCGAGGCACGCTCATGGCCTGGTGCGCAGGCGGCGCGCGATCGGTCTGGGCGGCTCGTTCTTTCGCACGGTCCGATCACTCTCATTCTTGGCCTCGACGGCGCGAAGGCAGAGGTCGCGCGGGCGGAACAGACGGCGCAAAGTGCCTTCGCGGATGTGCTGGGGGACCTGGTGGCAGAGCTTCCTCTGCTGCGGCGTCCCCTTGATCCCCAAGGTTCTATCCTCTCAGGCACTGTGGCCCGGCGGATGGTGGCGGCGGTTCTGCCGCTTTCCGAATGGTTCATCACGCCAATGGCGGCTGTCGCAGGCGCCGTGGCGGATCACGTCCTCGATGCGATCGCGGAAGGCGCCCGTCTCGACAGGATTGCCGTCAACAATGGCGGGGATATCGCGCTTCGGCTTGAAGGGGATGCGCTCTACCGGTTCGGCATTTCGGATTGCCGAAGGGGCGGCGGCTTCGCGGGTATCGTCACGCTACGTGCCGCCGATGGGATCGGCGGGGTCGCGACAAGCGGCTGGCACGGGCGCAGCCATTCGCTCGGCATAGCCGACGCGGTCACGGTTCTGGCCCGAACGGCGGCCGAGGCCGACGCGGCCGCGACACTGATCGCCAACGCCGTCGACCTGCCGGGCTCTTCCAAGATCAAACGGCAACCCGCACATGACCTTTCGCCCGACAGCGATCTGGGCGATCGTCTTGTCACGGTCGACGTCGCGGCGCTGGACGCGGACGAGAAGGCAGA
>CBDUOT010000093.1:0-14176 GCA_965368915.1 uncultured Rhodobacterales bacterium | reverse complement strand
AAGTCGAAAAAATCAAAACCAATATCGCCGCAGAGTGAAATGAAAAGGGGAAGGCGGTCACGACAAGAAGGGTTTGAGCGGCCCCGGGTCGAGGCGGTTGACATGCGCGGCTTCGCCCGTGGGAAAGCGGCTCCGGACAAGGGGGTCGTGACCGGGAACGATAAGGTCAGGTCGGCTCGCCAGTTGCTGCAATCGGTCGAAGCCCGTTAGCATGTCCTCAAGGTCGACAACGATCGGAAACGGCTTTCGCGCCCAGATGTTCTCATAGAAATGCGCGGCGTCCGAGGCGAGCACGAGCCAGCCTGCCTGCGTACGCACCCGCACCGCCTGCAGCCCCCGGCTGTGGCCGCCGATCAGGTGGACGCTGACGCCGTCAGCGATCTCGGCGTCGCCTTCGTGAAAGATCACCTTTCCGGAATAGAGCCGCCGCACGGCTTCGCAGATATGCCCGGCGGTGAAGGGCATCCGCAGCGTGTCATGGCACATGCAGGGTCCGGTCGCGTAGGCCATCTCGGCCGATTGCATGTGAAGCTTCGCATTGGGAAAAAGGTGTAAACCACCGGCATGGTCGTAGTGCAGGTGGGTGACAATCACCTCGGTTATCGCCTCGGGCGCCAGTCCCATCGGCGCGAGCGCCGCACCGGGGTCGAGCCGGATTGGCCGGCCCCGCGACTGAGCTTCGGAATCGTCGTATCCGGTATCGACGAGGATCGTCCTGTCGCCTCGCTGCAAGAGCCACATGAAGTAATCCATGGGATGCGGTGCAGCATGGTCATCATCGAAGATGAAGCTGTCGGCGCGGACCCGCTGATTGCGATCGGCATATTTTATGGCACGGACTTCCCAGTCGCTCATCGATGTACCTCGGCGAAACACTTGACGATCTTGTTCTTCACCATAGCCTCAACCGACCGGTCGAAGGACAGAAAGTGGCTACTTGCCAGATGCAGTTCGAAGGCCGCGCGGCTGTCGTAGATCTCGTAGAGAAAGACCGTGTCAGGCTCCGTCTCGTCGGAGCAGATATCGAACTGAAGACAGCCGGGTTCGACGCTCATGGACGTCCGCGCATTCTCCAGCATAAGCGGCAAAAAGCGGTCTTTCGCGCCCGGTATTAGCGTGAAAGTGACAGTTACGGCATACATCAGGCGGGTCGTCCTTTCTCTTTCGCGATCATGCGGCTACTCCGCTCGGGGTTCTTCGGCGCAGACCATGATAGGGATCAATTGTTCGCTCATTCCCACCCCCCTCTCTGTCCGCTCAGTGCAATCCTTATTGCATATTTTAATGTATGCATTAAGACAAGTGCGGCAGGCAATGGAGCAGATCGCCCGTTTTGCAAGCAAACATTGAAGGACGGTTCCACAGATGAAGCACGACTTTGACATTGCGGTATTCGAAGGTGACGGAATCGGTCCCGAAATCACCGCGCCGACGCTCGGGTTGCTGAAAGAGTTGTCGGAGGCCGCCTCGTCCTACTCGCTCCGCTTCGTTGAGGTCCCTGCCGGGGCAGCGCATTACGCGCGGTGCGGGGAGTCATTGCCCGCCAGTTCAATGGAAACTGCCCGCAGCGCCGATGCCGTCCTTCTGGCGGCGATGGGGCTGCCAGATGTCCGTTACCCCGATGGCACCGAGATTTCGCCGCAAATCGATCTGCGCAAGGCACTGACCCTTTTTGCTGGCGTTCGCCCCGTCTCTTTCCGCGCCGGGCCGCTTACACCTTTGAAGCTACCCGAAGGCGGCAGGGTGGACTTCGTGCTGGTCCGCGAAAGCACCGAGGGGCTGTTCCATACGCAGGGACGCGGCGATGTCTCCGAGAACGAGGCACGGGAAACGCTGCTCATCACCCGTGACATTTCAGAGAAGCTTTTCCGCTTCGCGTTTGACCTTGCCCGCCAGCGAAAGGCCGCGGGTCGAGGACCCGGCAAGGTCACCTGCGTCGACAAGGCCAACGTCTTCCGTGCGTTCGCATTCTTCCGCGAGATATTCGATACAGAGACGAAGGCGTATCCCGAAATCGCGGCCACGCACGCCTATGTCGATGCGACGGCGCTCTGGATGGTGCAGAAGCCCTGGGAGTTCGACGTGCTCGTGACCGAGAACATGTTTGGCGACATCCTGTCCGATCTTGGTGCGGGGTTGATGGGTGGCCTTGGGCTGGCACCCTCAGCCGATATCGGGCTTGAACATGCGGTCTTTCAGCCTTGTCATGGCTCTGCCCCTGATATCGCGGGGAAGGGACTGGCCAATCCCATCGCGATGATCCTTTCGGCGGCGATGATGCTCGACTGGCTTGGCGCGCGGCACGACAAGCCAGAGATGGCCCGTGACGCCGCGCGGCTGCGCGATGCAGTTGAACTGGCCCTCGACGAACGCCGGGGCCTGACCCTCGATCTTGGCGGGACAGCGAGTACCGAGGATTGTGCATCCGCCGTGCGCGAAGCGGTCTTTGGTCGATGAGAGGAAACGGGAAACTGCGTGTTGCCTGTCTCGGCGCAGGCTATTTCAGCCAGTTTCACCATGGAAGCTGGGCACGGGCCGATCGGGTGCACCTCGTGGGATCATGTGACCGTGACTTAGACAAGGCGAGAGCTACCGGTCTTGCCGCCTACGAAGACCTGTCCCGCATGATCGTCGAGACGCGCCCCGACCTGCTCGATGTGATCCTGCCTCCCGCCGCGCAAGCCGATGAAATCCGAACCGCGCTTGCCGCCGGTATAAAGACGATCATCTGCCAGAAACCGTTTTGCGCCGATCTTGCCGAAGCGCGCGCGGTCACTGCCGAAGCCGAGGCGGCCGGCACAACCATCGTCGTGCATGAGAACTTTCGCTTCCAGCCTTGGTATCGACGGATCAAGGCAGCGATGGACGATGGCGTCGTCGGCACCCCGCTGCAGGTAGCGTTCCGCTTCAGGCCCGGCGATGGTCAGGGTCCGCGCGCCTATCTCGAACGGCAACCCTATTTCCAGACCATGGAGAGGTTTCTCGTCCACGAAACCGCCGTCCATTGGGTAGATACATTTCGCTATCTTCTTGGCGATCCAGTCTCTGTCTACGCTGATCTGCGCCGCGTGAATCCTGTGATGGCCGGGGAAGACGCGGGTTACGTGCTGTTCGAACATGCCGGCGGTGCGCGCGCGCTATTCGATGGCAATCGACTGCTCGACCATGCGTCCGACAACCTGCGACGCACGATGGGCGAGGCGCTCGTCGAAGGCACCGAGGGCACCATTTCGCTTTCGGGTGACGGCAGCGTCCATCTGCGAAGGTTCAATGAGACCGATCAGACGATGCTGCTGCCCCCCGATACTTGGGAAGGCTTCGGCGGCGATTGCGTACACGCCCTGCAAACGCATGTCGTCTCAGGCCTTTTGGACGGCACTCCGCTTGAGAACGTCGCGCGCGACTACTTGGCCGTGATCGAAATCGAAGAGGCGATCTACCGCTCGGCCAAAGAAGGCCGCAAGATCGATCTGGAGCTATCGTTATGATGAAGACGGACAAACCACTTTCGAACACGCAGCGTGCAGTCAACGAATTGCGACGACTCATCTTCACAGGCGAGCTACCGGCAGGGTCGGATCATCTGGAAAGCGAACTCGCCGATCGACTTGGCATGTCGCGAACCCCGGTGCGCGAGGCGGCGTTGACGTTGGAAAGCCAAGGATTGCTTGAGCTCCGCGCACGCAAGGGGGTACGCATCCTATCGGTGTCGCCCGAGGACATGCGCGAAATCTACGACGTTCTGACCGAGCTTGAGAGTCTCGCAGCCGAACTGGCGGCAGAAAAGAACTACGCCTCGGTGGATCTCGCTGGGTTGGAAGACGCGATCACCGACATGGAAGCCGCGCTGTCTATAAAAGATCTGGAGGCGTGGGCCGATGCCGACGATCGGTTTCATTCCGAACTTGTCCGGCTAGGCGGCAATTCTCGGATCACCACCATCGTATCCATGCTCAACGATCAGGTGCGCCGGGCGCGCACGACGACACTTTACATGCGCGCCCTCCCCTCGCGCTCGAACGAGGATCATCGCGGCGTGTTCGAGGCGATCCGTCGAGGCGACGCGGCCGCGGCAAGACGCATTCACCGCGCGCACCGCCAGCACGCGAAGCAGATGTTGATCGAGCTTCTCGAACGTCATCGACTGCGGAAGCTTTGAGAATCGCCTTTTGCAGACTGGCTTACGCTGCCGCGATGGGTGGCAGTGCGCAGTCTGCGAGTGTCGAACGGTTCAGGCTGGCGAGAAAAGCATCTTCCGCAGCGCGCAACCTGGCCTTCAGGCGGCAACCAGCGTTGATGATACAGTTGCCGCCATCTTTCCCGAAGCACTCGACCAGGGACTGCCCCTGCTCCAGAACTTCCACGACATCTCCCAGACGGATTTCCGACGCGGGCCGGGCGAGCATTGCGCCGCCGCCCGCCCCACGTCGTGTCGTGACGATCCCGTGAGTGGCGAGCGTCGTCATGATCTTGGTAAGGTGATTTCGCGAAAGCCCGAAAAGTTCCGCCAACTCTGTCGCCGAAAACGATCGCTGAGGCTCCCCGGCCATCAGCATCAGCGCCCGCAGGCCATAGTCGGTGAAGGACGTGAGACGCATAAAAGTCCCTTAATCGGTATTTGATATACTTATTACATCAGAGTAATACACATTACAAATACGCATTAAGCGAGTCGAACAAAGCGGGCTCCTAAACAACGGAGAAAGCGACATGGCCGACCACGAGAAACCACAGGGTTTTCACGGAAGCTACGCCTCGTCACCCTGCATGGCCGCCGAGGTGGACCCGTCCTATTTCGATCCGAACGCCACAGATCCGCAACAGGCCCGAGATGTGGCGCGCTGGCGGCAGTCGGAAAGGGAACACCTGCGCGCCAACAGGCTCGCCGTCAGCGCCGACGCCCGCGCGCGGATGGCGGAAGTCTTGTCTGGCCACTTGCGCACCTTCCTCGACCAGCATTTCGGCGACATCAAGGGGCATGTCATCTCGGGCTACTGGCCGATCAAGGGCGAACTCGACCTGCGTCCGTTCCTCACTGCAATGCACGAAAAGGGCGCTTCTATTGCTCTTCCGGTGGTCGAGACACGCGCGGCGCCGCTCGTCTTCAGGCGCTGGTTCCCCGGCATGAAAATGGAACGCGGACACTGGAACATCCCGGTACCGCCAGAGACCTCGGAAAGGTTGATCCCTCGGGTCGCCCTGTCTCCGCTGGTGGGTTGGGACGACGCGGGATTTCGTCTGGGATATGGTGGGGGGTACTTCGATCGCACGCTGGCGGCGATCAACCCCCGACCATTGGTAATCGGTGTCGGGTTCCAATCTGCGCACATTCCCACGATCTACCCGCAGCCGCATGATATTCCCATGTCCGCGATAGTGACTGAGGCAGGCGTTCAGATAGCAACCACCGACGAACACACTCCAAAATGACTTCGCACCGCGTCAGGAGTCTTCAACCGAAAGACGGCGGTTTCGCAATCGACGCTCAGGATCTGGCGCAGGCCTTCGGGATGACACCTGGCGAGATAAGAAATCTGATGGCGAGCGGCGGGATCGTGACGAAGTTCGAAAGTGGTGAAGGCGCGGATGCGGGACGCTTCCGGCTGAGCTTCCGCCATGGGGGCAAAACCCTACGGCTGACGGTCGACGCTTCGGGAAGCGTCCTTTTCCAATCCGCATTCGGGCTCGATCAACAGAACCTGAAAAACGTCGCTGCATCCATTCGCGACGAATAGGCTCTGCGGCGCTCCACAACGCTTGAAATGTGATACTGTCGGGAAAACCTGCACGTGCAGGGGCGGCCGACGGGTTCGAGAAGTTTTGAATTTCCACTCTGAAAGCCTGACCACCGCATAGAGTGCACCGAACCGACTGACACGGCGTCCGATCGACCATGCCGCCGAACTGAATTCCCGACCTGAAATGCCCGGTTTTCGCTCCCAATGTGTTGGAAAATCCAGTTGAGGGCCGGCGCACGCTCAATCGAACTTGATCGCAAGGACAAGCAAGCGCTGAACTTCGACAGCACGTACGCCGGGCCGACGGCCAAGCTTACCGGTTTCCAGAGCTGATAGAGGTACGTCCAGCATGAGGACCACCCAGCACCGCAGCGCCACGCGAGTTACTATCCTCGCTGTGCTGTATCTCGGGATACTTGCCGGCGGCGCTGTCTTCGGACATGAAATCACCCGCGCGCTCGACCTGCGTATCTGGTCGCAAACCGAACCAATAATGCAGAAAACCATCATCCTTGCGCTTGCAGCTTACGTGCTGACCATGGCCCTTCCCTTCGTTCCCGGCGTCGAGATCGGGTTGGCGTTGATCGCGGTCTTCGGGGCAAGGATCGTCCCGGTCGTGTATCTTGCGACACTGACTGCGCTGATCGTATCTTATGGCGTTGGTCGGCTAACGCCGCAAGGCTGGCTGGCGACCGGGTTTCGGAAGATCGGTCTGTCTCGCGCGGCAGCGCTGGTCAACAATATGGGCCCGCTCGACCCGGTGGCACGGCGTGCACACATCGAGGCCTTTCTGCCGCACGTTCTCAGGCCATGGTTACTGCGTCACCCCGCGATCGCCTTGATCGTCCTGCTCAACATGCCGGGAAACTCTCTTGTCGGCGGCGGCGGCGGCATCGCCCTCGTCCTCGGGATGAGCCGTTTGATACCTTGGCCGACCTATGTCCTCAGCGTCGTCTTTGCTGTCTCGCCAGTGCCCATCGCGGTGCTGATCGGCGCTTCCATGATCTGACCGGACAACTCAAGGGCCGCTGATTTCCCCTATCCGATCCGAGGTGACGCAAACTGTGCGCGCGTTCGGTTGGCGAAGGCGACGAGCGAGAGCATGACGGGCACCTCGACCAGTACGCCCACGACGGTCGCCAGTGCCGCACCGGAGTTCAGGCCGAAGAGGCTGATCGCAACCGCGACGGCCAGTTCGAAAAAGTTCGATGTGCCGATCAAGGCGCAGGGCGCGGCAATCCGATGCGGCACCTTGAGCGCATAGGCCACGCCGTAGGCGAGCACGAAGATACCGTAAGACTGGATCAGGATGGGTATCGCGATCAGGCCGATCACGGTCGGGCGGTCTAGGATCACCTTGCCCTGAAGCCCGAACAGGATCACGACCGTCGCGATCAGGCCGATGACCGACCATGGCTTGATGCCCGCCTGAAACGCCTCGATGCGCTCCGAGGTGCCGAGCCTCTTCCTCGTCCAGACGCCAGCCGCGAGGGGCAGCGCCACGAAAAGCACGACAGACAGAACCAGAGTTTCCCAAGGCACCGCGATGTCGGTGACGCCCAGCAGGAAGGCGACGATCGGGGCAAAGGCGAAGACCATCACCACATCGTTCACGGAGACTTGCAGAAGCGTATAGCTTTCGTCGCCGCGGGTAAGCTGGGACCAGACAAATACCATCGCGGTACATGGCGCGGCACCTAGCAAGATCAGCCCTGCTATATATTGCTGCGCGTCCCCAGGCGCGATCAGGTCAGCGAAAATCCCCTCGAAGAACAACACCGCGAGGGCCGCCATGGTGAAGGGCTTAATCAACCAGTTGACGGCAAGCGTAATGGCAAGCCCCTTGGGCTGACGAACGACATTCTTCAGCGCGCCCGGATCGACGCCGACCATCATCGGGTAGACCATCGCCCAGATAAGAACTGCCACGACAAGGTTGACGCTTGCGATCTCGGCCGCAGCGACGGCGGAGACGAGCCCAGGCGCGACGCTGCCGATCGCTATGCCCGCGACCATCGCAAGCGCCACCCACAGGGTCAGGTATCGTTCAAATGTGCTCATGCAAGTGTCACTTCCGGGTTGTCCGCTCGCAGCCTGCCAGCGGCAAGCGCGCTGATCGCCACCATCACCGCCGCGGTTCCAAGCGTCAACGCCAGCCCGCCGACCTGATAGGTCAAGCCCGACAGCAAGGTGCCGATCAGACGGCCCGCGGCATTGGCCATGTAGTAAAAGCCCACGTCCATCGTCACCCGCTCAGCCTTGGTGAACGCGAGGATGAGGTAGGAGTGCAGCGACGAGTTGACAGCGAAGATCGCGCCGAAAACCAAAAGGCCCGCGGCCAGTGTCATGGTCAGCCAAGGCTGCGGCTCAGGTGACACCGCGGCGGCCACCGTCAGCGCTGCGGGCACGAGAACAAGCGATGCCGCCCAACCCCGCGCAGCGCCGATCAGTTCGGCTTCGGGGCGCGTCGCGGCCCGCAGAAGCCGGGGCGCGGCGGCCTGCACCGCGCCGTAAAGGATGATCCAAACGGCCATGAATGTGCCGATCAGGAAGAAGGCGGCGCGGTTCCCGGCTTCCGTTCCATCGGACAGAACAGCGTAGAAGTAAATCGGGATGCCGACCACGAACCAAACGTCCCGGGCGCCAAACAGAAACACCCGCGCCGCCGAGAGCCAATTGATGTTGGCGGACTTCGAGAATACCTCGGAAAACTTCGCGTCCTTGCGTCCCTTCGGCAGACCGGATGGCATGGCGACAAGAACGGCGATTAGGATCGCCGCGAGTACGGCTGCCATCATGAGCACCGACCAGACGAAACCAAGCACGGCGAGCAATGAGGCACCGAGCAGAAAGCCGACGCCTTTCACCGCGTTCTTCGACCCCGTCAAAACGGCGACCCACCGAAAGAGCGCCCCGTTTCCTTCCGGCGCTAGAAGTTTGACCGCGGATTTCGAGGACATCTTCGCAAGGTCCTTCGCGACCCCGCTTGCCCCCTGCACCGCCATCACATAGGCGACTGAAAACCCGACAGCCCATCCGGGATCAAGTTGAGCAAGCGCGACAAGCGCCACGACCTGAATCCCCAGCCCGGCATAAAGCGTCGAGGTTAGACCGAAGCGGGCAGCGATCCAGCCGGCCGACAGGTTCGTGACCATGCCCGCGATTTCGTAAAGGACGAAGAGGTAGGCCAACTGTATCGGGCTGAACCCCAGCGTATGGAAGTGCAGAAGCACCAGCATCCTGAGCGCGCCATCTGTCAGCATGAAGGCCCAATAGGCGGCCGTCACGGCCATGTAGGCCGACAAACCCTCGGATCGGGCCGCGTTCGTCAAAGCGAGGCTCCCACCATCTGCGCGACATCGACGAGGCGATAGGCATATCCCATTTCGTTGTCGTACCAGGCGTAGATCTTCACCTGCGTGCCATTCACGACCATGGTAGACGGGGCATCTACAATGCTCGATCGTGTGTCGTTGGTGTAGTCGGCCGAAACCAGCGGCCGCTCTTCATAGCCGAGGATATCCTTGAGTGGGCCTTCGGCGGCGGCCTTGAAGAGAGCGTTCACCTCCTCCACGCTCGTCTCCCGCTCAACTTCGAACACGCAATCGGTGATCGAGGCGTTCAGCAGCGGGACGCGGACAGCGTGACCATTCAGTCGCCCTTTCAGTTCGGGATAAATCAGGGTGATCGCCGTGGCGCTGCCGGTGGTCGTCGGGATCAGCGAGTTCAGCGCCGAACGGGCGCGGCGCAGATCCTTGGCGGGACGATCCACGATTGTCTGTGTGTTCGTAACGTCGTGGATGGTCGTGATGGAGCCGTGGCGGATCCCGATGGCTTCATGGATGACCTTCACCACAGGGGCGAGGCAGTTGGTCGTGCACGAGGCCGCCGTCACGATCCGGTGCCGGTCGGGCTCGTAGTCGTCGTTGTTCACACCATAGACGATATTGGCCGCCTCCCCATCCTTCACAGGCGCGGAAACGACAACCTTCTTCACCCCGCCCTCGAAATATGGGGCGAGCTTCGCCGCTGACTTGAAGACGCCGGTGCAGTCGATAACGACATCCACCCCGTCAAGCGGAAGCTCCGACAGGTTTCGCGTGCCGATGAACGGCAGCCGCGTGCCGTCGACTGTCACGCTTTCCGCGTCATGAGCGAAGGCGGCGTCCCACCGTCCGTGAACGGTGTCGAATTCCAGCAAGTGCGCGTGCATCGCGGGATCGCCGACGGCGTCGTTGATCCAGGCAATCTCTGCTCCGCGTGCGAGCATGGGTTTCAGCGCAAGCTTTCCAATCCTTCCCAGGCCGTTCAACGCGTACACGGTCATGCAGGCACCCCGGCATCAGCGCGGCCGATATCGTCGACGGCCTTCTGAAGTGAGATGCGATCGAGCGAGGCGACCGGCAGCGCGGTGAAGGCGACGATACGGTTCCTCAGCGCGCCGTAGGCGTGCTGGAACGCAAGGCTTTTCTGCGCATCGGTACCTTCGGCCTGGACCGGGTCCGGCATTCCCCAATGCGCGCTTATCGGCTGCCCCGTCCAAGCAGGACACTCCTCATTGGCCGCTTGGTTGCAGACGGTGAACACGAAGTCGAATTTCGGCGCATCCGGCCCCTGAAATTCGGAGATATTCTTAGAGCGCAGGACAGAGGTATCGTAGCCCTTGGCCTCAAGCACTTCGATCGCAAACGGGTTCAGTTCCGATTGCGGCTTAGTGCCGGCCGAGTACGCCTCGAACCGATCACCACCTACGTTGCGGAGGATCGACTCGGCAAAGATCGAACGGGCAGAATTGCCAGTACAAATGAACAGCACTTTGTATGTGCGATCTGACATGGGGGCGCTTCCTTCTGGCAATGGAAAGGAGACGGGCGAACAAAGTTCGGGCCGTCCGCGGCAACAGTCGTTGAGCAGATAGTCGAAGGTGCGTCGCACCTCCGTCATGTCGATGGCGTAGCGTAGTGACGTTCCCGTCCGTTCCTGAGTCACGAGACCGGCCTGCATGAGCGTTGCGAGATAGGCGGAAAGCGTGCTCGGTTTCAGATCGAGCACCTCCGCCAGTTCCCCGGCGGGCACCCGATCGGGGTAGCGGCGCACGAGAAGTCTGAAGATGGCCAACCTCTGCGGGTGACCCAAGGTCGACAGTCGGGAGGGAATCACTTCTTCCATATTTCGAGAATATACGAATTAGCAGCCATTGCAATTCCCGCCTATTGGCTTGAAGGCACCACCTTCGCCAGATTCCTCATGCCGCCAAGCAGCTGCGGCCGGAGAGGTCCGGACGAGCGAGGTAGATCGAGAGAAGTCTCAAGGTTGATGGTTCTGGACCGAAGATTTTCGCACCAAGCCTGAGCAATTTCCCCGTCAGGGGTTTCGTTTCACTCCGTTTGCCGCTACGAGATGCGCGCGAACACTCCAACTCCCCGAGGATTCCGATGCCCCGCTCCGCGCTCGCGGCTTTTGCAGCTGCCGTGTCGCCGGTCCACGCGCCGGCCTTCCCGCATTCTCCCGCCGCCCTCCGGACGGAGATCCTTTCCGGCCTCACCGTTGCGCTTGCGCTGGTGCCTGAGGCGGTGGCCTTTGCCTTCGTGGCGGGCGTACATCCGCTTGTTGGGCTTTATGCCGCATTCATCGTCGGTTTGATTACCGCGGTGATAGGTGGCCGGCCAGGAATGATCTCCGGCGCCACCGGAGCGCTTGCCGTCGTGATGGTCAGCCTCGTGGCCACGCATGGTGTCGAATACCTGTTCGCGACCGTTGTGCTTATGGGCATCCTTCAGATTGCGGCAGGGCTTCTGAAACTCGGCAAGTTCATTCGTCTGGTACCGCATCCCGTGATGTTGGGCTTCGTCAACGGGCTCGCGATCGTCATCGGGCTCGCGCAGCTTGAACAGTTCCGCCTTCCGGATGGGCATGGTGGTCACGATTGGATGACGGGCTGGCCGCTGGTGAACATGCTGGCACTCGTCGTCGTAACCATGGCGATCATCTGGGTGATGCCGCGGATCACCAAGGCGTTCCCCGCACCTTTGGCAGGCATCGGCATCGTCGCCGCGTTGGTGGTCGGTTTTGGTATCGACGTGCCGCGTGTCGGCGACCTCGCATCGATCAAGGGCGGGCTTCCGGCGTTTCACATACCGACCGTTCCATTGAGTCTGGACACGCTCGAGATCATTTTCCCGTACGCAGTCATTCTCGCCGCGATTGGCCTGATCGAGAGCCTGTTGACGCTGAACCTTGTGGGCGAAATCACCGGCAAGCGTGGCGGCGCCAGCCAGGAATGCGTGGCTCAGGGCGTGGCCAATACGGTGACCGGCTTCTTCGGCGGCATGGGGGGCTGCGCGATGATCGGTCAGTCAATGATCAACGTGACATCGGGTGGGCGTACGCGCCTCGCGGCGGTAGCAGCCGCGCTGTTCCTTCTGTCGTTCATCCTGTTCGCATCCTCCCTTATCGAGCAAATCCCGCTCGCGGCGCTCGTGGGCGTGATGTTCATGGTCGTGATCGGCACCTTCGCTTGGCAGACCTTCCGCATACTGCGGGTTGTCCCAACGACCGACGCGGTCGTCATCGTTCTCGTGACCGCCATCACCGTTGCAACCGACCTCGCAACCGCGGTTGTTGCAGGCGTCATTGTCTCGGCGCTGGCCTATGCGTGGCAGAACGCGAAGCGCATCCTGGCGGTGACCAGCATCGCCCCCGATGGCGCCAAGGTCTACCAGATCCAGGGGCCGCTCTTCTTCGGCTCAACCGACGGGTTTTCTGAGCTCTTCGATCCCGAGTCCGACCCCGAGCGGGTGATCGTGGACTTCGAAGGCAGCCGCGTGGCCGATCAGTCTGCACTGGCGGCTATCGAAGCGCTCGCGGCGCGTTACGAAGCTCAGGGCAAGTCCCTCGCCCTGCGCCACCTGAGCCGTGACTGCCACAGCCTGCTAAATCGCGCCGGTCAGCTCATGATAGATAGCGCCGACGACCCCGACTACGGGATCGCGGTGGACTACGACGTGAAGGCGGGGGCGCTCGGCGGAGGGCACTGAGGTTTGCCTCGACCCTCCACGGGTGACACTTCCGAAATAGGTCTGGGCGTCATCTTAACGCTGACCGGAAGGTCGGAGAACCAGCAGTCCATCCAGCCGGTCGCGCGACATCCCCACAGATCGCGCCCCATGCAGAGAATTAAACTCCAGACACCGGCTGAGACCGATTGCCATCTATGAGCGGAAACTTGACGAGAAGCGCCTTCGCAGCCTTACTCGAACGAAACCCGCACGTCGCCTGATGCACGGACCAGAAACGGAGTGAGTTCGCAACTTGCGCGCACCAACACCAAAGCCGAACCAATATGTGGCGTACCCCGCATGCCTTGAATGGGCGTGCGCATGAAGCGTGTGAACCGGAATTGGAGCAGGCAAGGCAGGCTTCAACTTGTCTGACACAGCCCGATCCAATCCTTTGATCCAGGCCGTCAGGCGGCAGGAGGCTGCGAACGTTGCGGCAAGAATCCTGGCTGGCGAGCAAGATGGCGATGTGTCCGACGCACGTGACGTGCAGAACGCCTGCAGAGCGATTTCGGCACGGATGGCCCGCGAAAGACAGGACCTTATTGAGCGCTTTGCCGATAGCGGAATTTCTGCGGAAGCGATGGCCGGGCCGGAGGACGATGCCACCCTTCAATTCAACCTGACCGGGCTTCGGATCGCCAAACAGGATCTGGCCGTGGCGCTGAAGACCGCACATGAAGCCGGATATCAGCTACCATTCGAGGCGGAACCAAATCAGGTGCGCGCCCTTGCGCGTTACGCTCCGCGACTCGTCCTGACGCGTCACGATTCCGCCGCGACGCGCGTGGTTCTGCATCTGTCCGGACAACGCGCCGTGCCGCATGTCTTGAGGCCCAAACCAACCGATATAGCGGTGATCAACCTCCCGAAGCCGCTCGTGGGACTTTATCCTGCGGTTCGCCTGTTTCGCGTTCTTGGCAATCGGTTGACGGGGCGGCGTGCGCCCCATTCGGACAGCGATGCTCTTGGAACACCCGAAAGTCTCATCGACAAGCTTCTCGACCTGATCGAACCCAGTCGCGATGATGTCTTGCTTGATCTGGGTTGCGGAGACGGCCGCATTGTTTCCGCCGCCGCCGAACGCTTCGGATGCAGAGCGATCGGGATTGAGGCCAATAATACCCTCGTCAAACTGGCCCGAAATCGCATCGAAGCTCGGGGCACAGGCGTGGTGTCACGCACCGAGATCCGCCATGGATATGTGGAAACCGCTGAAGTCAGCCAGGCAAGTATCGTGTTCCTTTTTCTTCCGGCCTTTGTCCTCTCCCGCTTGTTGCCTAAAATCTTGTCCAGCGCACAACCCGGCACGCGGATCGTCGCGCATGAGCAGTCTTCGCTTCGGGGTGTTCCGGAGCCACAGAGCACGCATCTGATCGT
>CBDUOT010000092.1:0-14285 GCA_965368915.1 uncultured Rhodobacterales bacterium | reverse complement strand
GCACCACCTGTTACCAGAAGCTTCATAGTCACGCCTCGTAAACGAACGGAGTGGCGAAATCGCGAAGGAGCGGCGCCTTGCGGTCCTTGTCGGACAGGATCGCGGAACCCGCTTCGATGCCCCAATCGATTCCGATATCCGGATCGTCGAAGCGCACCGCACCATCGCAGTCGGGCGCGTATAGGTCGGAGCACTTGTAAAGAAGTTCGCTGTCGGGTTCGCGTGTGACGAAGCCGTGCAGGAAGCCCGTGGGGATCAGGAGCTGCTTCCCGTTTTCTGCCGAAAGTTCCACCCCAACCCACTTCCCGTAGGTCGGCGATCCTTTCCGGATATCGACGGCGACATCGAAGACGCGACCGCGGCCGCAACGGACAAGCTTGGCCTGCGCATGCGGCGGAGACTGGAAATGCAGGCCCCGCACGGTTCCGACGTCGCGGGAATAGGAGTGGTTGTCCTGCACGAACTCGGTGTTGATTCCGTTCGCACTGAAACTTTCCTTGTTCCAAACCTCGGAAAACCAGCCGCGCGCATCTCCGAAGCGGCGCGGCGTCAGGGTCAGTACGCCGGGCAGTTCAGTCTTTTCTACTTGCATGGAAACCTGGCAATCGTCGCGTTCGCAAAGACAATATCGTCTGGAGGGTCGCTTCGGAAGGGGCGCTTGGGGAATAGTCTGCGCCACCTTCGCCGGAAGTTGCGGAAATGCCCGGAACCGCAGTCAAACGGGTCGGACCCGCGGGGAATTTCCGTCTATTCGTAGGGCCCTTTGTTTCTGTCTGGGCAATGATGCGGTCGCGAGGGCCGCACGATGCACTGCAGCGAAACTGCCCGGTCGTGGAATCCGGGAATTCGTGCTAACACATTTTCGGAGTGGTAGTGTCGTGTGGCCGCCTTGATGAGGGCTTAGGCGAAGCAGGGGTATTAAAGCACGGTCCTTCGATGGCCGACAAAAGACATTTAGCGTCGGGTTGCAGAATAGCGGTAGAACAATTGAAGTGCCGCGCTGCACTATCACGCAAAAGACGGTTGCCCGACGGGTTGCCGTCATGCCGCCGGAACAGATGAAAACATAAAAGAACGAGTGGATTAAGATGAACGGATTTTTCAAGCGAATCGGGGCGTTGGCCACCGAAGTTCTAGATGGGATAGCGAATGCGGCCGCCCAGCAGTTCGATAATAGTCCTCGCGCTGCAGTGCGGCATGCCGTAGCTTTGTGCCGTATCGATGAAGGCACGCTGCACGGACCGCACCGCCGTCAGCACGAAGCCTTCCGCTCCGGCCCCGGGTGCAGAAGGAACCACTGAGCATGAGCGTCATTTCACGGCGCATCCTTGTGACCGGCGGTGCGGGTTTTCTGGGATCTCATCTGTGCGAGCGCCTTCTTGAGGCGGGGCACGACGTACTTTGCATCGATAACTACTTCACCGGCCGGCGTGCGAATGTTGCCCATCTTATGGGCAATCCGCGATTCGAGGTCATGCGCCACGACGTGACCTTCCCGCTCTACGTCGAGGTGGACGAGATCTACAACCTCGCCTGCCCGGCAAGCCCGGTGCACTACCAGCACGACCCGGTTCAGACCACGAAGACGAGTGTGCATGGTGCGATCAACATGCTCGGTCTTGCCAAGCGGCTGCGTGCCAAGATTCTTCAGGCCTCGACGTCGGAAGTCTACGGCGACCCCACGGTTCATCCTCAGACGGAGGCCTACTGGGGCAACGTCAACCCGATCGGCTTCCGCTCGTGCTATGATGAGGGCAAGCGTTGTGCGGAGACGCTGTTCTTCGATTACCATCGGCAGCATCAGTTGCGAATCAAAGTGGCAAGGATTTTCAATACTTACGGGCCGCGCATGCATCCGCAGGACGGGCGTGTGGTATCGAACTTCATCATGCAGGCGCTCGCTGACGAGCCGATCACGATCTACGGCGACGGCGGCCAGACGCGGTCGTTCTGCTTCGTCTCGGACCTGGTCGAGGGCCTCATCGGCCTGATGAACACGGATGACGAAGTGACAGGGCCGATGAACCTGGGCAATCCGGTCGAAATGTCGATCCTCGAACTGGCCGAGGCGGTGATTGAACTGACTGGATCGAAGTCGAAGTTGATCCATCAGGCATTGCCACACGACGACCCGGTCCAGCGACAGCCCGACATCGGGCTTGCGCGAAAGACCATCGGCTGGGAGCCTAAGGTGCATCTGCGCGAAGGGTTGACGCAGACGATTGCGTACTTTTCCGCGCTGCGTGAGGAAATGGGACTGTCAGGGAGTGCAGGCTGATGGCGATGGTGGCAAGCAATGGCGGGATCGTGGGCCGGTCGAGTGTCGGGCGCTCGGTTTTTTGGCTGGCCTTGGCCGTGATTGCTTGTCTGAGCGTCCTGTTCGTGAATGGCAAGCCGCTCTTCTACTTCGACACCGTGGGCTATATTTCGCAGGGCCACTCCGCTCTGCGCCAATTGGGATTGCCGGCAGAGTCGCCCTTGGCCGGGCGGAACGCCCTGCTGGCCAAAAAGGCGGAAGAGGCTGAGGGATCATCACGGGGTACGGCGGAAATCGAGAGCGAGAACACGGTCGACGGGTCTCGCTCGGCTGTCTACGCGCTGATGGCGGGCGCTCTGGCGCGGCTGGGCGCGCTTGAGGGGCTCGTCGCGCTCAATGTCCTGGCCGTGCTTTTGGCCGTCTGGCTGCCAATGCGCGTGGCGGCGCGGCGATGGGGCCTGCACGTGCCCGTGGCGCGCGCGGTATCGCTTCCGGTCATCGTGGCCTGTTTCGGGTCGCTGCCGTTCTTCGTTGCTTTCCTCATGCCCGATACGTTTGCGCCGGTTCTTCTGCTGGTGATCGCGACGCTGACGGTCTTTGCGCGGCACATGCGGGCCTGGGAAATCCTGCTGGCGCTGGCGCTTGGTTCGCTCGCCATTGTTTCGCACCTGTCTCATCTTGCCATAGCGACGCTGATGGTGCCGGCTTCAGCGCTGATCTCGGTCGTGCTCGCGCGGCGGCGCTGGTGGGTGGCGCCCGCACTCGTTGCGGCGATCGTCGGGCTTGGCTTTACAGAGCAGAGCATGCTGCGTTCGGCGGCCAAGGCGGTGTCGCACTCGGATGTCGTCATCAAGCCCTACATCACGGCTCGTATCATTCAGGATGGTCCGGGCCTTACCTATCTGGAGAAACACTGCCCCGACGAAACGATCGCGACCTGCAAGCTCTACACGGCGCTTCAGTGGTCGGACGACCCCTACAGGATCACTGCAACCCATATCGTCTTTGAGACGAGCGAGCGGTTGGGGTCGTTCCGGCTCATGGACCCGGCAGACCAGAAGGCGGTCGCCGACGATCAGATCGGCTTTTTCCTGGATGTGCTGGCCGATCAGCCGATCGCGACCTTCCTCGCCTTCCTGAACAACACCCTTATCCAGTCCGGCTGGGTCAGTGTCGAGATGACATTGCCCAACGACAAGATCATCGCCCAGAATGCGGGCGTCACGGGGCTTATGATGGGTGAGTTCGAGCACGGCAGGATTACCGAGGATATCGGGTGGCTGGATGTCGTCACGCCGATGCAAGAGATCTTCTATCTGCTGTCGCTTGCGGTGATCGTTCTGCTGATCCTCGTGCCGCGCCGTGTTCCGGGAGAGGTGAAGGCGCTTGCGGTGATGGTCCTGCTTGGCGTTCTGGCGAATGCGCTTGTCTGCGGCGGAATTTCCCAACCTGCGACGCGCTATGGCGCCCGGGTGATCTGGCTACTGCCGCTGACTGCCACGATCATGATGATCTTCGCCCGCCGTGCCCGGCAGTTCGATATTCCTGCTGAGGGCCGCGGATGAGCGGGAAGGAAGATGTGACGATTTCGGTCGTGATGCCGGCCTATAACGCGGCGGGGCTTCTGCCGCGTGTTCTCGCGCCGCTTATGGCGATGCAGGCGCGCGGCGAGGTGACCGAGGTCCTCGTTGTCGATGACCGCTCGCCCGACGATACCGCGGACGTCGCGCGCAGCATGGGCGCGCGTGTGCTCGTCACTCCGCAGAACGGGGGGCCGGGCGCGGCGCGCAACCTGGCCGCCGAAAGCGCTATGGGCGAGATACTGTGGTTCGTCGACAGCGACGTGATCGCGTGGGACGACGGTGCCGGTAAGGTCCGCGCCGCCTTTGCCGACCCGGAGGTCGCCGCGGTCTTCGGCTCGTACGATTCCACGCCCGACGGCCGGCACTGGTTCTCGCGCTACAAGAACCTGATGCACCGTTACTATCACCAGCGGGCCGAGCGTGACGCCCAGACGTTCTGGGCCGGTTGCGGCGCGGTCCGGAAGGACATTTTTCGTGAGATCGGCGGGTTCGACGTGGACACTTACCGGGTGCCCTCGATCGAGGATATCGAATTGGGATATCGCATCCGTCGCGCCGGCGGACGCATCGTCGTGGACCCGACGCTGCTGGGCAAGCATCTGAAGGTATGGACCCCGCGGAACGCCATTCACACAGATATCTTCCGGCGCGCCCTGCCGTGGTCCCGGCTGATGATCGCGCGCGAAGGTGTCCACAACGACCTCAACACGTCGCATGCCGAGAAGGCGCGCGCGGTGCTTGCGGGGTTGTTCCTGCTTTCGATCATCGCTTTGCCGTTCGCGCCGTCGATCTGGCCCACAACGCTCGTGCTCACTATGCTTGCTCTTTTCGTGAACCGGTCTTTCGTGCGTTTTATGTATGAAAACGGCGGCGCGGGCTTCGCGCTCGCGACATTTCTCTACCACCAGGTCTACTATGTCTATTCGGCGGCGGCGTTCGTCTGGTGCCTTTTCGAGTATCACGTCCTTGGAGTGAAGAACCGCCTGCATGTGCCATAGGGCTTGCGGGCAAAATTTATTGAACCGGACCGGTTACGGTGAAGGGAACGAAGGATATGAAAGACAGGCTGGCCGATACGGCTGCGACAAACGCGATGGTCTCCGAGGTCGAGGGCATGTCGCTGAGCATCGTCATCCCCGCCTTTAACGAGGAAGGCGCTGTCCGCGAAACGATCGAAGAAGTGCGCCGGGCGATGGAGCCGCTGAGCATTCCCTACGAGGTCATCGTGGTCGATGATGGATCGGAGGACCGTACGCTGGAAATCGCGCGCGAAACGGGCGCGATCGTCGATAGCAATCAGGTCAACACGGGATACGGCGCCAGCCTCAAGCGCGGGATCAAGCGCGCGCAGCACGAATACGTCGCCATCATCGACGCCGACGGAACCTATCCGCCACACTACCTGCCCGAGATGCTTGCCTTGTGCCGCGATCAGGACATGGTCGTGGGCGACCGCGGCGCTGCGATGAAGAACGTGCCGTGGATCCGCAAGCCGGCGAAGTGGATCCTGAACAGCTTCGCGTCTTTCCTGGCCGAGCGGAAACTGAACGACCTGAACTCGGGCTTGCGCGTGTTCCGCAAGTCGGAGCTTGTCCCGTTCATTCCGCTCTTGCCGCAGAAGTTCTCGTTCACCACGACGATTACGCTCTGCATGTCGTGTAATGGAAAACGGATGATCTACACGCCGATCGAATACGGCAAACGGGTTGGAAAATCGAAAATCCGCCCGGTCGACTTTCTGAACTTCCTGATCCTCGTTCTCAGGATGACGGTGCTGTTCAACCCGCTTCGGGTCTTCATTCCGCTGGGTCTTGCGCTGATGGCGCTGGGCGCGGTGAAGTTCGTCTACGACATCTGGATGGACAACCTTTCTGAAACCACGATCTTCGCGTTCCTGTCGGCCCTGATCATCTGGTCGCTGGGATTGATCGCAGACATGATCTCGCGCCTGCATCTGAGGCCCTGAAGTGGCGATGAGCGGAAAGGCGATGCGCAAATGGGCGATCCGCGCGGGCGGATCGGCGATCGCGCTTGCGCTCATTTTCTGGTTCCTGCCGAAGGACGCTATATTCCAAGGCTTCGCGCGCCTTTCCTGGCCGTTGTTCCTGTCGGTCTTCGTGATGTTTCTTGGCTGCCATGTGGCGGCAGCGGCCAAGTGGTGGCTGCTGATGGATCGCGCCATCCCCTATGTCACCGCGCTTCGGGCGCATCTCGGTGGGCTGGCGGCGAACCTGTGCCTGCCGGGCGCGGCGGGTGGCGATGCGGTTCGTGCGGCGCTGGCGCATGTGTCGCTCAAGGACGGGCCGCGCGTCGCCGCGGCGGCTGTGGGCGACCGGATGATCGACCTTGTGGCGCTGGTCTGCCTTATGCTCACAGGCCTCGCGCTTCTGGGCGGGCAGGGTGGCGGTGCTGCGCTGGCCTTCATCGTCGCCGGCCTGATCTTCGCTGGCGCGATCGTCGGGCTGTTCGTCTTTCCGCGTGTCGCGCGCACACTCTGGACGCGCTGGCCCGGCCTACCCGCGCAGGCGCTCGCTTTCAGAGTCGCTGACGCATTCGCGGCGCTCAGCCAGCGTCCGGCGTTGCTGTTGGGTGCACTCGCGCTGTCGGCGGCGATCCAGTCTGTGCTGATCTGGCTGTCGATCCGGCTGGCATTGGTCGTCGGCGTCGAGGTGCCAGCGGCCGCATGGTTCTTCGCATGGCCTCTGGCCAAGATTATCGCGACCTTGCCCATTTCGCTGGGCGGCCTTGGGGTGCGCGAAAGCTCTCTCGCGGCGCTGCTTGTGCCGTTTGGTGCGCTGGCGCCCGATGTCATTGCCTCGGGTCTGGCTTGGCAGGGCATTCTCTACCTTGCCGGGGCGCTTGGCGCGCTGGTGCTTGCGGTGTCGGGCGGGAGCCTGCGCATCGGCAACGGAACGGTGAAGGAGGTTTCAGAGTGAAAGATGTCGATACCGGCGCGGGCGGCGACGTGCGGCCCCGCGTCCTCGTATTGGGCGCTGGCCCAGCGGGGATCGCCGCGGCCTATGCGCTGACAAAGGGGTCCGCAGATGTCGAGGTTCTTGAGCGTGCCCCTGTTGCGGGCGGCAATTCCACCTCATTCCAGATTGACGGAATATGGTGCGACTACGGCTCGCATAGGTTCCATCCGGTGGCGGATCCGGAGGTGATCGCCGATGTGAAGCGGTTGCTGGGCGACGATCTTCTGCTTCAGCCCCGGCACGGCCGCATCCGTCTGGGCGGGCGCTGGATCCACTTCCCGCTTAAGTTGCAGGATGCGCTTCTGAAGCTGCCGCCCGCTTTTGCAGCATCGCTGATCGGCGACATGGTTCTGAAAAAGTTCCGAAAGAAGTCGGAAGGTCCGCGCAGCTTCTCGTCCGTTCTTTACGACGGCCTCGGGCCGACGATCTCGGAAAACTTCTACTTTCCTTACGTGAAGAAGCTGTGGGGGCTGGACCCGGATCAGTTGGCCGTGATGCTGGCAGAGCGGCGGGTGTCCGGCAGTTCTATCGGCAAGATCCTCGGGAAGATGATCCGGATGATCCCGGGATTGCGCGGCAAGACGACGGGACGTTTCTACTATCCGAAGAAGGGCTTCGGCCAGATTTCGAAGGCGATGGTCGAGGCGGCCGAAGGGCAGGGCGCGGCCTTCCGTTTCGGCGCGGACATCGTGCGGATCGAACGGGACGGAAACCGGGTCACAGGGCTCGTCACGAAGGACGGCGGCAAGGAGGTTCGTCACGAGGCCGATCAGGTCTTTTCCACGATCCCTTTGACGACCGCCGTACGGCTCATGGACCCGCCTCCACCGCCGGAAGTGGTGGATGCAGCCCGGTCGATCCGGTTCCGGGGAATGATCCTTGTCTATCTCATTCTCGAAACCGACCAGTTCACGGAATACGACGCCCACTACTTCCCCGAGCTGTCGATCCCGATCAGCCGGATGTCAGAGCCAAAAAACTACAACTCGGCGACGGAGCCCAAGGGCCGCACCATCCTATGCGCCGAGTTGCCTTGCGATCCGGGCGAGAAATGGTGGGACATGTCAGACGAAGAACTCGGCCGGCACTATTGCGATTGGCTGAACGGTCTCGGGCTGCCGGTGACGATGCCCGTCATCCGGTGCGAGACGCGGCGGATCGCGCATGCCTACCCGGTCTACGACCTCGACTATCAGCGTCACTTCGAAACGGTCGACAACTGGCTTTCTTCGCTCGATGGCTTTCTGAGCTTTGGCCGGCAGGGGTTGTTCGCGCATGACAACACCCACCATGCGTTCGCGATGGCCTATGCGGCGACCGATAGCCTGACCGCCGAGGGCAAGATCGACCGCGCGCGCTGGGCCGCGCACCGCCATGAATTCGAGAACCACAGGGTCGAGGATTGAACCGTGGGCGCGCCGGTCGTCGATATCCTGATGTATCACTCGATTTCGGACCGGGGCGGGGCGACATCCATCGCACCGGAGGTCTTTGCGGCCCAGATGGCGGCGATTGCCAATGCTGGTGTCCCGGTAATCACGCTCGACGACTATCTCGCAGCACGAGAGGGGCGGTGCGAGCTTGCACCCCAATCCGTGATCCTGACCTTCGACGACGGTTTTCAGGATTTCGCAGACACCGCCTGGCCGGTCATGGAGGGTCACGGGTTTAGGCCCATCGTCTATCTGCCGACCAGCTTTGTCGGCGGCAGCGAAGGCTGGCACGGGATCGCCGATCCGCCGCGACCGCTCATGGGCTGGGGCACGATCCGCCATCTCGCGCTGCAGGGCGTCATCTTTGGCAGTCATACCGTCAGCCACCCAGACCTCGACGCGCTGGGACCCGATGAACTGTCCGCCGAACTCGACCGGTCGCAGTCAGAGATAGAGGATCGGCTCGGCGCGCCCGCACGGCATTTCGCGCCACCTTACGGGATTGCCAGTGACGCAGTGCGCGCCGAAATCGGGACGCGCTACGACACATCCGTCGGAACGCGGCTCGGTCAGGCAGGCATGTCCTGCGATCCCTTCGACCTGCCGCGCCTCGAGATGTTCTACTTCGCTGATCCAGCGCGTTGGCGGGCGCATCTGGCCGGGCGAGGGCATGCCTATCTGGCGGCGCGGCGAGGCCTTCGCGCAGTGAAGGGCGCAGTGATGAAACCCTGGGCGGGCGTGTCATGATAGGCGCCTGCAAAGATCGGGGCCGAGACGTATGACGATCGGCAACAAGTTCATCAAGGGCGTCGCCTGGATGGCGGCTGGGGGCTGGACCGAGCAGGCGATCAACTTCGTCGTCTTCGTCACGATGGCGAAGCTTTTGGGCCCCGAGCTCTACGGTCTTCTGTCCATGGCGGCGGTGTTCATCGTGCTGGCCGAGGCGCTGGTGCGTGAGAGCGTGTCGGAATACCTGATCGCCGCGCACGATCCGAAGGAAGAGGACTACAACGCCACCTTCTGGCTTACCGCCGGGCTTGGGCTGGTGCTGGCGCTGTTTCTCTGGGCCGCTGCGGGTCCGATTGCCGCGATCTACGGGCATGAGATCGTGGGGGGGCTGATACGCGGGCTGTCGGTGACGGTGCTTCTGATCGCATTCACCGCCGTTCCGGTCGCGATCCTTCGCCGCGAGTTCAACTTCCGCGTCCTGTCGCTGAGGGCGATTGCGGGCGTCATCGTTGGCGGTACGGTCGGGATCACGATGGCATTGACCGGCTGGGGTGTCTGGAGCTTTGTCGGCCAGTGGGTCGCGATGATCTCGACAAATGTTGTCATGGCATGGACGGCGGTTGCATGGCGGCCCGGCCTGAACACGACGCGGGAGCACATCCGCCGTGCGGGCGGCTTCGGCGTTCAGGTGCTTGGTCTCCGAATGGCCGAACTCGCCGTCGTACAAATGCCGACGCTGCTGATCGGCGCGACACTGGGCCCTCTGGCGACCGGTCTCTATTCCGTGTCCTGGCGGCTGGTCGAGACGCTGACCTTCCTGATTTCCACACCGCTGCGCATGGTTTCCCAGCCCGCATTCGCCGCCGTGACGCGGGAAGGCGGCAGAGCGGGGGATCTGCTTCTGGACATCGCCCGCCTGACCGGGGTTATCGCGTTCCCCTTCTTCGTCGGGCTCGCGGTGGTGGCGGAACCCGTTCTTAGGCTTTTCTTCGGCACCGATTGGCTTGGCGCGGCGCCGGTCCTTTCCGTGATGGCGTTCCTTGGCCTCTACTTCTCGATCGCGATGGTGCAGCAAAGCTTCTGCCTCGCGGCGGGAAAGGCCGGAGAGATTACGCTGCTGACCTGGGCGAACGTGGCACTCGGTGCCGTGTTGATGCTGATTGCCTCGCGTTGGGGACTCGTCGCAATCACGGCAGCCTTCGTCGCCGCCCACTACATTCTCTGGATCTTCCGCTACCGCCTTGTGGCGCGTTTGGGCGACATGGAGGTTACGCCTCTCATCGCCTGCAATCTCCTGCCAGCTCTCGCCACGGCGGCGATGGCAGGTGTGGTCGTCGCAGTGCACCGTTCGCTCGCCGAGGCACCGCTCGTCGTCGATGTCGTGGTGTCGATCGCTGCCGGTATCGCCGTCTTCGCCGTCCTGACGCTTCTGCTGATGCGGGACAGGTTGCGACTGCTCTTGTCATACATTTCGCCGGGGCGGGCAGCCGCAGTGGCGGACGAAGGTGGGGCCGCATGAGATCGCTCAGCATCGTGATGTTCACAACTTTCTACCCGCCCTATTCCTTTGGCGGGGACGCGATCGGGGTGCAGCGAATGGCGCAGGCGCTGACCGCACGCGGTCATGATGTGACGGTCGTCCACGACGAGGACAGCTACCTGGTCCTGGGCGGCAAGCCTCCTGCATCGGAACCTGCGCAGGACGGCGTTCGAAGGATCGGCCTGAGAGGCCGGCACGGATTGCTCTCGAACCTGCTTACTCAGCAGACCGGGCAACCGGTGGTCCACGGCCCCCGCATCAGGGAAATTCTCGCCGAGCGGAAGCCCGATATCCTGTGGTACAACAACACCTCTTTGATCGGTGGTCCGGGGCTTCTGCCGATTGGGGATGGGCTGAAGATTTTCGAAGCGCATGAGCACTGGCTGGTCTGCCCGACACATGTTCTGTGGCGGCATGGGCGCGAACTTTGCGATCGGCGCGAATGCCTTCGTTGCGTGATCAACTACAAGCGTCCACCGCAACTCTGGCGCTATACGGGCAAGCTGGACCGGTCGCTCGACCACATGGACCTGATCATCGCCAAAAGCGAATTCAGTCGGGCCAAGCACAGGGAATTCGGTTTGAAGCAGGACATGGAGGTGCTGCCTTACTTCCTGCCCGATATCACGAAGCTCGCCGAGCCTTACACTGGCCATCCCCGTCCTTATTTCCTGTTCGTCGGGCGGCTTGAGAAGATCAAGGGATTGCAGGACGTGTTCCCCGCGATGGACCGGTATCCGGACGCCGATTTGCTCATTCTCGGCGATGGCGACTATGCGGGCGAGTTGAAACGGCTGGCGGCAGGCAATCCGCGCATTCAGTTCCTTGGGCGCAAGAGCCCGGAGGAACTTGACGCCTACTACCGCGGCGCGCAGGGTCTGATCGTGCCGTCGGTCTGCTACGAGACCTTCGGGATCATCCTGATCGAAAGCTTCCGGCTTGGAACGCCGGTGATCGCGCGCCGCCTTGGGCCTTTCCCCGAGATCGTGGAGCGCGCGGGAGGCGGGGCGCTGTTTGCGACCGAAGACGAGCTCATCTCGGCGATGCAGTCGCTTCAGAAGGACCCTACCCGCAGGCAAGCCCAGTCGGATGCCGCTCGCGCGGCCTTTACGAATGTCTGGCGCGAAGACCGGGTGCTCGAAGCCTACGGCGATGCCCTCGCGCGTGCGGCGCGCCGCAAAGGCGATGCGGCGCTTGCACAAGCGCTTGAGGCGGGCGCATTCGAAAAAGGCGCGGCTCCGAGCGCCTGATCGCAGCGAGCGTTCATGGGCAGAGCGTGCCGATCCGGTGGGCGTTGGCCATAACCGAGAAGGTGATCGTCGTCGCAGGGATCGAGGGTAGGCTCGACGCATCGACCACATGGACGCGCGACAGGCCCATGGGCCGACCAAGCGCATCGCTTTGGCCCGATGCCGGAACACGTGCCATCGGAAGGCTTGCGCCGACATGGAAGCTCGACCCCGGCCCGCCGGGGCGGGCGGCGAAGGTCAGCGCGGACAAGCCGGCTTTTCCCATCGCTTTGCCGAGCCGCGATGCGGCGGCCTTCGCGACGTGGTCCATCCCTGCATTCGGTTCAAGCTCGGCTGAGAGACGACCGTCGGCCGCGCGCGACAAGGCGATCCGGTGCGAATGGTCCGAATGCAGGAAGAATTGCGCGACGATCAGCCGGCGCGCGAGTGCGGTGAAGAACGGGCGAGAGAACGGCAGCTTGGAGCCGTAGTTCTGGATCAGGTCGCGCGCATAGAATTCGTTCCAGCTGTAAATCTGGGCATGGATCAGATGGGGCGAGATCTCGGGTGCATCGAGTTCGGCGAAGACCTGCGGCAGAGTATGGAACGCCCCACGGTCGGGGCGCGTCCGGTTGCGCCAGCGCTGGAGCATTGGCAGGAAGACATGCTGGCTGTCACGCAGCACGAGCCGGTCAAGCTCAGAGATGGAAGCGAGAAGAATGCGCGCCGTCTCAAGCACGCCCGCGCCAAGAAAGACGCGCGCGCCGACGATGCTCTCGCCATTTTCCAGTTGAAGCGTCACGCGATCCGTTGCTTCCGTGAAACCGGCAACGGTCTGCCCCGGCCGATGGGTGAAACCCGGCGCGGCCTTCAGTTGCGCGAGCGTATCGCCCGCCTTCCAAATTAGTCCGAATGGGCAGCCGTGCAGGCACAGACCGCAGCGACGGCAGGACAGGTCGACCGCTTGGCGCGCCCCACCTGCGGTGACGCCGAGCGCCCCGATTTCATCGCGTGCTGCCGACAGACGGGCCAGCAATGTCCCTGCCTGCGAGGCGGGTTCTATGCCGCTTCGCCCGTTCATCGAAAAGGCCGGTAGCACCGCTTCGAGGTCGTCGGAACCGCCCGCGATTGGCAGGAACTCCGCCACCGCCTGGTAATGCGGCGCGAGGTCGTCGGCCGTGATCGGCCATCCCGCCATGTCCTCCTGCCGGTAGGGCAGCACAGCCGCGCCCCAGAGGTTCGACAGGCCGCCGACCGCGCGGCTGGCGCGAAGGCCGAACCAGCCGGGCGGGGCGGCGAGAGTGGCATTGGCGGGCTCCATCGCGAAATCGGAACCGTAGCGGCGGATCTGACCCTCGGCTGCTTCGTACTGAGGTGACATCCAGGCCGCGCGGTCCGTGTCATCCCAGCCCGAGGGATCGGTTGCGGAGAGTGCGGCACGGCGCGCCTCTGCCTCTGGCTCCATGACCTTTCCGCCGTCAAGCATCACGACCGTTCGGCCGCGCGCGAGCAACGCCTTGGCCGCAGAAACGCCCGCGGGTCCGGAGCCGACGACGATGTCGGGAAGTTCAGTCACGGCGGAAAACGATCACGTTACCATCGCCGAGCGTGCCGCCGAAACAACGCACCGCGCGAAGCACCGGTCCGCCGGGAAAATCCGGTGAACAAATGTCGCCCTGCCCGACACCGGCATCCAGCGCGAGCTGCGGCACGTCACGGAAATTGCGTTCCGGAAAGCCGACCACCAGAAACACTGGGCCAGGCTCGGCCATCGCGGCGTTGTATTCCTCGTTCGTGAAGACGATCGGCCAGTCGGCTTTGTAGTAGTCCCGGAAATCCTGCCCCGAATAACCGATCGCGTAGACTCGGTCGCCGGGTGCGCGCGTGGCTTCCGTGAAGGCATGAGCGCCGGCCAGATCCTGCTTTGGGAACTGATAGTTGCGCTTGGCGAGGAAAGCCGAGATCGCCACCATCGCGATGCAGGCGAGAACAAAGAGCCCGCGTGATATGCGCTCGCCGCCGATGAAATGACCGATCATGGCGCAGGAAAGCCGGACCCCCAGAACGATGAGGAGCATCAGGAATGCGATGTCGGCGAAGAAGAAGCGCGGCCAGATGCGCATCCCGAGCGCCATCAGAAGCCCGGCTGTCAGACCGATGTGGAGGAAGGTCGTCGGCGCGAATAGCGGTGCGTCGCGATGAAGCGAAATGGCCCCGAGCAGCGAAAGGATGAGAACCATCGCGCCGACGAGAGCCACTATTGGACCAGCCTGTCCGATTCCGGTCCGGATCGCCTCGAACGCGGTCCAGACAGGGTTCTGGTATTCCTGCATCACGTCGGTCGCCGAGGTTTCAGACACGTTCGAAACCGTGTCGAGAAGGCTCGGCAGCAGCGGCAGATAGACGACCCCAGCGATCAACCCGCCGACCAGAAAGCCAAGAAATGGCAAGCGGACGATTGCGCCGTCGAGTCGCCCCTGCAATCCACGCACAGCGACGACGGCCAGCCAGATAAGCCCCTGTGCCATGAAGAAGAAAG
>CBDUOT010000091.1:0-14287 GCA_965368915.1 uncultured Rhodobacterales bacterium | reverse complement strand
ATCCCCGCAGCCACGCTCAACGAAGGGGTTCAGACCTTCCTGATCCAGGACGGGGCGAGCGGCAATCGGATCGGAGAATTCACGATCATCGCCGGCGTCCCTCTCGAAGATGATATCCGCGCAGAGATCGGATTGCTGCGTGCCGAACTCGACATTCTGAAGAAATCGTTCCGGCGTCACTGCGTCGATCCCGCGAAGGTGTGAGCGTGGGCGCTTGTCCAGTTTGCTCCGGGCCTCAGCCGTGACGCAACGTTGGGGATGACCGGGAGGTCCGCTTGTCACATGCTCCCATCAAACGAGGAGAGACCCCATGTCGCCCTATCCGCATTTGCTCGCGCCACTGAACCTTGGTCATGTGACGCTTCCGAACCGCGTGCTGATGGGATCGATGCACACCAATCTCGAAGAAACCGGCGATTGGAACCGCATCGCTGAGTTCTATGCCACGCGGGCTCGCGGCGGGGTTGGCCTGATCGTTACAGGCGGCATGGCGCCGAACCGTGAAGGTGGCGTTTTCCCCGGTGCGGCGGGGCTTTTCAATGCTCAGGACATCGCCAACCATCGGGTTGTCACCGACCGCGTCCACGACGCCGGGGGACGCATCGCGATGCAGATCCTGCATGCGGGGCGCTATGCCTACGGACCCGAATGCGTTGCCCCATCGGCGATCAAGTCACCTATCTCTCCGTTCCCGCCCAAGGAATTGGACGAGGCGGGGATCGAAAAGCAGATCGCCGACATCGCGACCGCGGCCGTGCGTGCACGCGAAGCGGGCTATGATGGCGTGGAGGTGATGGGCTCGGAGGGCTACTTCCTCAACCAGTTCCTCGTCACGCACACCAACAAGCGAACCGACCGCTGGGGCGGATCCCTGGAAAACCGGATGCGGCTACCGATCGAGGTCGTCCGCAGGGTGCGTGCGGCGGTGGGCGACGACTTCATCCTCATCTACCGAATCTCGCTGCTCGATCTCATCCCGAACGGACAGAGCTGGGACGAGGTGGTGACGCTTGCCAAGGAAATCGAGGGGGCGGGCGCGTCGATCCTGAATACCGGGATCGGCTGGCACGAGGCGAGGATTCCCACAATCGCGACCAGCGTGCCCCGGCGTGCGTTCACTTGGGTGACGAAAAAGCTGATGGGTGAAGTCGGACTGCCGATCATCACCTCGAACCGGATCAACACACCTGAGGTGGCCGAGTCCGTGCTGGCCGAGGGTTGCGCGGACATGGTGTCCATGGCGCGGCCCTTCCTTGCGGATCCGGATTTCGTCAGCAAGGCCGCCGAGGGCCGGGCGGCGGAGATCGCGCCTTGCATCGCCTGCAACCAGGCCTGTCTCGATCACACGTTCCAGGGCAAGATCTCAACCTGCCTGGTCAATCCGCGCGCCTGTTTCGAAACCGAGCTGGTGATCGAGCCGGCAACAAACACCAAGCGCGTCGCGGTCGTGGGGGCTGGGCCGGCGGGTCTTTCGGCAGCCCTGACGCTTGCCGAGCGCGGACATGCGGTCACGCTTTTCGATCGGGCCGAACGGATCGGCGGCCAGCTAAACCTCGCCCGGCAGGTCCCCGGCAAGGAAGAGTTCCACGGCCTTGTTCACTGGTTCCAGACGATGATCGAGAAAAGCGGGATCGAGGTCCGGCTAAGTGTGGATGCCACGCCAGAGTCGCTGGACGGCTACGACGACGTGATCGTCGCGACAGGTGTGCGGCCGCGTGACCCGGCCATTCCGGGTCAGAATGGCAGCAATGTGCTGAACTATATCGACGTGCTGAACGGCGCGCCGGTCGGACAGCGTGCAGCAATTGTTGGGGCAGGGGGCATCGGATTCGATGTTGCGGAGTTCCTGACCCAGAAGGGTAAGAGCCCGACGCTGGATATTGAGGAATGGCTCGCCGAGTGGGGAATTGCGGATCCCGCGGAGATTCGCGGCGGGCTTGGCTCGCCCGAACCGGAAGAGCCAGCGCGGCAGGTGACTCTCCTACAGCGCAAGGCCGAAAAGCCGGGGCGCAGACTTGGGAAGACAACCGGCTGGATTCATCGCGCAACGCTTGCCGCGAAAGGCGTCCAGATGATCGCCGGCGTGAACTACGAACGCATTGATTCTGACGGGCTCCACATCACTTCTGGTCCTGAACGGGCAGAGCCGCGCGTGATCGAGGCAGATACGGTCGTCCTGTGCGCTGGGCAGGAGAGCGAACGCGGTCTGGCGGACGCCCTGCTGGCGCGTGGCGTTCGGACCCATGTCATTGGCGGCGCTGATCTGGCGACCGAACTCGATGCCAAGCGGGCGATCGACCAAGGCACGCGCGTCGCCGCGTCGATCTGACAACTTTGTCACTCGATTTGCTCCGATAACCGCATATTTTCCTCTTTGGTTCCCCACAATACCCAAGTCTTGACCGCCAAGCTCCGCAATATTGCCCGAATTGGCCGTGATACCGGTCAGCGGCGGGCAATGTTTTTGATGGGTGCACAATGGATAGACTTACAGAGATGGAGGCCTTCGCCACTGTCGTAGATCAGGGGGGATTTACGGACGCGGCGAAGAAGATGGGGATTTCGAAATCCGCAGTCTCCAAGCACGTCTCATCGCTCGAGGCGCGTCTGGGGGCGCGGCTCCTGAATCGAACGACCCGTCGTGTGTCGCCTACCGAAATCGGCCTCGCTTACTATGATCGCGCCCGCCGCGTGCTCAATGATGCCGGAGAGGCTGACGCGCTTGTCACTTCGATGCAATCGGCGCCGTCCGGGCTTCTGCGCATTTCCGTAGCCACGGATTTCGGCGTGAACCTTCTCTCGCCGATTCTTGGGGATTTCCTGCTCGAATTTCCCGAGATCACGGTGAACATGGTTCTGAACAACCGCTATGTGGAGCTTATCTCGGAAGGCTTCGACATGGCGATCCGAGTGGGCGAACTCGAAGATTCGACACTGCGCGCACGCAAGCTGACCGACACTTCCAAGCGCATGGTCGGCGCACCGGGCTACTTTCAGAAATACGGCCGCCCGCAGAAGATCGATGATCTAAACGAGCATAAGCTCTTGCACTATTCCAACCAGTCGGCTGGGAACGTCTGGAAGATCACCGCGCCGTCTGGCGAAAAGCGTCAGGTCCGGACCGCAGGCTGGCTGACCGTGAACGATGGCCAGTCGCTGCTGAACGCGGCGATCTCCGGTCTTGGCATCGCCTATCTTCCGTCGTTCCTCTACGCCGACGCCCTGAGCAAGGGGCTGGTGGAGGAAGCGATTCCCGAACTGCCGGTCGAGACGCTGGGCATCTACGCGGTGTATCCGCCGGGCCGGTTCACCCAGCCCAAGGTGCGCGCGTTCATCGACTTCCTCGCGCAGTCATTTTCCGACAAAGGGCCAAACGACTGGTAATCAGAAGCTCTCCGAAAACGATTAACGAGTTTTCGAGTGAATAGTCAGCGGGTCGAGGTGATCATCGCCTCGACCCGTCTGTTTCGGGTCCGCCCTTCGGGCGTAAGATTGCTGGCGATCGGGCTCAGATAGCCGACCCCATCGGCCGACAGCTGCGCCGCGTTCACGCCAAGTTCCGAAATAAGCCGGTTCATCACCGAACGCGCACGCTGGCGTGACAACGCGACGTTGGCATCGAGCGAACCTTCCGCATCCGTATGACCGACAAGGGCAATCTTACGATCCGGGTGCCGGTCAAGCCACGCTGCAAGGGCACTCAACGATGCGAAGTCCTGATCGGACAGGTGCGAGGATCCGGTGTCGAACGCAAGATCCCGCAGAACGACCTTGCCTGCGCTGTCCAGTGCCTTCGTCACCCCGTCGGCGTCTTTGGGAAGTGGTGCGCGGCCCGCCTGCGGTACAGCAGCGGCAAGGGCGGCTGGCTTGGCCATCGCGGCCCCAACGCGCGTTACCTGCACGAAGCCGCTGTCGGTCGTCCGGCTGACAAGAAGGCTCACGTAGTCGGGGATGGGGCCCGCCACGCGGCGCGCCGAAAGAAAGCGGAAGTCGCCGAGATCGACATGCATTTCGGGTTCGGGCAGGACGCGGGTGGAAAACCGGAAGTCGAAGCCACCGCAGGCCTCGGTTTCGCATTCGAAGAGAACTTCGAACCCTTCCGCCCTGAGCTGATCGCGCAATTCGGCCATGAGAGCCATCGTCGTGATGTCATCCGCGTGCACCCGCCATGCGGTCTGCGCGACTTCGCCTTCCGTCGCGAGCGTTTCTATCCGTCCGTCGGACCAGGGGCCCACTGGCAAGGCGTAGCTTCCCATTGCCCTTGCCTCTTCCGCCGTTCGGTCAGCCGAACCTGGCAGGACAAGCGTCGGTGCTGCCAGCGCCGCGGCAGGCGTGATCATGAGAAGTGCGAGCGCGAGCGACTTCACCGGTGCCCCCCGTGGTATTCGGGGTTGGGCTCCATCGCCGTCGCCGATGCAATGCGGTTCGTCATGTTGAAGAACCCCGTGACCGAGGCAATGTCCCAGATGTCGCGCTCAGAGAAGCCCGCATCCCTTAGGATTTGCCGATCCGTTTCCTCGATCTTGGACGACGAAAGTGTCAGCTTTTCGGCGAATTCGAGCATCGCGCGCTGGCGTCCGGTCAGAGCCGCCACGCGCCAGTTCATCACCAGCGCCTCACCCAGAACCGGATCACCCGACAATTCGCGCACCGCTGCGCCATGGGCGACCTGACAATACCAGCAGCGATTGAGCGAAGAGACCGCGACCGCGATCATCTCGCGTTCGAGCTTGGACAGTCCGCTGTCGGCCAGCATCAGGTCGTTGTAGAACGCGGTGAAGGCGTTGAGCTTTTCTATGTCGAACGCGTAGGCTTTCAGCACGTTCGGAACGAGACCCAGCTTATCAAGACAAACGTCAAAATACTTCCGGGTTGCATCCGGAAGGGGCTTGACCATCGGAAGGTCAAGCGCAGTGGGACTTACTCCGTCATCCTTCAACTGCTCCGCTAGCCTCTTGTTCTTGTGTTGAGCGGTAGTGATATTTTCCCACAAGTTCCATTCCGAGGGAAGTATAGAGGCTTCGCGCCTCTTGGTTCGCTTCGGTTACCAGGACGGAAAAGCGTTGCGCATCATGATCTTGCGCCCATTGGGCGGCCTTGCGCACCATGTTGACGGCGGATCCTTGCCGACGCTGGTCAGGCGTCACGTAAAGCGCGTGCATCATCGCTGTTCCAGAGTGGATCGCAACGAATGCGACGCCCGAGGCGCGATCCCGGACACGGCCGAGAATTGCGGTTTTCTGACACTCGGCCCGCTCCATCACCGCAAGTCGGTCAGGGCCGATGCCCCCTTCCACCCACAGATCGCGCATGATCGCCAATGGGGGGAAGAGCGCGAATGCGGACATCGGTTTCGGCGGTGGGTCGGTAAGGATGGCTGGCGCGCAGGCGTACACATGGACAGGGTCCTTGACCAGATAACCCCGCGCGGCGAGAGCGGCGTCGAGATCGCATTCGCCAGACCGGATCATGAACAATGGCGCCTGACCCAGCGCCCGTTGTTTCGCCTCTGCCGCGCTTATGTCCGCCTCGCTCCAGCGACCTTCGACCGTTGCGGATGAGACGCGCTGACCGCCGCCGCGACCTTCGCGCACGACAAACGCTCCGGCCGTGTGGCGCGCCGCCGCGGGCCAGGTCGCGTCGCCGACCGCGAAGAGATCCGTCATGTCGCCGCGTCCGGGAAAAGCGCGGTCAGCCTGCCCATCGCTTTGTCGATCCGGGCCGGGTCGGTCCCGCGGATCACGATGTTGGCGCCATACGCCCCGTTCTGAATAAAGGGATAAGAGCCGAAGCTGAGATCCGAGAACTCCTCTGCCAGTGTGCCCAACGGCCCGGCGATCATGCCCTCGCCCTGATTGATCCTGAGCGTCTGGCTAAGAAGCGGCTTGCCGCCAGTCAGCCGGGGCAGGAGTGAGGCGACCATCGCGCGGAAGATGTCTGGCACGCCGGCCATGACGTGCACATTTTCCAGGCTGAAGCCCGGTGCGGCCGAGATCGGGTTCTCGATCAACTGAGCGCCCTCTGGAATGCGGGCCATTCGCAGGCGCGCCGCGTTGAATTCGAGACCTGAGCGTTCGTAGTGCGCCGCGAGAATGGCGCGGGCGTCGTCGCGAACCGAAAGCGTGACGCCGAAAGCATCCGCGACCGAGTCGGCGGTGATGTCGTCATGCGTAGGCCCGATGCCGCCCGAGGTGAAGACGTGGGTATAGGCGTTCCGCAGCGCGTTCACAGCGTCCACAATGGCTTGCCGGTCATCAGAGACGATGCGCACTTCTTTCAGGTCGATCCCGATGCGCACGAGTTCGCCCGCAAGATAGTGCATGTTCGCGTCGCGGGTCCGCCCTGAAAGGATCTCGTCCCCGACGATCAGAACGGCGGCGGTTGGGTTGGTCATGTCGGTCTTCCTTGGCTGCGGGATCGGTATAGGCCGCGTCGCGGTCGGGCGGAAGCCCCCGGGCTCTGGCCAAAGCTGCAATCCTTTACTATCTAGTCGCAGTATGGAGCGGAAGGAGAGCCTAGTGGATGACCCGCGCGGCCGTCTGACCAAGGACGGGATCAGGATTTACGAGCCGGCGGATTTCGCTGGCATGCACGCGGCCGGGCGGCTCGCGGCCAAGATCCTCGACGAGGTTGCCGACCTCGTGGAGCCCGGCGTGACGACTGCGGCGCTTGACGAATTCATCCATGGTCGCGTCGAGGCGGCGGGCGCGAAGTCCGCGACGATCGGCTATCGCGGCTATCAGCATGCCTCATGCATCTCCGTAAACCATGTCGTCTGTCATGGCATTCCGGGCTCCAAACTCCTGAAGGACGGCGACATCCTCAACATCGACGTCACTGTGATCGTCGACGGCTGGTACGGAGACACAAGCCGTATGTATGTCGCGGGCAATCTTGGCCGCAAGGCCGAGCGCCTGATCCAGGTTACGCATGACGCGCTGATGATCGGGATTGAGGCCGTGCGACCCGGCAATACGTTCGGGGATATCGGTCACGCGATCCAGAGCTATGTCGAAGCCCAGCGGATGAGCGTGGTGCGCGATTTCTGCGGGCACGGCTTGGGCCGGGTGTTCCACGCGCCGCCGAATGTTCTTCACTACGGGCGCGAGGGCACAGGTCCGCGGCTTGAGGAAGGGATGTTCTTCACGATCGAGCCGATGGTGAATCTCGGTCGGCCGGAAACCAAGGTCCTTGCCGACGACTGGACTGCCGTAACGCGCGACAAGTCGCTGTCGGCGCAGTTCGAGCACTCGGTGGGCGTGACCGCGGACGGGTGCGATATCTTCACGTTGTCCCCGGCTGGGCGGTTCTTCAAGACGAAGTGACCCGGTCGCCGATGCGATCTGGCCCGGGTCGGGTGTGGTCCGTCCTGAGATCTCCGGAAAACGACGAAATCAGAGCCCGAGCAAAGCGGGCAGATCGTCCATCTGCCGGAAGATGCGGGCCCCTTCCGCTTCGAGCCGGACACCGTCGCCGTTGGGAGCATAGCCGAAACAGGCCATGCCCGCAGCGCGCGCGGCGCGAGCACCGGTAGGACTGTCTTCGATGACCACGCAGATTTCAGGTGAAGCGCCGAGTTGCGCAGCTGCATGAAGGTACAGGTCAGGAGCTGGCTTCGGCCTGGCGACGTCGTGGCGAGAGAATATCCGACCATTCAGCCGCGCATGCACCTCGGGGTGCTGACCAAGTGTGATCTCCATCTTACGGTGCGGCCCGTTTGACCCCACGGCATAGGGAATGTTCGCGGCATCGAGCGTGTCGAGAAGGTTGGGAACACCCGGAATCAGTGGCGTACCTTCAGCGAGGCGCGTGAACATCTCCTCGTAAATCTCATCAACCCAGGTTTCCGACAGCGCAGCGCCCATCTCGCGCGCAGCCTCTCTCACTCCGGCCATTGTGCCGCCTATGAACATTTGTCCAACACGCTCGGCCGGGATGTCGAGCCCGTAGCGCGCGAGGTTGGCGGCGATGACGGCATCCGTCATCGGTTCGCTGTCGACGAGTACGCCGTCGCAGTCGAAAAGAACGGCTGCTGGTTTCATTCGGGTGCCCTCGCTATTGTTATGATCGTGTCGCCGTATTTGCGTTGGTCGAGCTGTTCAAAGCCGTCCGGCAAGATCGGCGCGCTGCTTTCTTCCCAAACGATCATGGCGCCGGGTGCAAGCCAGCCGCCTTCGACGCATGACGCGAGAGCAGCTTCGCCAAGTGCCTTGCCGTAGGGCGGATCGAGGAAGACGAGATCGTAGACCGGCCCTCGGTTCGGCCCCATCCGGGTGGCGTCGCGACGCCAGACATCCGTCACGCCCATGGCGCGCATCAGCTCGATGTTGCGCCGCAAAAGCGCGCGAGCCGCCGTGCCGTCATCGACGAAGGCAACGCGTGCCGCGCCGCGCGACACCGCCTCGAGCCCGAGCGCGCCGGTGCCCGCAAAAAGATCGAGGACACGGGCGTCCTGCACGGGATTGCCGTAGGGGCCGTTGATCAGAAGGTTGAAGATCGCCTCGCGCACGCGATCGGAGGTTGGGCGCAAATGCGCTGCCTGATCGCCCATCCCGACATCGGCAAGCTTAAGGCCGCGTTTTTCACCGCCGATGATCCTCATGCTTTCAAAAGAGCCTTCAAATCAGATGCGGGGTCGGAGACTATCGACGGGTCTGGCGATTTCCCCATTTCGATCAGGCGCTTGCCGATCATGTAGGCGCGCGCATCGTTCATGGCGTCGATGGCGAGAAGATCGTCGCCACGGTAGTACCAGAAGCTGACAGCGCCCCCGTCTCCGCGACGCGTGATAGTCTGGTCGTACCCGGTGTTGAGGCCCGCGATCTGAAGCTTCACGTCGTATTGGTCGGACCAGAACCAGGGCTTCGCGTCGTAGGTTTTTTGCGCGCCCAGCATGTTTGCGGCGACGATCTCGGCCTGGTCGATGGCGTTGCCTACGCTTTCCAGGCGGATGCGAGTCCCGATGTAGGGAAACGAGGCACAGTCGCCTGCCGCCCAAATGTTCGGGTCGGAGGTAAGGCCATATTCATCCGTGCGGATGCCGTTGTCGATCTCCAGCCCCGCCTCTTCGGCCAACAGGGTTGCGGGTGTGATGCCGACGCCAACGATGGCGAAGTCGAGCTGTATCTCCGTGCCGTCTGACAGAACCGCGCCCGATACATGGCCTTCCCCGATCAAGCGGTCGAGGCCTGTGTTCTCCAGGATGTTTACGCCGTGATCTGCATGAAGCTTGCGGAAGTAGTCGGACGTTTCCGGCGCTGCGACACGCTGAAGGATGCGTGGGGCCATCTCGATCAGCGTGACATCGAGTCCGAGTTTCGATCCAACAGCCGCGGCTTCGAGCCCGATATATCCGCCGCCAACGATCAGAAGTTTGCGCCCCGCCCCGAATTCCGGCGCCATCGCGTCGACGTCGGCAAGCGTGCGGACGGTGTAGACGCCGGGCAGCTCGCCACCGATGGATGCGGGCAGTCGGCGCGGCCGCGAACCGGTTGTGAGCGCGAGCTGGTCGTAGGGGATGGTCTCCCCGCCGACGCGCACCGTCTTGGCGGTTCGGTCGATCGCGGTTACGGCCCCTCCGAGTTTCAGCGTCACGTTCTGCTCTTCCCAGAATGACGCTGCACGAAGATACAGCCGGTCAAGCTCCATCTCGCGCAAGAGGTAGCCCTTGGACAACGGCGGACGCTGGTAGGGAGGAACGGGTTCTTCGCCGATCAGTGTCACCGCGCCTTCATATCCGAGCGAGCGGAGCTTCGCGGCGAGCGAAGCGCCGGCCTGACCCGCGCCGACGATGACAATACCGCTCATGACAAAACTCTCTCTGGCAGTTGGTCGGGCGGAGCCTATATCGTGGGCTCAGGAAAACGCAACGCGAGAGGATGATACGAATGGCGATTTCGGAAGGACAGCAATTGCCGGGGGCGACGCTCCTTGCCATGGGTGAAGATGGGCCGGAGACGGTAGACCTGGCAGCGAAGCTCAAGGGCCGCAAGGTAATCATCTTTGGCCTTCCCGGTGCGTACACGCGCACCTGTTCCGCCGCCCACGTTCCCAGCTTCATCCGAACCGCCGATGCGCTTCGCGCGAAGGGCGTAGATGAAATCATCTGCGTTTCCGTCAATGATCCTTTCGTGATGAAGGCCTGGGGCGATGCGACGGGCGCAATCGAGGCGGGGATCACCATGCTTGGCGATGCGGCTTCCGAGTTCACGCAAGCCGTCGGGATGGATTTCTCGGCACCGCCCGTCGGTTTCATCAACCGATCGAAGCGCTACGCCCTCTACGCCGAGGACGGGGTAGTCAAGGTTCT
This sequence comes from uncultured Rhodobacterales bacterium, assembly GCA_965368915.1. Classification (GTDB taxonomy): domain Bacteria; phylum Pseudomonadota; class Alphaproteobacteria; order Rhodobacterales; family Rhodobacteraceae; genus Albidovulum. The sequence continues at coordinate 3,978 of CBDUOT010000091.1, read as the reverse complement.
GCACGCCGAAGAAAGCCCAGGCGTTTGCGACACATCGGGCGGCGAGGCGATGTTGGCCGCGATCTGAACTTATGCGCGCGCGGCTTAGCCCCGCGCGCGTCCATGCTCCTGACAAAGGCAGGTCACGGGTTCCCCGTGATCGCGCTGCACATCCGCCCCGCCCGCCAGCTTGTCCATCCGCTTGGCGAGCGTGATGTCGAGCGCTGATATCCCCCCGCAATCATGGGTCGTGAGGGTCACATCTACGGTGTTGTAGACATTCGTCCATTCCGGATGATGGTTCAGCTTCTCCGCCTGAAGGGCGGCGCGCGCCATGAAGCCCCAGGCTTCGGAAAAGTTCTTGAATTTCCATATTTTGCGGATTGCGTCGCGGTCTGGAACGGCGGCCCAGCCGGTCTCGCCAAGCGCGGGTAGCTCTGCGCTGCGTTCCGGTTCCGTCAGCAGCTCTGCCATCTGATCATCCTTTCTGCTCCGCAAGCGCCGCATCATCTGCTTCGGTCGCCCGCTTCAGGGCGGGCCGCTCGCTGATCCGCGCCCAATACGCCTCGAGTGCGGGGCGTGACTCGATCGTGCCGAAGCGCATGCCGTAGCCGATCTGCGACCCGGTCGCGACGTCAGCAGCCGAGAAACTGTCGCCCGCAAGGTAGGGGTGCTCGCTCACCGCGCGCTCCAAAGCGTCCAGGGCGATGTCGAGGGGGCCGAAGCCGACTTGGCCCTGCTTGTCATCCGGCACCATCCAACCGCAAATCTTGGCAATCACCGCTGCTTCAAAGGGCCCCGCGCCAAAAAAGAGCCAGCGGTAGTAGGACGACCGATCGCTCGGGGCGAGCGCCGCCTCGGGGAAAACATCCGCGAGATAGGCGCAGATTGCTGCGTACTCGGTGACGACCCTGTCGCCGTGAACCAGTGTTGGCACTTTGCCCATCGGGTTGATCGCCAGGTATTCCGGCGATTTCATCGGCGCACCATAGTCGAGGTAGCGCACCTCGTAGGGCTGGCCGACCTCCTCCAGCATCCAGCGTGCGATCCGGCCGCGAGACATCGGGTTCGAATACAACGTGAGGGACTCGGCCATCGCGGGACTCCTATGCGGTTGGTCGACTGATTATGATCCTGCTTTCGCGGGTAAACTTCAATGGCACCAGCGCGGATAGCCGGGATGCGGTCACTCGTCGCCGGCGCTGTTGCGGAACGGGCCGTAGTCCGTGAGAACCTCGATATCGTTGCCCACAGCCTGCGCTTCAGCTTCCAGATAACGGGCGACGGCGGTGCGAAACGATGGCTCCGCGATCCAGTGCAGCGAATGGCATTCGACCGGCATGTAGCCGCGTGCAAGCTTGTGTTCGCCCTGCGCGCCCGCCTCGACCCGTGCGAGGCCATTGGCGATGGCATAGTCGATTGCCTGATAGTAACAGCATTCGAAGTGCAGGAAGGGGTGATCCTCGATCGCGCCCCAATAGCGACCGTACAGCGTGTCGCGCCCGATGAAGTTGAGCGCCCCCGCGACCGGCCGGCCTTCGCGTTCAGCAAGAACGAGGAGGACGTCGTCCCTCATCGTCTTTTGAACTTCGTCGAAGAAGGCGCGTGTCAGGTAGGGGCGACCCCATTTCCTGCTGCCAGTATCCTGGTAGAAAGCCCAGAACGCATCCCAGTGTTCTGGGAGGATCGCTTCGCCGCTCAGTGACCTGATCCTGCCGCCGAATTCTCCTGCGCCGCGGCGCTCGCGACGGATTGCCTTGCGCTTGCGCGACGCAAGCGCGTTGAGAAACGCGTCGAAATCTTCGTAGCCGGCATTCTCCCAGTGAAACTGTTGGCTGATGCGGTGAAGAAGTCCCATCTCCGCTCCCGCTTCGGCCTCTTCAGCGGTGCAGAACGTGACGTGGGCGGAGGAAAGGCCGTTCTCGGCGGCGATCTGCACCATTGCCTGGACAAGCGCGGCACGGCCCACATCTTCCCATCCCGGCCGGGTGAGAAAGCGGCGCCCCGTCGCAGGGGTGAAAGGGACCGCGGATTGGAGCTTTGGGTAATAGGCACCGCCTGCGCGTTCGAACGCATCAGCCCAGCCATGGTCGAAGATATACTCGCCCTGACTGTGCGACTTCGCGTAAAGCGGCATGACCGCAATCGTCCGTCCTTCCGCGCGCGCCACGAGGTGGTGCGCTTCCCAGCCCGTGTTCGGTCCCACCGAACCAGAGCGTTCCAGCGCAAGAAGGAAGCGGTGCGTGGTAAACGGGTCTTGTGGACGCCCTGTCGCGGCTTCAGGGCAAGCGCAGGCATCCCATTCCTCGGGCGCGATTGCGCCGAGGTCCGGAAGCATCGTCACTTCGATGGTCGCCTGGTCCATGTCCTGCCTTCCCTGCCGTTCAAAGGTGGGGATGCGGAGTGCGTTGCGTCAAGCGCCGTGGATCGCGTCGTAACCCTCAAAGGTGATGTTGCGTGCGACGCGGCGCGCTTCGGCCTCCGCCTCGGGGGATCGAATCGTCCAGCACAGGATCTCCGCACCCTCCACGCGCAGTTCGGCGACGCGCGGCCGGGCAAGATCGGCTGCCTCGTGTGAGATGAAGCTCGCTCCGACACGGTCATAGTCGGGAATGTCGCGCAGCCGGTCGCGTGTTGCGGCGGGCACCAGGGGCCAGTCCTCGGCCGTATAGGCGGAGGTGACGATCCCGCGTGCGCGGTCAGGTAATGCGTCCGCCAAGGCGGCGACGGAATGCGGGTTGAAGGACATGAGGGCAACCGACCCGGAGTAGTCGCGCAAAATTGCGCCCACCGCGTGCTCAAGGGGGCCGACGTCCGGTCCAAGCGCTCCGTCCTGATCCTTGACCTCGATCAGAAGCGGCGCGCGCCCCGCAACGATGGACAGCATCTCGGCCAGCGTCGGGATTCCGTCCTCGGCATCGCTCAGGCGGATGCGGCCAAGTTCCGCGGCGCTCCGCGCGCGGATGGGGCCCGTTTCCCCCGTCAGGCGCTTTAGGTCGTAGTCGTGAAACACCATCGGCACGCCATCTGCCGAGGGCTGAATATCGCACTCAATTCCGTAGCCGGCCGAGATCGCTGCGCGAAAGGAGGCGGTCGAGTTTTCCGGCCGACCGGACGCTCTGTCGTGAAATCCGCGATGAGCAATCGGTCGGGCGAGAAACACCTCGGGAAGCGGAACGATCCTGGGCGACATCACGCGATCTCGAAAATCGCCTCGATCTCGACTGCGACGCCCAGAGGAAGGGAGGGCGCCGACACCGCGGCACGCGCATGACGGCCCGCATCGCCCAGAACCTCGACCATGAGATCCGAGCAACCGTTGATTACCTTGGGTTGGTCGGTGAAGTCAGGCGTCGAGTTGACGAAGCCGGTCAGCTTCACCACTCGCGTGATCCGATCGAGGTCGCCGTCGAGCGCGGCCCGCGCCTGTGCCAGCAGGCTCATCCCGCAGCGACGTGCCGCCTCGGCGCCTTCGGAGACGTCCATTGTGTCGCCGAGCTTGCCTTTGATCAGGCCCTCAGAACTTTGCGAAATCTGCCCTGAAACGAAGAGCAGGTTGCCCGATTGCACGCAAGGCACGTAGTTCGCTGCCGGGGCAGGTGCGTCGGGCAGGTCGATACCCAGTTCCGCAAGGCGTGCGTCGATCTTTCCGGCCATGTGAAGGTCTCCTCGGTTCAGATTCGCGCGCACGTTAGCTGCGTCGCCTACCGCAGGGAAGGCCAGTCACGACACCTGATCCAATGAATTCAGTCGCTGCGTCGAAACGCGGCCGGGGATGCGCCATGAATCACGCATGCATCCGCCATGTGTCTTTGGGAGCAGGCAAAGTGCGGAAGGCTCAGACAGTTCTTCGCCTGCGCGGGACGAATGAGGACGTCAGCTTTCGCGGAAGGCACGATTGAAGTATTCAGCCAGCGGTTTGATGAGGTACGCGAGCGGCGTGCGTTCCCCCGTGCGGATGAAGACCTCGACCGGCATCCCCGGCAGGATCGCACGGTC